>JAZLAG010000017.1:0-50025 GCA_045613085.1 Acutalibacteraceae bacterium | reverse complement strand
TATGAAGCTCGTGGAAATCTTAAGTTTTACTATTTCTACGATGCGTATGGAACTATTTCTGCTATTCGTTACTACCCGAACTCGACCTCGGGATATATGTACTATCCACTCGTAAACTCTCAGGGTGATGTTATTGCTCTTTATGACAGCAAAGGCACTTGCGTTGTAACTTATGAATACGATGCTTGGGGTAAAGTAGTTAAGACAACAGACACCTCTGGCAGAAGCATTGGTGAGCTTAACCCGATTCGTTATCGTGGGTATTATTATGATAGTGAAACCGGCTTGTATTATTTACAGAGTAGATATTACAACCCAAAAGTTGGTAGGTTTTTGAATGCGGATGGAACATTAAATGGTAATGGTGATGTTCTTGGTTACAATATGTTTGCGTATTGTGGGAATAATCCGGTTATGTATAGTGATCCGAGTGGATGTGGAATAGAAAAACTTTTTGATTATATTAAGGATAAATGTAAAGAAATATTCATAGAATTATGCAAGTTGAGTAAAAATAGCGTTATTAGTAAAACAGCAAATTCTGTTGGACGTTTCAATACTGCTAACTCAACTGTATCTGCAATAAATGATTTTGGTGATGCCATAGATAACAAAGAAAAAAATATTGTAACATTTATTTCTGACGTACATACAATATGTTATACTGGAAAAACTGCCGCAGAATTAAATTTAACGACCCCAGATAGTGATGCTTTTTCCTCTGATTTAAAATATCAAAGTGTTTGTGATACTCGTGCAGTCGGATATAAACAAGAAATGGAAATAGTTTACGGTATTGATGTTTGTAATATTTCTTGGGACAATATGTCATATGATCAAAAATATTTGGCTGTACAAAGTATCCGAGAACAATGGGGAGAAGCTGTATATAATGCCTTAGCTTGGGGACAGACTGATGATGGCGTTATTTTACCGTGAAAATAGGAGGATACGAATGAAAATAAATAAATTTATTTCTATTGTATTGATAATAATAATTGTTTTCCATATGTCTTCTTGCACTTTTTCGAATGATGTTGCTTTGAATCTTATGATCAAGGATTATGAAAAAAATAAAGGAATAGAGGAATTAGGCGATATTGTTATTTATACATGGACAACTCAAGATTATAAAAAATTGCAAAAATACGGGAGCATTTTTTTCGATGAATGTTTAAATAACAATGATTATTATAATATACTAGTTACTAAAAGTAAAACATACTTAGTAGATGAGCAACAAATTGAGGATATTGTCGGAAATCCAGAACTGTATTTTAACAGTGTGCTATGGTGTTATATAATATCTTATTTACTAAGTGGGGATGAACCATATGTTTCTATAAAAGCAACTTATGAAGTTTTTAAAAAATATTATGATTTATTTTTAGAAAATGAGATTGTGAATTTTTATAATAGTTCATTAATTTCTTTTTCGGCTTGGAATACAGACGATACTATTAAAGAAAAAGTATATGAATTATTGCTTATTTATTCAATTGAGAATCCTAAATACCTAAAACAAATTTCGGGATTTTTATCTGGACAATACATAAAACTTAATAATTTTGAAACTGCTGATTTTTTTTCCAAACTCTCTTTATTGATAGATAAAGAAGATACTGAAACAACAGTTTTCATTTATTCATTAAATGAAACTGATGATTTTTATTTACCAGATTTTTTTGATAATAATAGTTTTGAAAATAAAATTTTTGAAAACATTATTCTTGATTACAATATAAAATATGATGGCGAAATTGATAAAAAAAAGATTTTAATTTTACGTCAGGGTAAATATAATATTGTTTTTTTAGGTAATCCAATAGAAAGTTCTTTATTGCTAAATGAAAACACAGGTGATTTTCAGTGGAAATAAGACAAGGGACGTTTAAGACAGGGGACGGTTCTGTGATTGAACTCAAAAAACCTTGATTATCAACGGTTTCAGCATTGTTCACGAACAATCAGGGGACGGTTAGTGTGAAAACCGAGCCTGAAAAGAAGCAAAAAGGCAACAAAAAGCAAAGCCCATGCAAAATGAGCGGAAATATTGAAAGAGTAAAATCAGGATTGATACTTACTCATAGCAATATCATTATCGTAAAGAATGCCCTTGTCCTACGAATTCAGGCAGTTGACTTGACTAGTTGCTAGTATTTATAAAAAAACTACATTCTTTCATTTAACCCAAATTGAGAGAATGTAGTTTGTTTTATACTTAAAACTGCTCACTAGCCATACTAGTCAACTAGCCAGACTACTTTATAAACCCTTCCATAGCCCCAATAAAAATCTCATTTCTTGTTGTCGATATATTAGAAATAAAGATTATATCGTCAATCTTTTTACTTTCACTGAATTCACTTAATGTTGATTCATAGTGTCTTGGGTCTATTATGTGAATTGTTTTATAGTGTGGAATAAGAAACGGTACAAACGCGTTACCAAAAGAATCCTTAATAACAAGGCATGTTTCGCCATCAGTTTTATCGAGATTTTCAATAACAGAGTACGGCTGGTCGGAACCAATAAATGCTGAATATTTCATATTTGGTGCGAGCTCATTTGCATCACTTATAACTTTCCACTTGAATGTCTGACCATCTTTTTGTGTTATAGTAAAATCAACCTTGTTGTAAGGCTCATAAGCTATAACTGTATCAGGTGTTTTAGCAAGCTCTGGTGATTGGTTTGTGTTTGCGTAAAAGCTACCCAAAAATCCGTCAAATGACAGTGTTTTATAATTTTTAAGAGAAATAGGGTCAACACCTTTTGTGTGTATAAATTGCTCATAAGCATAGTAAGCACCTAAGGCTGTCCAGTGGTGGTCTGTTCTGAAATAAAGGTATTCTGTTCTGTGGTTTCTTAAGTTTTCATAAATACCAGTAACAGCCGTTGTGTTTTTAAATGATGAGTTGAAATATTGAAGTGCTTTCTTCTGGTCAGAAGAATTAACATCCTTTCTTACTGCATCATTAAGCTCTATGTCAATGCTTGTTGGTACAACAAGGGTGTAAACATTAGATTTGTTTCCAGATGCCACTTTAATACTGTTTACACTGTTTATAAATCTTGGAGCAAGTGAGCTTGAAAAACTGTAGTATTCATAAGCTGAGTTACCAGCAAGTAAAACTGCACCGAGGGACTGAATATTCATATCAGCAGGGACGGTTTCTGTAGCTTGTCCGTTTGTAGTTTCAACTACAACAGGTGAGGTGACAGTTGGTGGCTCAGTTGTTACTGGTTTTGTTGTTGGTGGTTCTGTTGTTGTAGGCTTTGTTGTAGTTTCAGTAACTATTAAATCTACATCTAAAGGAGCGTCAGGAATATCGTCTCCACCCTCAACATCCCCGTGAATTTTGACGGTTGAAAAACCCGAAAGTGATTTTAAAAGTGAGTTGGTTTTTGTCATACCATCTCTGAATGGAAATGTGTCAGAGAACCAGAGAGTAATATCGTCAAAATAATTGCCAGTATAAAGAGCCTTGAATGTAAACTCTGGGAAGCTCTGTAATGAACGCTTTTCACTTTCAGAATATGTAGGTCTTAACGGAATAATAAAAGCAAAAATAGTGCCTAAATAAAGCGTAATGAAAAATGATGCGATTTTAATAAGCTCTTGTTTCTTAGGTTTTTGCTTTATTATTATAATTTCAGTTGTTTTTTCAGTAACTTTTAACTTTTTCTTCTTCTTTTTTACTTTTTCCTGCTCAGGAGGGGCAGGAGTGCGAAAAATAAAGTCACGCGGTTTGTTATATATCATCTAGAATACCTCAAAATTAGAATTGGAAATAAAGGAATGGGTTGTAGCTATCGCCGACAAGTGAAAGGGTAGAGAGCAACAATATTATAACCGGAAGAGCAATTGAACAAATCTCATAAGCTAATTGCTTCTTTTCTGTGTTGCATTTTGGAATAATAAATTCCTTTACCTTTTTCACAATTGGTGTAACAGCCAAAATAGCAACTAAAATGAAGAATACGTTAGAAGCTAAAAGAGTTTTTGTTTCAAAATCAATAAATCCGTTATTGTTAAGACCAAAAAGACCTTTCAAAACAACAGGGATAAATCTGAAATCAGAAAATCTGAACAAAATCCAACCAAAATAAACTACTATCAGACTATAAATTATACCGACAAATTTAGGTGCATTTTTTAAAGCTTTTAAAAGACCCGCTTTTTCCAAAAGTAAGAATACGCAGAAGAAGAGCCCCCACAAAACAAAGTTCCACGAAGCACCGTGCCAGAGTCCAGTCAAAAACCATACAATAAATATGTTACGGTTTGTCTTAAATTTGCCCTTTCTGTTACCTCCTAAAGGAATGTAAACATAGTCTCTGAAAAATGTGCTTAAAGAAATATGCCACCTTCTCCAGAAATCAGTAATTGAATTTGCTATGTATGGATAATTGAAATTCTCTTTGAAGTGGAAACCAACCATAAGTCCCATACCAATCGCCATATCTGAGTATGCAGAGAAATCAAGATAAATCTGTAGCATATAAAAGAGTACGCCAAAAAGAATACCAACGGCTGAACGCGAAGCTAATTCAGAAAGTGCTGCGTTTACAGTCTCAGGCGAGTTCATAAAAGCATCCGAAACTAAAAGCTGGTCTGAAAGTGAACCGCACACATTTGCAATTAGTGCCTTTTTACCTAAACCAATTGAAAATTTGGTAATGCCGTTGCAAACCTCAGTAAAATCAATTCTTCTGTTCTCAATTTCGTTTTGCACATCGCTGTATCTGACAATAGGTCCTGCTATGCATTGATAAAAAAGACTTGAGTAAAGAAGTAGGTTGGAAAATTTCTTTTGTGCAGGGACCGCCTCTCTGTAAACATCAACAACATAAGAAAGAAGCTGGAATGTATAAAAAGAAATACCAATAGGCAATAAAATCTCAGGGATTTTTTCTGGAACACCAAATATTGCACTTATATTTGAAAGTAAAAAGCCTGTGTATTTGAAAAAGCCAATAATTAAAAGATTTATAATAACCGTTAGAACAAGTAATGCTTTTTTGCTCTTTTCTTTTTCACAGGTGTTTTGAATAATAAGAGCAAAGAGCCAGTCGATAAATGTCATTCCAATTAAAATTAAGACATAAAGAGGCTCACCCCATGTGTAGAAAACAAGGGATGATATTAAAAGTATGTAGTTTCTGACGCTGTTCTTTTTAGCGATTGCATAAATCAAAAGTGTAATCGGTAAAAAGGCGTATATAAAAATTAAACTTGAAAAAACCATACATACACCACATAAAAAATATTTTCACTAATACATTATTATATATATGTTCGACAACAAAAACAAGTCATTTATTCAAATTTAATAAAAATTACCATATTGCACTGTATAAATTGTTGTTTAAAGGGTGATTTTACTCTTGACTTAAATGGCGTTATGTACTAAAATATTATAGTAAAAAATAAACATCCGAAAGGAGTCAATGATTTATGAACTATTCACACGAAGTAGAAAACATGTGCATAGTAGCAAAAGGTCCACAGCACGGTCCTGCACCTATTCCAGAAGAAGCAAAATGGGTGAAGGCATACGAAATTAAAGATATCTCAGGCTTCACACATGGTGTGGGCTGGTGTGCTCCACAACAGGGTACATGTAAGCTCACTCTTAATGTTAAAAATGGTATTGTTGAAGAAGCTCTTGTTGAAACACTTGGTTGCTCAGGTATGACACACTCTGCAGCTATGGCAGCAGAAATTCTTCCTGGCAAAACTCTTTTAGAGTGTCTTAACACAGACCTTGTTTGTGACGCTATCAATGTTGCTATGCGTGAACTCTTCCTTCAAATTGTTTACGGCCGTAGCCAATCAGCTTTCTCAGAAGATGGTCTTGTTGTTGGTGCCGGTCTTGAAGATTTAGGTAAAGGTCTTCGTTCACAGGTTGGTACAATGTTCAGCACAAAAGCAAAGGGTGTTCGTTATATGGAAATGGCAGAGGGCTATATTACTCGTATGGCTCTTGACGCTGACAATCAGGTTATCGGTTACGAATTTGTAAAACTCGGTAAAATGATGGAAGATATCCGTCACGGTATGTCTGCTGACGAAGCTCTTAAAAATAATACAGGTAACTATGGTCGTTTTGCTGACGCTGTTAAGTACATCGACCCTAGAGAAGAATAAGAAAAGGGAGGCTTCTTAAAATGGCTAATGATATGAGATTCGAAGGTAAAGAAAGAAGAATGGCCGGTATTGAAAAGTGCCTTGCCGAATATGGTATTGAAAGCCTTGAGGCTGCAAGAGAACTTTGCCTTTCAAAAGGTATTGATGTAGAAAAAGAAGTTAAGAGTGTTCAACCTATCGCATTTGAAAATGCTGTTTGGGCTTATACACTCGGTGTTGCAGTTGCTCTCAAGAGTGGCGCAACAAAGGCTGCAGACGCTGCTGCTAAAATTGGTATTGGTCTTCAGGCATTCTGTATCCCAGGTTCTGTTGCTGACCAAAGAAAAGTTGGTCTTGGTCACGGTAACCTTGGTGCAATGCTTCTTGATGATAACACAAAGTGCTTTGCTTTCCTTGCAGGTCACGAAAGCTTTGCTGCTGCTGAGGGTGCTATTGGTATCGCTCGTTCAGCTAACAAAGTTAGAAAAGAACCATTAAGAGTTATTCTTAACGGTCTTGGTAAAGATGCTGCTATGATTATTTCAAGAATCAATGGTTTCACATATGTTGAAACAGATTACGATTATTACACAGATGAACTCAAAATCGTTAACGAAACAGCTTATTCAAATGGTGAAAGAGCTAAGGTTCGTTGCTATGGTTCAAACGATGTAAACGAAGGCGTAGCAATTATGCGTAAAGAACAAGTTGATGTATCTATCACAGGTAACTCAACAAACCCAACTCGTTTCCAACACCCAGTTGCTGGTACCTATAAGAAATGGGCTATGGAAAACAATGTAAAATACTTCTCAGTTGCATCTGGTGGCGGTACAGGCCGTACACTTCACCCAGATAACGTTGCTGCTGGTCCTGCTTCTTACGGTCTTACAGACACAATGGGCAGAATGCACGGTGATGCTCAGTTTGCTGGTTCTTCATCAGTTCCTGCTCACGTTGAAATGATGGGTCTTCTTGGTGCTGGTAACAACCCAATGGTTGGTATGACTGTTGCTTGTGCTGTTGCAGTTGAAGAAAGTGCAAAATAATTATCTTTAATTACTAAAAGCACCTTTATATGAAAATTATAAAGGTGCTTTATTTACAATATTGAAAGAAGGATATTAAAATGGCAAAGGTTCTTGTTGAAACATCTGCTCGTCATGTTCACGTTTCTAAGGAAGATTTAGAAACACTTTTCGGTGCAGGTTATGAACTCACAAAGAAAAAGGATTTATCACAACCAGGTCAATTCGCTTGTGAAGAAAGAGTTGCAGTAATTGGTCCAAAAGGTCAGTTTCCAGCAGTTTCAATTCTCGGTCCTACAAGACCATCATCACAAGTAGAGCTCTCTGCTTCAGATGCTCGTTCAATCGGCGTAGCAGCTCCAATAAGAGAGAGTGGTGACACAGCTGGTAGCGGTGCTTGTAAATTAGTTGGCCCTAAAGGCGAGGTTGAGCTTAAAGAAGGCGTAATTGTTGCTAAAAGACATATTCACTTAACTCCTGCTGATGCTGAAGAATTCGGTGTTTCTGATAAAGAAATTGTTAATGTTAAGGTTGAAACAGAAGGCAGAAGCCTTATTTTTGGTGATGTAGTTGTTCGTGTTAACCCTAACTTTGCAGCTGCTATGCACATTGATACAGATGAAAGCAATGCTGCTCTTGCAACACCAGGTCTTATGGGCGAAATTATTAAGTAATTGAAATTTAATAACAAAGAGAGAATGGGATTCTTACAGTTATATAAGAACACCATTCTCTTTAATTTTTTTCTTCGGTTATAATTTTAAATATTTTTTCTTTATTATCAATTGTTCTATATGCTAAAATCAATTCTTTTTCGTCTATAGAAAGCTCAGCGAATTTGAGTGCTTCATATTCATCTTCTTTGGTTTTATTCTCATAATTTAGCTTGTCATAAAGCTGTAGCATTGGGTTGTGACCGTATAACTCATTAAGAGTTACTTTGTAAATTGATGCCAATTTTGTCAATATATTAATATTGGGTACAACTTCGCTAGACTCATATTTTAAATATTCATCTAAATCAATATTTAAGGTTTTAGCAATTGATTTTGGTTCTATATTGTAATATGTTCTGAATTGTTTGATTCTGTTACTAAGCAACTTTTCACCACCCTAGTATTTATTACTATTATATTTTAACACTTGTCTCAACAAATTTCAACACATTTCGACAAACTAGAATTGAATTTCGCATCCTAAGTATTATTCGGATAATTTATCGTATTATTATATTTGTCTTGACGAAATTTATTGGTAGATTTATAATAATATAAAGGGGTGATTCTTTGACAATAACAAAACAAGATAATTTAAATTGGTATCAACAGATTTTTGCAATTTTGGCTGGTGCTTGTCTTATGGGCTTTATGTGGCGTGTAAGAGGCTCGCATGGCTTTGGTGCAAAATGGGGAATGTTTGCAGTAGCATTCGTTTTTATCATGTTTATTTTTGCACTTTATGGTAGGCGTAAAAAAATGAATTATGAGATGATGCCACTTACAGCCGTTTTTGCGGCACTCACTGCGGGTGGTTGGGGAACACTTAATTCACAGATGAATGGCTATCTTTCAAGTAGTGCCAATTTTGCTGGAGAAGAAGCTTACCGATATATAGAAATAAATGAATATAGCGGTCTTGTAATTATGCTTCTTTTAGGTTTTGGGTGGTTACCACTTTTTGCAATTTCTTTGGGCTCACTTTTTTCTAAGAAAAAATACGAATTTAGAGATTTTTTAATTTTTATAGCTGTTTATTATCTAACAATGGTAATTGCAAATTTCACAATTTCGCATTACATATTAGAGCTTGTAAATCCAGAAGCAGTTGAGGCATGTAAAGAAGGTCTTCGCGATGCGGGGTACGATATGTCTCCAATGAAAGCATTTATTGTAAATTTCGGGTCTGCTCCTTGGGCTAAAAGAATACCATTCTGCCGTAACTACTTTACAAGCATTAAGGTTATCTCAAGTGCAGTTGGTACTTTGGCTTCACTTTTATCAGTTGCAATAGTTTTAAAAGACAGAGTAACAGCAATTTTTGCATTTTTAGTTAATTGCGCTTGTGCTGTGGCTATAACCTTAGCTGATTGCTCTTTGATTTTAGACTCAGACAGGGGATTTTTGTCAGGTGTTAAAACACCAGCCTTTTTATCGGGATGTGCGTGGTCAACTTGGGAGTTCTTTACCGGTTTTATTTTAGGCTTCTTAATAATGTTTTTAATTGTACTTTGGCCAAAACAATTTACTGATGCTGAAGAATTATTTACATATACACCATTATTAAAAAATAAAAAATATAGTTTGATTTATAATGGTATCTTGACACTCTTTTTCTCATTTGTAGTAATTCTTGCTCGTGCATTTTCTTTCAGATTAAATGAATTTATTTTAGATAATGAAATATTTGAAATAATTTTAACAATTTTTTTAAGTGGAGCTTTATTTTATCCTGTATTTAAATTTACAAGAAAAAATATTGTTGAAAAAGATTTAAATAAACCTGTTAATTTAACACCACAAGAATTTGCAATTAAAATATTACCCGATTATTTTTTAATTGTTTGTTTGATTTATTTTCTTTTAGGTAAACCGGAAAGCACTCTTTTTTCAATTAATTTACTTGAAATTTTAAATGTAAAAGGTTTTCTTGAAAAATGGAATTCAGGTACATTGTTTGAACCAATATTTATGTTAATTAGTTTTATTGTTTTTAATATTTCTTTTAAAATAATAGTTGGTAGAAAAATAAAAGCTAAATAAATATTGTCCACAACAATTTGTTGAAATTGTTGTGGACAATTAATTTTAAGCGGGTTCGGTTACATTGTTTTCACCTAAAACTAAATAATATAAATTTCTTTTATTTTCTGGAATTATTTTTAAATAATCTTCTTTAGTGAATTCGGTGTCCCAATCATAATAATTATATCTCAAAAGGTTGATATCGCTATTCTCATAAAGTATTACATACTCGTTGATAGTGTAACCATCAATATATATTTCAATAATTTTAAATTGATTATTATAGATTCCTACAAGAGCATAAGCTTCAGTTAATGGTCCCTCATAATGTCCGTATGCAACGTTATCTAATTCATTATATTTATTATATAAATTCAAATGTCCGTGTTTTTCATAAATACCATAAGGCTCTTCTGATTCATAATAAAATAAATTATAATAATGGTCGTTGTAAATATAATTGTTGTTTTCAGGTGATTTGTTTGATAATTTAATTTTTGAGTATTCATTATTTATTGGAGGTTCAAAAATAATGTAATTGTATTTATAATAATTATCTGTTTTGTGGATTTCTGAAATATCAAATTCAATAAAAAGTTTATTTTCATAACCAACAGAAATTGAATCAATATTTAATTTTATATATTCATTAGGGTTTTCTAAATGCTTATTAACACTTCTTTGATAAATTAAAAAAGTAAACGGAGTGATTAATTGAATAACTAAAATAATAATTAAAATTATTTTTCCTTTTTCTTTAAGCATTTCTGTCACCTCCGTCTGTAATTTCAGAAACCTGAGAAGTTGCCTGAAGACTTTCTTTATCTCTTTTTGCTTTTCTCAATAACAAGAAGTTAACTGTGAAAAGAACTACACCAGAAGCTAAGAATATAAAACCAATACCCAATAAGTTTTCGCTTAATTCGGTTATAATTCTGAACATAATAGCAATTATTGCAAGAAGACCTACGTTCAGTTCATAAAGCTTGTTTGACTTAGAGCCAATAATAATGTAGCAAATAGCGAGCGCAATAGTAAGTATAATTGCAATTGGAACAAAGCAATCACCACATAATACTGCAAATAAAGTTGAAACTGCACCTACAAGTAAAATTGCTGTTTTTAACGGATTTTTAATAAGAGTGTTTCTTCCGACAAAAGCACCGAAACCTATAATCAAAGGGTATATTATTAAGTTTATGATTAAATATGGTAACAGGTTTTCTTCTTTGAAATAGGAAGTATTAAAAACAAAATCAAATGTAAC
Organism: Acutalibacteraceae bacterium; assembly: GCA_045613085.1. Classification (GTDB taxonomy): domain Bacteria; phylum Bacillota; class Clostridia; order Oscillospirales; family Acutalibacteraceae; genus DTU089. The sequence goes on along the minus strand of JAZLAG010000017.1, from coordinate 38,856 downwards.
TATATCATCTATCATTGTTAAAAAAGTTAAAGTTCCAATTAAACCAAGTGTGCCCAAAAGATAAAACGGTTTGTTGAAAACTCTTTCTTTGCAGAAAGCAAAAATGGAAGTGAAAAGTGCTAAAAATACACCAAATATGCTGATTGAAAATAATGTTGAATCAAACCCAATAACTAATTCTATAATTGAAATAAATACTGCAATTGTTGAAATCCATACACTGAAATTATGTCGAAAATCATCGACCTTGCCTTTGGAGTGCTTTGTGAAAAATACACCTGAAATCATACTTGTTGCTAAGAAGAAAAAAGTCAATAAATCGTTGATGCCATTAGCAGTAGCAGTTAATACTAACCCGAAAAATCCAACCAAAGTTGAAACTGAGTTAAAGATATATACGGCGGGTAGAATTAAAATTGCGCTCAGTGCTAAAAGCACAAAAAGTTCAATATCAATACCAAGAATTCCATTAACTAAAAGTAGGGTAGCAGTAACACCAACAGACCACACTAAAGCACCACTTTCAGAAAATGCTACGGAGTTTCTTTTTTTCATATAGGTGTAAATTGCAACTATTTGACCAGCTAACATTGGTAAAAGTCCTAAGAATGTTTTTATGCCAATGCCAAAGCTTTCCCATCCGAAGAAAATAAAAAATATAATACCAATCGCAACAAACAATGAACCTAAAATAGAGAAGATTATTATAAGTAATTTATTATTCTGTTTTGGCTCTTCGTTTTCAAGCTCAAGCTTTCTTTTTTCACCATAAATGAGTTCTTCAATTGAAACGTTAAATACTTCAGCTAATTTACCAATCATTTCAATATCAGGTTGAGTTCTGTCGTTCTCCCAGGAAGAAACTGCCTGACGTGAAATGAAAAGTTTTTCAGCTAAAGCTTCCTGACTTATATTCTGAGTGTTTCTGAGTCTTTTAATATTTTTTGAAATTTTCGTCATAATCTCACCTCACGTTCACTCTAGCACTTTTTAAAAAATTTGTCACTACTTTTTTTACATTTTGTTGTGCTTCATTTTGTTGCATACTATTTGAGAGTATGATATACTTAGTATTATCAAAGATTAACAGGGGAATATAATTATGAAAAAAATAAGATTCGGTATTGTCGGAACAGGTACAATTGCTCATCGTTTTGCAAATGCAATTAAAAATGTAGAGAATGCAGAGCTCGTTGCAATAGCCTCCAGAACAAAAGAGAATGCCCAAAAATTCGGTGATGAATTTAATATAAAAAATAGATTTTATAGCTATAAGGATATGGCAGAAAGTGACAAAATAGATGCCGCTTACATTGCAGTCCCTCACTCAGAGCATATTCATGCTTCACTTCTTATGATGAATAATAAAAAGCACGTGCTTTGCGAAAAACCAATGTGCATAAACACAAAAGAAGCAGTAGAAATGTTTAATTGTTCAAAAGAAAATGACGTTTTATTAATGGAAGCGATGTGGGCACGTTTAGTACCTGGTACGTTGAAAATGCTTGAGATTATTGCAAGTGGTAAACTCGGCGATATTTTAGGTGTCGAAGGTAAATTCTGCTATGCATTTGATGAAGATGAATTAGACCACCATGCTTTAAAAAATACGAACGGTGGTGGCTCGCTTCTTGATGTTGGCGTTTATGGTCTTAACTTTGCAAGCTGGTATCTTGGAAAAGATGTTGTAGAAATAAATGCTCAGGCAAATCTTTTTAATGATGTCGATGCTCACACTTGTGTTTTAATGAAATATAAAAGCGGTGCAATTGCTGATGTTTCAAGTGCGGTTTTATTAAGAAAGCCAAACGAGGGCTATGTTTATGGTACAAAAGGGTACGCTTATTTACCACGCTTTTACGCACCACAAGAAATTAAACTGCAGTTAAATAATGGCGAGAGTGAAACAATTTTGACACCATATAAAGGTAATGGTTTTGAGGAACAAATTACCCATTTTTCAGATTGCATTTTAAAAGGTCTTAAAGAAAGCCCAATAGTTACCCACGAGCAAACCTTTTATATAACAAAGCAGATGGATGAGATACGAAAGTTGATAAATTTAAATTATCCACAGGATAATTAAATAACAAAAATCCGTTGTCAATGACAACGGATTTTTGTTATTGGGATCATTGAACTTTTCTTTTACTTTTAACGCCCTTACTTAAATTTATATAAGACATCTTTTTACATTTAAAAAGCTCTTTTCTACCATTCTGATTTCTTGTAAAAATTAAATCAAAATTAGCACCAGTAGCTTTTAAATGGCTTTTAAATATTTCTGCAGTTTCTTTATTTACACTTAAAACACTCGGACAAGCGTAACTGAATATATAATTATATTTTGTTTTTTGAGATGAATTATTTGAGGCAACAATTAAATATCTCGGGTCATCAATAGGCGAGAGCATTTCTGTAATTGCGTTTTTAAAAACATTTTTTTCTCTTGCAGTTGCCTTTTGTAAAGAACAGCTAACACTACCATCTTCTCTTTTTCCAATATAAACCTTAGCACCTTTTGTATCAATTTCGCCAATTTCTTTAAGTGATTTAAAAACAGCGTTTGAAAATGTTTCAACAGTTTTTTCTGGTGTTAAATGCTTAAATACAATTTTTGAATTTTTAAATAAGAAATAAATTCCAACTATAGAAAGTGCGAATAAAATAAAGCCTAAAAATCCACCTGTAATAATTCCAAGTAAAACCGCAATTAAAATAAATATGGCTAAAATAATAGTAATAATTTTATTTTTGTGAATAACACTTGTTGGTTGCACTGTTTTTAGAATTTCACATTCTTCAACTATTTCTGGGTGATTGCTACCTCTTATAGCACCATTCCATTTTTCTTTAATCTTTTCACGCTGTGAGGCAATATAAAGCATCTGTTGATTTATGCTTTTTATATTTGCTTCATCAAATGGTGGTTTTAATATGTCGATTCTTTCTATTCCGTTTTCAATAACGTTCTGGTTATAAGCTGGAGCCTGAAAACAATTAAATCTTCTTTTAATTGTTTCAAAATCATCACCGGCAATAGTTGAGTTTTCACCGTCAGCACTTGGTTCAACTGTAGAAAGATGCCATATATTTGAGATTTTTTCAGGATTATTTTTGTCAATTCTTATAGCTCTGCCTCGCATCTGGTTTGAGAGCATAAAGCTACCGACAAAGCTTGCTAAAATAAGCGAGTTAATATTTGGTGAATCCCAACCCTCACCAAGAAGTGACTTAGTACCAACCAAAACGTTGATAACACCCGTCTGGAAAGTGCGTGTAATAATTTTCACCTTATTTTTATTAGAACCACTAAAATTAATCTGAGTGTGCAAAGTGTTTTCAATATTTTTAGTTTTGAATGAAACACCTTCTTCATCAGCAATATTTTTAATTGTTTCTAATGCAGAATCAGGCACAATAACAAGCGTACCAGAAAGAAGTGCAATTTTACATTCGGGGTTTACGCTTCTTCTTATTTTTTCAAAAACAGGCACGGTACCCATATCGTGAATATCGTCATTTGTACCAACTAATTTTAATAAATCTTTTTTAATAAAATCAGTAAGCACTAACATTCTTAAATTTTCTTTTAAATTAAAATATTCACTTTCAACAATTGTTTTAATGCTGTCTAATTTTGTACTTGATGAAATAAGTGATTTATTAATTTTATCATTAGAAATGAGTCTTACTTTTTTCTTTTCAATTAATCCTTTTTGTGAAAGCATTTGTTTTAATTCTTCTGAAATTTCTTCTGAAAAAATTTCTGGGGCTTCAATAATAAATTGAAATGCTTTTTCAGCATTTGCCATATTGCATTTTAATTCTTCTTTTACGTGGAATGCTTTTTTTAATATATTTTGATTAATTTCGGCACCACCGTACATAGCAACTAAAAATAATTCTCTGAAATTATTTAAGTTGTCATAAAGTAAAATTTCACTTTCTTCGGTATCTTCTAAAACCTTAGAGATTTCTAATGCTTTAAGTGGTAAACCGCTTTTAATTATTTCATTTGTAGCTTGCTTTGCTTTTTCTTTGTATTCATTTAAATTATTTAATTCATCTTCAGTCGGGTAACTAAAATAAATATAATCCTGATGAGGACAAAGAGTTTTTTGAGAAACTAATTGTGGCACAAAAATTTCTTCATCAATTTCACCACAAAGAGAAGAGTATTTTGCCCATTCCTGAGGCGCACTGTCATAAGGCGGAGTAGCAGTAAGTGAAATTAGTTTAATACTGCCACCCAAAGCATCTATAAATTTTTCTAACGCCTTTTGCCATTCGCTTTTTAAGTGGTGAGCTTCATCAAGGCAAAGTGTTTTTATGCCTGCAGTTTTTATTACATCTAAAATTTCAAAATTTGTAAAATCTGCAGCTTCTTCATTTTCAAATTCTTCATCGTCAGCTTCTTCATCAATATTCGTTTTTGTGTAAGCGGCGTGTAACGCTTGATATGTAATAGACGTGAGTAATTTCGGTTCTTTTAAATTATAAGAAATATAGTCGTCAGCATTTTCATTTTCTGGCAAAAATGCCTCACAAAATCTTTCACCCCATTGTTGACGTATGGTAACCGATGGTGACAAAATAAGAGCAGGGGCGTTGAGTCTTTTAATAAGCTCTAAGCCTAAAATTGTTTTACCACTACCGGGTGCCGCAACAATGTGAATTTTACCATCCATTAAATGCTTGTCTGCATTATCGAGTACGGTCTGCTGATAACTTCTAAATTGCCATTTGAAATTAATATTTTTAAAATCCATAATTCGCCCCAAAACTTTATTGTTTAAATATTCTTTTAAAAGCAGCTTTTTCATTTTCATCTGCTATAATTATGTTTTCAATATTTTTATTATCAATATAAATAATATCGCTATTAAACTTATTTAAAAAACTTTCTAAGTTTAAATAACTAAATCCGAAACCTTTAAATTCTAATTCATATATATTTTTATCTTCTGTTATTTTTATTTTTGGTCTGACTGAATAATCGAATCCTTTAGGTGAAACTCTTTCGTGTATAAAATAAATTTCGATTTTTTCTGCATTTTTATATTCGAATAATACTCGTTCTGAAAAAATATTATTTTTTATTAAACTTGTTTCGGTGGATTCAATATTTTTTTGAGTTCCTAAAAACAAACATATTATAGAAATAAAAAATATAATTGTACATTTGGTAAAACATTTTTTTGATTTTTCTTTTGCTAATTTATTTGTGCCACGAAAATAATCTTTAAAAGGGAATTTGTTATCTGTGGCAAATGTGTGAAGATTACCATAAATGAATAAAATTTGCAGATTGAAAAAAATAACTAAAAATCCTAAAAAACTTTCTTCTACTAAGAAATATAAAGTGTCAGGTTTAAAAATTGTAAACCAGTTTTTCCACATTCCTACTAAAATAATAGTGCTATAAATAATTATAAGTAAAAGTAATAAATTAAACTTATAATGTTCTTTTGCTGGTAATCGTTCTTTTCGTTGTTTCTTTTTATGCTTTTTCTGCTTGCTCATTTTTATTTCTCCGATTATAAAAAATTCCATGCATCATAGTTGCTAATATCAGCTTTATTTTCGATAAAATCTAAAAATATTTTATTAAATTTTTCTTTGTTAACCATTCCGTCTCCGTCTTTTAAATGACAAAAATAGTCATCAAGAATATTCACAGAATTCCAAACATCTATATCACCATCAATTTTTACGAAAATGGAATATAATAATTTAATTATATTTTCTTGATTTATTTTATTCTCGTTCCACAAATTATGAAATTCATTCCAGATTAAATCATATAATTTTTTTGGGTTAATTTCTTTTGCATCTAAAATATAATTATTTAATATTTCAATTGTTTTGTTTTTATCAGAAATATTAAAATTGAGTTCTAATAATAAATCATCAAAATTACCTTCGTTTAATGCTTTGTCATACCAAGCAAAGAAACTATCGTAAAAATCTGCTTCTAACATCAATTTAAAACACAAAGCTTCTTCATAAGTCATGATTTTCACCCCATCATTATAATTATAGCAGTTATTTACTGTTTTTCAATATTAAATTGAATATAAAGTGTTTGTGTGCTATAATATTTCTAACACCTAACACCTAAAGGAGCAAACTATGAAAACTAACGAAATCAACATTCGTGACCCATTTGTTTTATTTGAAAAAGGAAAATATTATATGTATGGCACAAGAGGTGAAAATTTCGGTCAGAAAACTGGCGGTTTTGACGTGTATGTTTCAACTGATTTAGAAAACTGGTCTGAGCCGATTGAGTGCTTTAATTCAGATAAATATAACATGAACACTAACGTGAACTGGGCACCTGAGGTACATAAATATAAAGATGATTACTATATGTTCGCAACCTTTACAAAACCGAATGGATTAAGAGGGACATTTATTTTAAAATCTGACACACCATTAGGTGAATTTAAACCACATAGCAAAGGTGCGGTAACCCCAGAGGAATGGGAATGCCTTGACGGTACATTTTATATTGATAAAAATAATAAGCCGTTTATTATTTTCTGTCACGAGCATACTCAGATAATTGATGGCACAATCTGTTATGTTGAGCTTAATGAAGATTTAACTGAGACAGTAGGGGAAGTAATTACACTCTTTAAGGGTTCGTCACCACATTGGGCAGATAAAAAGCCCGACGGTGAACATTACGTTACCGACGGACCTTTTATGTATCGTTCTGAAACAAACGAACTTTTTATGCTCTGGTCAACTTTTATAAATCACCAGTATGCCGAGTGCCTCGTTAAATTTAACGATGGTGAATTAAATATGAATTTCACACATTTAGACCCACTTATTGATGACGATGGCGGTCACGGAATGATTTTTAAAGATGATAAAAATCTATATTTAACATTCCACACACCAAATAAATCTTTATACGAGCGACCAAAGTTTGTGAAAATTTGTGACAATGGAGAGAATATAACAAAAGCAGAATGTTGAGTAAATTGCTCAACATTCTGTCTTTGTTTTAACACCTGTTAAATCAAACTCTGGAGTATATTCTTCTTTAGCGGAGGAAAGCTCTTGCATAAATCCGTCTTCAATTCCTGAGTCGTATAAATACTCTGTGATTTCGTCAAATTCTTCTTTAGTTAATCGTCTGTGCAATTCGTCTTTTTTGCATTCACCATTCGGTGTAAATTGGCTCATAAGGCTAAAAAGAATGTCGCCATCATTAAAATTATTTTTCACCCAATCAATAACTTTTTTGGAATTTTCTAATTGTCCAGGTATAACAAGATGCCTAATAATAACGCCGTTTTTCATAACACCGTTTTCATTAAGTCGGTATTTCCCGACTTGTTTAAACATCTCTTTTATAGCTTTTGTAGCAGTTTCAAAATAGTTTTTTGCACCCGAGTAGTTAAAAGCCAAGTTGTCATCTGCATATTTTAAATCGGGTATATAAATGTTGATTTTACCTTCTAGCTTTTTTAAGCTTTCAATGTTTTCATATCCACCACAATTATAAATAACGGGTACATCAAGTGGCTCGTTTAGTGATTTCAAAATTGAATCAAGAAAGTGGGTGGGGGTCACAAGGTTTATATTGTTAACACCTTGTAAAATGAGTTCTTTGTAAATCTCTTTAAGTCTTTCTACAGAAACGGTTTCACCAAATTGCTTTTTACTGATTTCTTTGTTCTGACAAAATTCACATTTTAAATTGCAACCGCTAAAGAAAATAGTTCCACTACCACCACCAGAACTAATGGGGGGTTCTTCCCATAAATGAACCGATGCTCTTGCAATTTTCGGTTCTAACCCCATATTACAAAAGCCTTTTTCAATAGTTCTGTCAATACCACAATTTCTTGGGCAATCGTTACAAATATACATAAAATCACCGTCTCAATTATACGCTTTCATTTTAGAAAAAGCAACACTGCAAATTAAGTTTGAAAACTTGCAATATAATGTAATTCATGTTATAATACAAAAATATATAATGACTAAGTATTGCTTTTTGTAATGTCAGAGGTGATTTCAGTGGTAATTTTCGGCATAGACCCAGGCTACGCAATTGTAGGTTGTGGTATTGTCCGTTATGAAAATAATGACTTCAAGCTTTTAGGGTATGGTGCTGTTACTACTGATAAAGATATGCCTTTTAACGAAAGATTAAAAAAGATATATGATGACCTGACAGAGCTTTTAGAAAAATTTAAACCTGACGCTGTAAGTATTGAGCGACTTTACTTTAACACTAACCAGAAAACTGCTATTGATGTAGCACAAGCAAGGGGTGTTATTGTCCTGGCTGTTCAAAATATGGGCATACCTATTTTTGAGTACACACCGCTACAGGTTAAACAAAGTATGGTAGGCTATGGCAGAGCAGAAAAAACTCAGGTGCAAGAAATGACAAAAATGTTTTTACATTTAGATAAAATTCCCAAACCTGACGATGCTGCCGATGCTTTGGCACTTGCTATTTGTCATGGTCACGCTAGTGGTTCACTTATTATGAATGGGAGATTTTAAAAATGTTTTATAGTTTAACTGGAAAAATAATCCACAAGGATGAACAATCTGTTGCTTTGTTAGTTGGTGGTGTCGGATTTAAATGCTTCACAACTCGCTCAACCTTAGCAAAGCTTAATGCTTCAAGTAGTCGGGAAGAAACACTTTTTACTTATCTTAATGTCCGTGAGGATGCTTTGGATTTATTCGGATTCTACACAAACGAAGAACTGGACGCTTTTAAATTGCTTTTAGGGGTTTCAGGTGTTGGTCCAAAAGCCGCTTTGGCAATTCTTTCGGAACTCACGCCGGATTCTTTTGCAGTTGCTGTAGCATCAGGTGACACTAAAGCTATTACGCAAGCTAATGGTGTTGGTCCAAAGCTTGCTCAGAGAATTGTTTTAGAGCTGAAAGATAAAATTGCAAATGTAGGCTTTATAAGTGAAGAAAGCAGTAATATTTCAAGTGCCGTGGCTCAAGTCAATTCAAAAAGTAATTCTCAGGAGGCTATTGCAGCATTAACAGCTTTGGGTTATACACAAACTGAGGCATCTCTTGCAATAAGCAAGTTAGACCAGTCACTTTCGGTAGAAGACCTTATTAAAGGTGCTCTTAAAAATATGACTTTAAGATTTTAAGGTGAAAAAATGAACGATTTTTTTATTGCAGATGAAGAAAGAATTATTACTCCGGAATTTACAGGGAATGATAATGATATAGAAACCTCTTTAAGACCACACGCACTCGATGAATATGTTGGTCAGGAGAAGGTAAAAGAAAATTTAAAAATTTATATTGAAGCCGCTAAAAAGCGTAAAGAGTCATTAGATCACGTTCTTCTTTATGGACCTCCAGGTCTCGGTAAAACAACTCTTGCTGGTATAATTGCTAACGAAATGGGTGTTCAGATTCGCATTACTTCTGGCCCTGCTATTGAAAAGCCAGGAGACTTAGCAGCACTCTTAACAAGCCTTAATGATGGTGATGTCTTATTTATTGACGAAATTCATCGCCTTTCAAGAAGTATTGAAGAGGTTCTTTATCCCGCTATGGAGGATTTTGCTTTAGATATTATTATCGGCAAAGGTCCATCAGCTCGTTCAATAAGACTCGACTTAAAAAGATTTACACTTATCGGTGCTACAACACGTGCAGGTCAGCTCTCTGCACCTATGCGTGACAGATTTGGTGTTATTTTAAGACTCGAACTTTATTCACCAGAAGAATTAGCAAGAATTGTAAAAAGAAGTGCTAATATTTTAAATGTCGGTATTGATGATGATGGTGCTTTAGAGGTGGCTTCTCGTTCAAGAGGAACACCAAGAATTGCAAACAGACTATTAAAGCGCGCAAGAGATTACGCAGAAGTTATGGGTGATGGTGTTATTTCAGTTGAAAATGCACAGAACGCTTTAGCACGAATGGAAATTGACGAATTAGGTCTTGACCTTATTGATCGTAATCTCTTGACTGCTATGATTGAAAATTATAATGGTGGTCCTGTAGGTCTTGAAACAATTTCTGCGTTAATTGGCGAAGAATCGGTTACAATAGAAGATGTGTATGAACCGTATTTAATGCAATTGGGCTTTTTAACCCGTACACCGCGTGGTAGAAAGGTGACTCCTTTAGGCTACAGACATTTAGGTCTTATACCTCCACAGGAAGATAGCGAGCAAAGTACATTCAAAAATTATTAATAAGGAGAATTTTTAATGGGAAGATTATTTGGAACAGATGGTGCAAGAGGTATTGCAAACAGCGAACTTACCTGCGAATTAGCAATGGAAATCGGCAGAGCTGCCGCAATGGTATTAACAAAACAAACAAATAAAAAACCAAGAGTACTTATTGGTATGGATACAAGAGCTTCTTCTGAGATGCTTGAGTCAGCAATTACAGCAGGTCTTTGTTCAGTTGGTGCAGATGTTATGCTTTTGGGTGAGATTCCAACACCTGCTGTGGCTTATCTTGTAAGGAAATATGAGTACGATGCAGCAGTAATGATTTCTGCTTCTCATAACCCTTGTGAATATAACGGAATTAAAATCTTTCAGGGCACAGGCTATAAATTGCCTGATGCGTTGGAAGAAGAAATTGAAGCAATAATTTTAGATAAAGCACAAGTGCCACCGATAAAGGTTGGTGGTGAGGTTGGCAGAGTAACAAGAGCAAGAACTTCTATCAAAGATTACTCCGAGTATCTTTTGGATATTGTGGAAACAGATATGGAAGAAAATAATATTTCTTCATTATCAGATTTAAGAATTGCTGTTGACTGTGCAAATGGTGCATCTTCTGTAATTGCCCCAAATTTATTTATGAAGCTTTGTCCAAATGCATTCTTTATTGGTGCACATCCCAATGGTACAAATATCAATGAAAATTGTGGCTCAACACACCTTGAGCTTTTAAGTGATTTTGTTGTAAGAAATAATTGCGATGTTGGTCTTGCATTTGACGGCGACGCTGACAGATTTTTAGCAATTGACGAAAATGGTAACGAGGTTGATGGCGATAAGCTTATTTCAATCTTCGCGAAGCATATGAAAGAAAAAAATAAACTCAAGAACAACACAGCAGTTGTTACTGTTATGAGTAATATGGGCTTTTTCAAATTCTGTGAGGAAAATGGTATAGAGTGTGAAAAAGCAAAGGTTGGCGACCGCTATGTTCTTGAAAATATGCTAAAGGGTGGCCACAATATTGGTGGTGAGCAGTCAGGTCATATTATATTCTCTGACCATTCTACCACAGGTGATGGTGAGCTTTCTGCATTAAAGCTTCTTGTGATTATGAGGGAAACTGGCAAAAAACTTTCAGAGCTTGCAAGTGAAATGAAGGTTTACCCACAAACACTTATAAATGTGCGTGTTTCTGATTTTGGTAAAGCACGTTTTCCACATGATAATGAAATTAAAAATGCTATTGAAAGAGCAGAAAAAGAGTTGGGTAATGAAGGAAGAGTTCTTGTTCGTGTTTCTGGTACAGAGCCACTTATAAGAGTTATGCTTGAGGGTAATGACGAACAGAAAATTCAGGTTCTTGCAGAAGAGCTTGCAGAAGTAATTAAGGCGAGGTTAGTTTAATGCGTATTTCAGACGCTTGGAAAGATTATGAACTTATAGATTGTTCTGACGGTGAAAGACTTGAAAGGTGGGGCGATATTATTTTAATTCGCCCTGACCCTCAGGTTATCTGGAAAACAGAAAAGAAGAATAAATTATGGCGCGAAGCACACGCTAGGTATCATCGTTCAAATACTGGCGGAGGCTCGTGGCAGTTTTACAAAAAAATTCCTGAGGTATGGCAGATTAAATTCAATGATTTAGAATTTAATTTAAAACCAATGTCATTTAAGCATACGGGTGTTTTTCCTGAACAGGCTTGTAACTGGGAATTAGTACGCGATGTTATAGAAAACAGCGGTCGTGAAGATGTTAAAGTTTTAAATCTTTTTGCTTACACTGGTGCCGCAACTGTTTCTGCTTTAAAGGCGGGGGCTTCTGTTGTTCATGTCGATGCTTCTAAAGGTATGGTACAGTGGGCAAGAGAAAATGCACAGTCATCTGGTGTTGCAGACAAGCCTGTAAGATGGATTGTTGATGATTGTATGAAATTTGTTGCTCGTGAAATTCGCAGAGAGAAGAAATATGATATTATCATAATGGACCCGCCGTCTTATGGAAGAGGACCTGGTGGCGAGGTGTGGAAATTAGAAAACGAGGTTTACGGCTTTATAGAAATGTGTAAACAGGTTTTAAGTGACGACCCACTTGCAATACTTGTTAATTCATACACCGCAGGTCTTTCACCAGCGGTAATGAGTTACATATTAAATTCAACAGTTGTAAAAGATTTCGGAGGTAAAGCCGAAGCAGATGAAATTGGCTTAAGAGTATCCGAAAACGGACTTGTATTACCTTGCGGTTCAACTGCAGTTTGGAAGAAATAAAAATGGAAATGAAAAAAATTATAGAATTTAAAAATGTTTCTTTTAAGTATTCCGATGAAGAAACAGATGTTATAAACGATTTATCTGTTGATTTTTACGAAGGGCAGTTTACCTGTGTTTTAGGTCATAACGGTTCAGGTAAATCAACTCTTGCAAAGCTTATGAATGCTATAAATTATCCGACAAGTGGTAAGGTTATTAGCTTTGGGTTTGATACCTCGGATGAAGAAAACGAAATAAAAATAAGGCAAAATGTCGGTATGGTTTTTCAAAATCCCGATAACCAGATTGTTGCAACTATAGTAGAAGATGATGTTGCATTCGGACCTGAAAATTTAGGTGTACCTCGTGAAGAAATAAGAAAAAGGGTAGATGAAGCCTTAAAAATAGTTGAAATGTATGATTATCGTCTTCACGAACCACATAAATTGTCTGGCGGTCAGAAGCAAAGAGTTGCAATAGCTGGTGCTATCGCTATGCAGACTAAATGTATAGTTTTGGACGAGCCAACCGCCATGCTCGACCCAAAGGGCAGAAAAGAGGTTTTAAAAGCCTTGAAACGCCTAAAAGAAGAAATGGGAATGTCAATTATTCTTGTAACTCATTTTATGGATGAAGCAGTTAATGCCGATAGAGTTATTGTTATGAATGATGGTGTTATTTGCTTTGATGGGGCACCCGAAGAGGTGTTTAAAAATACTGAAGAATTAAAGAAAATCGGTCTTTCAGTACCCAAACCTCTGGAATTATCACTCGAATTAAAAAAAGAGGGCTATGATTTAGGTACAAATGTTTTAACAGAAGATGCGTTTTTAGAAGCATTTAAAAGTTTAGTATAAAGGATTATAGATTATGTCAGTACTTTCAGTTAAAAATTTAGAATACGCATACTCAAAAGGCACCCCCTTTCAAATAGGTGCCTTAAAGGGTGTTTCTGTAGATTTCAATTTAGGCGAAATTGTTGGCGTAATCGGTCATACTGGTTCAGGTAAAAGTACGCTTTTACAGCATTTAAATGGGCTTTTAAAGCCCGAAAGTGGTGATATTTTCTTTGAAGATGAAAATATCTGGGCTTCAAAAGAAAATGTCAGAAAATGCCGTTTTGGTGTTGGTCTTTGCTTTCAATATCCTGAACACCAATTATTTGAGTCTACAGTTTTTGAAGATATTGCTTTTGGTCCTAAAAATATGGGACTTTCTGAAAGTGAAATTAAAGAACGCGTTTCAGAGTCGATTAAATTTGTTGGTTTAACTGAGGATTATTTAGAAAAATCTCCTTTTGATTTATCTGGTGGTGAAAAACGCCGTGTAGCTATTGCTGGTGTTATTTCAATGAAACCAAAGGTTCTTGTTTTAGATGAACCAACCGCGGGACTTGATCCAGTTGGTAAGAATGATTTGCTCAATTTAATTAAGCACTACAACCAAACAACAGGTAGCACAGTTATTTTTGTTTCACATAATATGGATGATGTTGCTTTGGTTGCCAATAGAGTTCTTGTTTTATCAGATGGCGAAATTGTTATGAACGGAAGTGTTGATGAGGTTTATTCACGCGGTAGTGAGCTTTTGAAATTGGGTCTTGATGTGCCTGAAATAACAAGGGTGCTTTTAAAGCTTTCCAGAGAAGGCTTTGATGTACCGACAGATGTGTATACTGTAAATGACGCAAAAGAAAAATTAGTTGAATTTCTTAAGAGGGGGAAAAAGAATGGTTAAAGATATTACAATCGGTCAATTTTTCCCAGGAAATTCATTTTTGCATAAATTAGATGCAAGAGCAAAAATTATTGCTTGCTTTATACTTATAATATTTATTTTTATTTGCAAAAACTTTGCATCTATGGGTTTAATGCTTCTTAGTGTATGTATTGCTTATGCACTTTCAAAGCTTTCACCGAAGCTTATGCTTAAAAGCTTAAAACCACTTTTACCAATAATTTTATTAACGTCTGTTTTGCAGCTTTATTACAATAATACGGGCGAAATTCTGTGGGAGTATAAAAAACTTTCTATTACTTACGGTGGAATATTTACAGCTATTTTTATTGCAGTAAGAATTGTAGCATTACTAGTAATAAGTTCTTTGCTTACTTATACAACTTCTCCTACAGATTTAACCGATGCTATAGAAAAATTACTATCACCCTTAAAGGTGTTTAAAATTGATATCCATACATTTGCTATGATGATGACAATTGCTTTAAGGTTTATTCCTACACTTATTGATGAAATTGATAGAATTATGTCTGCACAGAAAGCACGTGGTGCTGATTTTGAAAGTGGTAACTTGTTAAAAAGAATAAAAGCACTTTTTCCTATATTTATTCCACTTATAATATCTTCATTTAAAAGAGCGTTCGAGTTAGCTGATGCTATGTCCTGCCGTTGTTATGTTGGTGGTAAGGGTAGAACACGAATGAGAAAAATGCAATTTACATTCCGTGATGCAGTTGCAATTATTTTCACTATTATTATTTGTGGTGCTATTATTTTTATGAATTTTCAGTTTGAGGCTTTAATATAAATTATGAGAAATCTATTATTTAAAATATCCTTCGATGGTTCTCTCTTTCACGGATGGCAAATCCAGAGTGATTTAAGAACTGTGCAAGGTGAACTAAAAACTGCCTTTTATGAATTAACAGGGGAAAATGTCGTAATTAATGGTTGTAGCCGTACTGACGCTGGTGTTCATGCAAAGGCGTATTGCTTCAATGTAAAAACAAATTCAACTATTCCTTGTGACTCGTTTCCTGTGGCGTTATCTACAAAGCTTACACCTGAAATTCTTGTTATATCTTGTTGTGAAGTTGCAGAAGATTTTAATGCACAGTTTAATGCAGTTAGTAAGGAATACGAGTACATATTTCTTAATACTAAAAATCTTTCACCATTTATGTATAAAAAGGTTTGTCATTATAAATATAAAAAACTTGACATTGACATTTTAAATAAAGCTTGTCAATCCTTTGTCGGTGAGCATGATTTTTCTGCTTTTTGTGCTTCGGGTGCAACTGTTCAATCAAAAGTAAGAACCATTTATTCTGCAGATGTTAGACGCGAAAATGATTTAGTTATTTTTCGTGTTCGTGGTAACGGCTTTTTATATAATATGGTTCGTATTATGGCTGGCACTCTTTTGTATGTAGCAGAAGGGAAAATTGAATGTGAAAAAATAAAAGAAATTATCGAAAGCGGCGACCGCAAAAATGCGGGTATAACTGCAATTCCAGATGGTTTGTATCTTAATAAAGTTTTTTACGGAAGTGAATATGATGAAGCTTAGGTTAAAGGAACTGAATACAGGCTACGCGATAGAAAAAAGGGTGAGTAAGCTTTCACCAAAGCAAAGAGCTATATCAATTATTTCTCTTACTTTGGTAGCGGTATTCTTAATTACATTTATGTTTTCAGCGATTGGTATTTTACCATTTGATGCAATTTCTGCACGAATTTCTACTGGTATTCTGGGTGGTGGGAAAAATTATCCTGTAGCAGTTGAAAGTGATTCTGTAATTAATATAGGTATTATAGGTGACAATGTTTTAGTTTTAACCGATAAGAATTTTACCGTTTTTGATTCAAATGGTAGCGTTGTTTATAATGAAAAGCATACTTTTTCAAGACCAGCATTTTCAGTTAACGAAAATAAAGGTGTTGTTTTTGATAGAAATGGTACAGGCTACATATTGATTACGGATAAAGGTAGGGTTAGCTCAGGTAATACCGCGGGAGTTATTATTACTGCGGAATATGGTAAAAACGGAAATTATGCTTTTGCTATAAGAGGTGAAAAATCTACCAGCGTTTTAGCAGTGTTTGATAAGTCAGGTGAAGTACGCTTTCAATGGAACTGTGCTTACGAGCATATTGCTTCAATAACACTTTCAGATGATGGTAAATTTGCAGGTGTAGCAACCTTGAATTCAGAAAATGGTGCAATTTATACTGTTGTCCATTTCTTTGGCTTTGAGTATAGCTCAGCTTTGAACACTCAGAAATTCCCTGATGTTACCGCCTTGGATTTGAAGTTTACAAGTGCTTCTACTTTAACACTTTTCAGTGATACTGGAATTTATGCAGTTAAGAAAAATGGCGATGAGTATTCGGAAGTGAAAAAATATTTTTCAAGTGAATTTATTGCTGTTGATTCTAATAATAGTGGCAATTATGCAGTGTGTCTTGCAAAATACGGAAGTGCTAATGTTTTTGAAATTTCAGTGTTCTCAGCTTATGGAAAACTAAAAAAATCAATAGAACTTAAATTTAAGGTGCAAACAATGGCAATGAGTGATAAATATATATTTGCTCTTGCAGAAAATTGTATTATGGTATATAATCTTAAAGGCAGAAATGTCGGAACAATCAATGTAACAGGTAAGCTGTATGGTATTTATCCGACAGATAAATATTGTTATTTGCATTCTTTAGGTAATGTTTCAAGATGCTATTCATTTGGTGACAGTTCTCTTGAACTTGGCTTCACAATTTAGGAGGATAAAATGGAATATATTTTAGATTTAATTTTTATTGCTTTAGCAGTAGTGATGATTATTCTCGGAGCTAAAAAAGGTCTTATAAAAGCACTTTTAGACGGTTTATCAACAATTGCTTCGGGTATTATTGCCTACATTCTTGCAACACCTGTTGCAAAAGTTATTTATGATGCTTTTGTTCGTGGTATTGTAAAAAGTGAATTCCTAAAAGGTCTTAATGAATCGGGAACAGATTTTGGTTCAATTAGTGAAAAAGTAAATGCACTCGTAAGTGAACTTCCAGAGGGTGCATTGAATATTGCTTCAAAGTTTGGTTTTAATGTGAATGGTGCAATTTCAAATGTAGTAAACACCGCACCAGACAGTAACGAAGCATTAGTTGAAACTTTAATGACAAATATAGGGGACAATATTTTCCTTACAATTACAGAAGCAGTAATAATGATTGCACTTTTCATTATTGTTTCTATCACTTTGACTTTTGTAATCCGTTTACTTAACAAAGTTGTTAAAAAACTTCCTGTTATTAAACAAGCAAATAAATTGGCGGGTGGACTTTTAGGTCTTGTAAAAGCAGTAGTAATTATATTTGTTGCTTCAACGGTTTTGGTATTTGTTCAGAATGAAGAATTAACACCGATAATTAATTCTTCCAAAATACTTGAATTTGTTAACAATATCAATCCGTTATTAAATATATTTAATTAACTTTTAATGTGGAAATGAGGTAAAAAATATGAAAGAGTTATTTAAAGGTTGTTGGACTATTCCAAACTTAATCAGTTTTATAAGAATTCTTCTTGTACCACTTTTTGCATATTTATTTATGCAAGGTGATTTTGTTCCAGCTGTTATAGTGCTTGCACTTTCTGGTCTTTCTGACTGTGTAGATGGTAAAATTGCAAGAAAATTCAATCAGATTAGTGCCTTAGGTAAAATGCTTGACCCATTGGCAGACAAGTTAACACAGATTACATTAGCAGTTCTTTTATTCTTGACCTTTAATAAAGCAGATGACTCAATGCTCAAAGCATTCAGTTGGGTTTTCCTTGTGTTTATCGTTAAAGAATTTATTATGGTTTTAGGTAGCGTTATTATGTTAAATATCGGTCTTCGCCCTGGCGCTGCAGAAATTTATGGTAAAGTAGCAACTTTAGCATTCTATGTTGTAATGGTATTTATAATTGGGTTTGGTCCAGAGGTTGGTGCTTTCAGAAACCTTTTCACAATTCCAAATACACTTATGATGATACTTGTTATTATTTCGGCAATACTTACTTTAGTAGCATTCTTTAGTTATATTCCTGATGTTATTCGTCAGGTTAAAGAAAAAAAGGCAAATAAATCAAAATAATTAACTTATAATTTGTTTCTCAGGAGAAATTGATGGATAACAAAATGATATGTAGTAAATGCAAAAAGCGTCCCGCAGTTATTTTTGTTTCAAAAATTGAGGGCGAAAAAACAACTCAAGAGGGTTTTTGCATAAAATGTGCGATGGATTTAAACATTGGTCCGATAAAACAAATGATGGAAAGTATGGGCATCACAGATGACGAGTTAGAAGCTGTTTCTGAACAGTTTGGTGATATGCTTGGTGATATGGACGGCTTCCAACCAGGTGGTGCTGGTACAATGCCATTTTTACAGAATCTCTTTAATTCAGATGGTGCAAAATCATCTAAAAAAGATGAAGCTACTGATATTGAAGAAGATATTATAGAAGATGATGACGATTCTTCAAAAAAGAAAACTAAAAAGCACAAGAAAAAGACTAAGCGTAAATTCTTGAATCTTTATTGTACTGATTTAACAGAAAAAGCAAGAGACGGCAAAATAGATAGAATTATTGGTAGAGATACTGAAATTTACAGAACAATTCAAATTCTCTGTAGAAGAACTAAAAATAATCCTTGTCTTATAGGTGAGCCTGGTGTTGGTAAAACTGCTATTGCAGAGGGTCTTGCTTTAAAAATCGCTTCGGGTGAGGTTCCTGCAAAGATTGCCGATAAAGAAATTCATCTTTTAGACCTTACATCACTTCTTGCTGGTACACAGTTCCGTGGTCAGTTTGAGAGCAGAATTAAAGGTCTTATTGATGAAGTCAAGCAAGAGGGTAATATAATTCTCTTTATCGATGAGGTTCATAACTTAGTTGGTACCGGTGGCGATGCAGAGGGTTCAATGAACGCTGCCAACATCTTAAAACCAGCTCTTTCACGTGGTGAAATTCAGGTTATCGGTGCTACTACGTTCAATGAATATAGAAAGCATATTGAAAAAGATGCAGCGTTAGAGAGACGTTTCCAGCCTGTAAAGGTTGAAGAACCATCTATTGCAGATTGCTACAGTATGCTTTTAGGTATAAAAGAATATTACGAAAATTATCATAAGGTTTCTATAAGTGATAATTTAGTTTATAAAGCAGTAACACTTTCTGAAAGATATATTAACGACAGATTTTTACCAGACAAAGCTATCGACTTACTTGATGAAGCTTGTACTTGTGCAAATCTTCGTAATGTTGCAATAAGTGATTACGAGAAGCTTCAAAAAGAATTAGTAAGACTTGAAGAAGAAATTGAAGAAATAGTCAATCTAACAGAAGGCGAAATTGACTATGAAAAATTAGCAAACACAAAAGCAGAAAAAATGAAGCTTGAAGCAGGGGAAGAGGAACTTAAAGAAAAAGCAGCAGATAATGCTGTTACAGAACAGGACCTTGCAAAAGTTATTAATCTCTGGACTGGTATTCCTACAACAAAAATTATTGAGAATGATTTAAGAAAACTTTCTACACTTGAAGAAAAGTTAAAATCAAGAATTATTGGTCAGGATGAAGCAGTCGAAGCACTTTGTGCCGCTATAAGACGTAGCAGAGTTCAGATTTCTGCAGTAAGAAGACCTGCATCATTTATATTTGTTGGTCCTACAGGTGTTGGTAAAACAGAACTCGTAAAACAACTTGCAAATGAACTTTTTGAAACACCTGAAACTCTTATAAGACTTGATATGTCTGAGTTTATGGAAAAACACAGTGTTTCTAGAATCATAGGTTCACCTCCGGGTTACGTTGGTTATGATGAAGCTGGTCAGCTTACTGAAAAGGTAAGAAGAAAACCATATTCAGTAATTCTCTTCGATGAAATTGAAAAGGCTCACCCTGATGTTTTAAATATACTTCTTCAGATTCTTGATGAAGGAAAAACAAGTGATGCACAGGGCAGAACAGTTGGTTTTGAAAACACAGTTATCATTATGACCTCAAATGCTGGTAGTGAACAGAAAGAATCGGCATTAGGTTTTAACAGAGATGCTAATGATTACTCTAAGGATAAATCAATGAAAGCGTTAAAAGATTTCTTGCGACCTGAATTTATCGGCAGAGTTGATGAAGTTATCTTCTTCAATAATCTTAACGAAGAAAATCTTAAGAAAATTGCAGATATTCTCATTGATGAACTCAAAGAGCCACTTAAAGATAAAGGCATTAACTTTGTTGTTGGCAAGGGTGTTGCCGAGATTATCGCAACAAAATCTGTTGATGGTGGCAGAGGTGCAAGAGATATAAGAAGAAATATCAGAAAAGATATTGAAGATAAAATTGCAGATATTCTCATTGAAAGAGCAGAACAGGAAACAAGTGAGATAAGTGTAACTGCAGTTAAAGATGAGATTAAAGTAAGCTATAAGAAATAAAAAAGAAAACAGCCGAACACGAAAGTGTTCGACTGTTGTTATAAGAAAAGGTGTTTAATATGGAAAGAAAAGGCATTTATAAATCAAATAAGTTCCCACAAAGAATGCGAGAAGTTTTTACTGGTGAAAACGGACTTTTGGCCGATAAAGCGTTATGCTTAGGTGCAGCAGGTGATGGTACTATTTTCATCGGTACGGAAAATGGTGTGAACTATAAAAAAGCAAATGGTGACTTTGGTTCATTCACTTGCGGTGCAGTTTCAGTAATTGCACAATGTGAAGATGGCAAGGTTTATTTTGCATCAGATAAAACTGTTTACGTTGCAGAAAAAGGCAAAATCCGTGAGCTTCAGACGTTAGAAGAAACAGTTAAAGGTATTACATACGCTACTGAAACATTTCTTATTACTGAAGAGAATATTTTTAAATTAGAAAATGGCAAGTTTGAGCATTTCCATTGGAACGAATTAAAATCAGAGGGCATTTCTTCTGCTCCAGGTAAATTAATGGCAAACTGTGATACTGCTCTTTCAGTGTTTGTCGGTAAGAGAAAGCACTGGATGTGCATATTCCCTGAGCATTCTTCAATGCCATATTTCCATATTAATTCAATTACATTTGATAAGAAAACAGGCTTTTTGTGGCTTGCGACAGACAAAGGTGCATATATTTACGACAACAATAATTCTTGGTTCGGCCCTGATGAAATTTCAATGCTCCCACGTGAAGAGATTTATAAAATCGCTTTCGCTGACGATGGCAGAATTGCTTTTGCTTCAAATGCGGGCTTGATTCTTGTTAAAAATGGTGTTAAAAAATATCTTCCTGCAACTCGTTGGGTGTTAGATGAAAAAGTTAATGATGTTATCTTCTCTGGTAACGACATCTGGACTGCAACAGATAAGGGTGTTACAAGAATTTATGAAGAAGAAATGACACTTTCAGAAAAAGCACAAAGAGTATTTGATTACACAGAAAAATATTTTGTTCGTCAACCTGGCTTTGTTACAGGTATGGGCGATATCAGAAATAACGACATTACAACAGGTAAGCCTAATATTACCGATAACGATGGTCTCTGGAGTCACTATTATTTAGGTGGTATTTGTTATTGCTACGCTGTAACAAAGGATAAAAAGGTTTTAGAAGCTGCAAGAAGAACAATGAACGCTTGCGCTCTTCTTACTAAAATTACAGGTAAAAAAGGCTTTACCGCTCGTGCTGTAAGATATGAAGGCGACGAAGGCTACGGTAAAAACCTTGATATGCAAATAGATGGTGGCGAGTGGCACAAAGCACCAGATGGAAGCTGTGAATGGTTAGGTGAAACCTCAAGTGATGAAATGACAGGTCATTTCTTCGGCTTCTCACTTTACTATGATTTCTGTGCAGATAAAAAAGAAAAAGAGTTCATTAAAGAAATTATCTGTGATATTGTTGACCATATTATTGAGCACAAATATCGTCTTCACGATATTGATGATAAGCCAACAACCTGGGCTTGTTGGGACCCTGATGAGCTTAATGGCAAAAGTATGTGGCTCTGGGAAAAATGTATTAATTCCCTTGAGATTTTAACATTCTTAAACGTTGCTTACCATATGTCGGGTGATGAAAAATACAGAAAAGAATTCTTGAGACTTGCATTCGAGGAGCATTACCTTTTAAATGCCGCTCAGCCTAAAAAGGATGATGCAAGAGCTTGTCACATTGATGATAACTTAGGTTTCCTTTGCACAACAACATTCTTAAGACTTGAAAAAGACCCTGCTATAAGAGCATATATTTTAATGGGGCTTCATCAGCATTGGGAGTATGAAAGAACAGAGAGAAATCCATTCTTTAACTTAGCTTACAATGCATTTACAGATGATGTTTGTGACATTGAGTATGCAATTAAGCACTTAAGAGAAATTCCACTTGATTTTGTTCAGATTCCTATGGTTAACAATAATCGTAAGGATTTAGAGTTTGATATGGGTCAGGAAAAATGGGGCGGCAGTAAACAACTCAAAGTTGCTCTTGATATTGATGAAAGAGTTGTCGCAAATTTTGACAGTAATATATATGGAGTAAATAACGGCAGGGGAACCTCTGCCGCAAGCACAGGTAACTTCTTAATTCCATATTGGTTTGGTAGATATTATGGTTTGATTGAAGAATAAAATATAAAACCGATGCTCAGAAGAGCATCGGTTTTTTACATCATTTATTATTAATATAAAAATCGTTTTTTATGAAGTTCAGTAATGCTGAAATGAAGTTATACCCTGACGGGCATAAATGAAAAAATCCAAGTCTTTTGACTTGGATTTTTTGGCAGGGATGGCAGGATTTGAACCTACGAATGACGGAGTCAAAGTCCGTTGCCTTACCACTTGGCTACATCCCTAAAAAAATGGGGTGGAAGATCGGAATCGAACCGACGACCTCCAGGGCCACAATCTGGCGCTCTAACCGACTGAGCTACATCCACCACAACTGGCACGCTTTGAGGGATTCGAACCCCCGACCTACTGCTTAGAAGGCAGTTGCTCTATCCAACTGAGCTAAAAGCGCATATTTACTTGGAGCGGGTGATGGGAATCGAACCCACACGACCAGCTTGGAAGGCTGGGATTCTACCATTGAACTACACCCGCATCTGTTCAACGTGAGATATTCTAACATAAGTAAGTCTTTGTGTCAAGTCTATTTTCACAAAAATTTAGTATTATTTTTAATTTTGTAGAATTGGTAAAATTTATTTAAAAATGTCTTGATTTTTATTTAATTTATGCTATAATAGCATACGTGTTACGGGAGCATAGCTCAGCTGGGAGAGCATCTGCCTTACAAGCAGAGGGTCATAGGTTCGAGCCCTATTGTTCCCACCAAAAAAGACCAAGTCTTATGACTTGGTCTTTTTTATCCATTGCGAAAGCAATGGCATATTATCAACGATAGCAAGGCTATCGTTGTATCTCATCAGTCTATTAGGACTGTATATCATCGCGCTTTAGCGTGTATAAAAAAACTTTCGCAATGATGATATACAAAACTACGTTTTGATGATATGCAATTCCTTACGGAAGTGATGATATACAAGGCTTCGCCTTGATTTTATTTTAACTTTATAGTATAATTGTAAAAAGGGGAAGTGATTATATGAAAAAATTAATTACCATTGTATCAGCTTTGGTTTTAGTTGCAATTTTTAATAGTTGTAGTTCTGATGAAGATAAGGTGTCAAATGAATATACAACAGTGAATATAGAAAAATCAGGTAGTGAGGTGAGTGGTATGTCTTTATTGAACTTTTTAAACAAAAATATTTCAAATGATAATACAGTAGACGAAATTATAAATGTCTTTGAAGAAATGTGCAAAACTCCTATAGAAGAAGACCTTTTGTTGACTGAATATGGAGTTTATGATTTTACTGGTGAAGAATTATTTTATTTTGATTTGGTAAGACAATATCCAGATGGAGAAGGTGAATATTACCAACTTCGTGTAAGTTTGATGTTTTCACCTGATGAAGTAAACCGTGAACTCCAAGATACTTTGTGGAGTGATGATACTAACGAAAACTTTTTTGAATACATTCGTAAGTCTTCTGGATATGATTATGCAAAAAATCATACAATTAAGTCTATTGATATTAGAATAGACCAAACTTAATAAGTTTTAGATATTACAAACAATAGTTAAAGCTATATGAGATGTAGTATAAGTGGTTTTAAAATAAGAGGTATTGCAAAAAAACAAAGGACTTCTCGCGAAGTCCTTTGTTTTGTACTTTTATCTATTATCTAAAATTTCTACATCACCTTTTAATTACCCCGCAAGCGATTTTTTCTCCTGCATTTCCTGATGGTTGTGAGGTGAAATCGTCTGGCATATTATGAATAATAACTGTGCGACCAATAATATCTGAGACGTTAAATCGGTCGGTTAAAACTGATAAATACGCTCTGTTTTTACAAAGCATCAGAGGTGGCAGGTCTCCCACGTGTTCAGGGTGGGGGCTGTCGTAAGGATTGTAGTGACTTTTACTGTTCGAAAAATCGGTTCCGTAGCAATTACTACCTTCATGTATATGAAAGCCAAAAAAGCCTGTTTCAGTGTGCGGTAATCCCCATACGTCTGCAACTACTAAAACACAGTTTTGTTTTTGGTAAAACTTAATTGTACCTTTTATATTAGGCGTAGCGTTTCCACCGTTAATTGCAGCTATTGCCTGAGGTCTATTTGATTTATGTTGCATATAATCACCTTATATATTATATGCAATTAATGATATTAAGTTTGCCAATAAAAACTTGCGAAGCAAACATCACTACGAAGTAACTTCATTATAAAACAACATCACTTGCCGTAAGACAAACTTAGTTTTATTCAAGTACCCCATAACTATGGTCAACAACCAGTACCGTAAATATCTTACCATTACTCATCTGGGTAATTTTATCAGTAATCATTTTTTCTAATTCTTCATCAGAATATTTGTATTCAGGCGGAACAACAACGTCAAAAAGAACGTTTTTATTTTCTTCACCCATAACAACTCTGAAATCATGGAAAGTGAGCTCTCTGTCAATTTCACAAATAATGTCGTTAACCATTTCTTTTAACTCATTAATTTCAGGTGAATCAAGAATTGTAGGGTCTAAATGCACTACAAGGTGAATGTTAAGGTCACTTTTGAAATCACGTTCAATCTGGTCCATAATGTCGTGACACACTAAAACGTCAATTTTGGCATCCATTTCAATGTGGGCAGAAGCAAAATATGTGTTAGGACCATAACTATGTACCATAAGGTCGTGAACGCCTAAAACATTATCGTAAGATAATATCTTCTTTTCAATACTCTCGAACATTTCTTTTGTAGGTGGCTGACCTAAAAGAGGGTTGAGAGTTTCTTTTACAAGATTTATACCCGAAATAAGAATGAAAATAGAAACAATAACACCCATGTAGCCGTCAAGGTTAAAGCCTGTAAAATGTGAAATTACACTTGCGATAAGAACAGCAGTGGTGGTTATAACGTCATTTCTCGAGTCAATAGCAGTAGCTTCAAGTGCTTTTGAGTCAATCTGTTTACCTAAATATGTATTAAAAACTGAAAGCCAGAGTTTAACAATAATTGATGCAACAAGAATAATAACTGTTGCAATATTAAAAAGACTTTCTTCAGGTTTAAAAATTTTAATAACCGATTCTTTAAAAATAGAGCAACCAATAAGTAAAATAATAAACGAAATAATAAGACTCGAAATGTATTCAATTCTTGCGTGACCATAAGGGTGGTCTTTGTCAGCAGGCTTGCCTGAAAGTCTGAAACCTACGAGAGTAACAATTGAAGAACCAGCGTCAGAAATGTTGTTGGTAGCATCAGCAGTAATAGAAACACTGTTTGTAACAGTACCAATAATTAATTTCATTACACTTAAAATGAGGTTGCATATTATTCCAACTGCACCTGCAAGTCTGCCATAAAGTTCTCTGCCTTTGTTTGTATTTGCATCAGCATTTTTTATAAAGAGTTTAATTAAAAGCTTTGTCATAAATACACTCACTTTAAATAAATATTATTAATATGTATTATATTGTAAAAATAAATAAAGTCAATAAATAGTTGATAAAAAAGTTAAATTATGGTATAATGCTTAAAATAAAATCTTAGGAGAATTTTTGATATGGATAAAACACTTGTAATTATGGCGGCAGGTATGGGTAGCCGTTTTGGTGGCTTAAAACAAATGGAGCCTGTTGGTCCTAATAATTCTATTATTATTGATTATTCTATTTATGATGCGGTTAAAGCTGGGTTTAATAAAGTTGTATTCATCATAAAGAAAGAAAATGAGCAAATTTTCAGAGAAGTTGTTGGCGATAAGGTAGCAAAACTCGTTAAAGTTGAGTATGTTTTTCAGGATGTTAACAACTTACCAGAGGGCTACAAAGTGCCAGAAGAACGTGTAAAGCCTTGGGGTACAGGTCACGCAATTTATTCTTGTAAAGGCGTTGTAAATGAGCCATTTATGGTTATTAACGCTGACGATTTCTATGGCAGAGATGCGTTTTCTGTAATTTCTAACTGGATTGATAATGCAGATTTCAATGCAAAACCTGTTAACTACGCTATGGCATCATATAAATTAAATAACACTTTAACAGAAAATGGCACAGTTTCACGTGGTATTTGTGATGTTAATAATGAAAATTTCTTAACAGACGTTGTTGAAAGAACAAAGATTTTAAGAAAAGAAGATGGCAAAATCTACTTTACTGAAGATGAAGAAAATTGGGTAGAGCTTCCGGAAGATGTCAACGTTTCAATGAACTGCTGGTGCTTCCCAAGTAGCTTTATCGATGAAATTGAAGCGCATTTCAAAAAATTCTTAGATGATGCTTTAGTTAATAACCCACTTAAAGGTGAGTTTTATTTACCATTCATTGTTAAAGATATGTTAGCAGAAAATAAATGCAAAGTTAAAGTTTTAGAGACTACTGCAAAATGGTTTGGTGTTACTTATAAAGAGGATAAGCCAAATGTTGTAGCTTCTGTAAATGAACTTGTTAAAAATGGCGTTTATCCTGAAAAGCTCTGGGATTAATAGAGAGTGTGGATTAAAATGAAAAGGTATGTATCTTTATTATTAGCAATTTTGATTGTGTTTACAGTGTTTGTTGGTTGTAATAAAGCACCTGAAACTACTGAAACAGAAAGTACAACAAAGGCAGAAACTGCTAGTGTTACAGTTCAGATTGATGGTAGCAGATTTACTGAAGAATTTTCAGAAGAAGATTTTTATAGTGAATTAAATAGTGTTGAAGGCTTGTTTCATACAAAAAACGAAGAAACAAAGCAATATACTCTTACTATGACTGAGACTGCTTATAAAGAATTAAAGGAATTAAAAAGCAAGCCTGTTTTAGAAGGCTTTGATACAGTCAAAAATAATGCAGAAAATTATGTTACAGATATTAAGTATGACGAGGATTTTCGTAATCTAACAATTTTTGCAGATAGAGAAAAAACTCCTGAGGAAATTGCTGATTTTGACGATACCTTGGTTTTGGTTATGGGTTATGCAATGGTTTACCAGATGTACACTGTCGAAGGTCAGTCAGTAAAAATTACTGTTGTTGACTCAGAAAGCGAAGAGGTTTTGAAAACAGTATCTTATCCTATGGTTATTGCATAATTTATTCTATTTTAAATTTTTTGTTTTACTTGACATTTTAAGCAAGGTTTTATATAATACTTTCTATTGATTAGGCGAATTTCTATTATTATATATTCGAGAGGATGTAATTCTAATGGCACAGCAAGATGTTATTTTAACACAAGAAGGTCTTAAAGAACTTCAGGAAAAGCTTGAACATCTCAAAACAGTTGGCAGAAAAGAAACTGCTGAAAAAATCAAGGTTGCTCTTTCTTTTGGTGACCTTTCAGAAAACAGTGAGTATGATGAAGCTAAATCAGAGCAAGGTAAGTTAGAAGCTGAAATTCTTGAGCTTGAAACAATGATTTCAAGAGCAAAAATTATGGAAGAGGACATCAGCACAGAAACTGTTCACATCGGCTCTGTTGTTACAATTAAAGAAACCGCTCGTGGTTCACAAGAAAAGACTTTCCGCATTACTGGTTTTGCTCAGGCAAACCCAGTAGAAGGTAAAATTTCTGATGAATCTCCAGTTGGTAAAGCACTTATGGGTCATAAAGTAGGAGACAAGGTAGTTGTTGAAGCACCACGTGGCGAAATGACTTATAAAATTGTTAAGATTGATATTGAAGCAAAATAAAAAACATCGGTTCAGGTTCTTCCTGGACCGATATTTTTTTAAAATTATTCAACTGATGTTGTTTCAAGTACATCGTTGTGTTCTCTGAAAAGAAATGAGATGCACCAGATACCAGCAAGAGCAACAAGAACATAAACTATTCTTGAGATAATTGCCGCCTGACCGCCAAATAACCATGCAACTAAATCAAATTGGAAGAAACCAATAGCACCCCAGTTGAGTGCACCAATAGTTACAAGGATTAAAGCCAATTTATCTAACATATTCAGTCAACTCCTTATAAAATTAGTCGGCAAATATATTATTCACTAAAAATTTTTTCTTATGCCAACCAAAAATGCGTTAGATTTAGTAAAAAGTCAAAAAAGTTCCATTTTTGGTACATTTTATCTGTTATAATATTTTTACAGTTTAAATTTGTCAAAGTTTATGTTATAATAATAAAAGATTTTTTTAGGGGTGTAATATGCTTCATATTATCGAGGGTAGAGCAGGTAGCGGTAAAACTACCTGGGTCAGAGAAAAAATAAAAGAGCTTATAAAAAGTGGCGACATAAAGCCATTGCTTTTAGTTCCCGATCAATTTTCATTTGAAAATGAAAGGTCAATGCTTACTTTGTTAGGCGCTAAAGGAATGAAAGCAGTCGATGTGTTCAGTTTTCCTAGACTTGCCACTTCAAATCTTGACAGTAGCATAATTAAAGGTAAGATGTTCGCTTCTGATGGTGTAAGGCTCGCTTACATGAGTGAGGCAATTAATGCTCTTTCAGGTGAATTAAAGATTTTCTCAAAGGTCCGCCACAATGTGTCGGGCTTACAGGCATTTATAGATTTTAATAAAGAACTTAAGACTTGCGATGTTTCAAGTGATGATATTTTAGCTCTCACAGAAAAAATGTCTGCTAGCCTTTTAAAAGACAAGCTTTATGAAATTAACTTAATTAACGATTCTTATAATGCACTTTTACATCATAGCTATTTTGATGATACTGAGGCTTTGAAATATTTTAATTCATTTGCAGAGAAAACAGGTTTTTTCAAAAAAAGAATTGTTTTTCTTGATTCATTCAGAGCATTTTCTGAACAGGAATTCAATTGCATTCGACTTGCTCTGAGTGAAGCACAGGATGTATATATCACAATTTGCTCAGCAGATGAAAGTGGTGAGGACTCGCCATTTGTTTATATGAATAAGCTTAAAAAGAAGCTTATTGGTCTTGCAAATAAATCAAATGTAAAAGTTGCACCTATAATTAAATTGGAAGAAAATAATACTATAAATAAAAGTATCCGTCATATCGAAAGAAATATTTATTGTGAAACTCAAGAAAAACTTTCTGGTGAAATAGACGGAGTGAAAATTTTTAAATGTGATGATATTACAGATGAATGTAATAGAGTTGCGTTAGAAATTAAAAAACTTATAAGAAGTGGTGAATATCGTTGTAGAGATATTGCAGTTGTTGAGCGTTCAAATAATAAATATAAAAGGCTTATGTGTGATGTTTTAAAACGTTACGGGGTTCCTGTTTTTGACGATAGTCGTCGCCCATTGTCATTTGAAACTCTTTTTATCCATATTACATCAGCCATTGAGTGCGTTGCAGATAACTTTAAAACAGAAAGTGTAATGCGTTATTTAAAAACAGGTCTTTCAGAGTTGAGTTTTTCAGAGGTTTCTGTTTTAGAAAAGTATGTTTTAGTGTGGGGAATCAGCGGCAATGCGTGGCTTAATGATTTTACAATGCATCCAGATGGTTTCGGTAGTTTGATAGACGATAACACTCAAAAACAAATTGATTACCTTAATAATTTAAGAAAAAAGATTGTTGTTCCATTAGTTAAAATAAGAAAAGCCTGTGATGGTGCTTCGGGATTAGATATAACAAAGGCAGTTTATAATTTTTTAGTTGAAACTAAAGTTTCAGATAAGCTTTATAATTTATCGCTAGAATTAAATAATGATGGTCTTCCTGTAGAAGCAATTCAAAAAGAAAAATCATGGGATGCTTTAATTGAAATTTTAGATACAATTTCAGAAATCACCAAGGATAAATTCTATCCAATCAAGCGTTGGTATGAGCTTTTCTCAATTCTTGTTTTTTCAAAGGATATAGGCGAAATTCCGCAAGGTCTTGATGAAGTGAAGGTTGGTAGTGCCGATAGAATAAGAACTGAAAATTTAAAGGTAATTTTCCTTGTAGGCGTTAATAAAAACGAATTTCCACTTATTGCGTCTATCGGAGGACTTTTAACTGATAGTGACAGAAGAATTTTAACGAATGAAATGTCACTTAATATTAAACCGGCATTTGAAGAAGCAATTTACGAAGAGCGTTTTATTGCTTATTGTATGCTCGCTGCAGCTAGTGAAAAGCTTTATTTGTCATATCGTGAAATTTCTGATGATGAAACAACAAGCGGTGCCTCTGAGCTTATTGATGAGATAAAAGAGATTTTACCAGAAGTAAAAATTATTTCATCAAATGAAATTCAAGATGAAGAAAAAATTGAAAGTGAGTTTTCTGCATTTTTCACACTTGCAAAAATATATAATGAAAACTCAGAATTAAAATGGACTCTTTATGAGTATTTCAAAAATAAACCCGAATATTTTGGTAGATTAGAGAGTATTTCACTTGCTAAAAATGGTAAGAAAGGTGAGTTTCAAAATCCAGAAATATCTAAAAAATTATTTGGTGAAAATATTGGGGTTTCTGCTAGTAGGTTAGATAGCTTTTATATGTGCCCGTTTTCATTTTTCTGCCGTTATGGACTTAATATGAGTGCTATTAAATCTGCTGAATTACAGCCAACTGACTCTGGTCTTATAATCCACGGTGTTTTAGAAGAGGTGTTGTCAAAATATAAAAAAGGCGAGTTTTTGTCTGTTCCAGAGGATGAGTTAAGAGCGTTTATTGCGGAATATTTAAGAAAATATCTCCAGGAACGAATGGGTGGTTTTGAGGATAAATCGAAACGCTTTATGTTCCTTTATAACAGGATGTTAGATATTTTAATGCTCATTTTTGAAAGACTTAAAAACGAGTTTTCTGCTATAAGCTTTACTCCTGTTGATTTCGAATTGTCAATAGGAGAGAAAATACCGCCATATTCGTTACCGCTAGATAATGGTGGCGAAATTTCGGTTTACGGTTCGGTTGACAGAGTCGATTTAATGGAAAAGGATGGAATTAAATATTTAAGAGTAGTAGATTATAAAACTGGCGTGAAAGAATTCAAACTTTCAAATCTTTTAAGTGGTATAAATCTTCAAATGGTCCTCTATTTAATGGCAATTACCAAAAATGGTGGGGATTATTATGGCGAAGCAGTACCGGCGGGTGTGCTCTACCTTCCATCAAGAATAGGTATAAAAGACTATTTAAGTTCTCGTAATCCATCAAAAGAGAATGTTGAAGCTCAAAAGAGATTTAGCGGTAAGCTTTCCGGTATGATTTTAAATAGCCCTGTAGTTTTAAATGGAATGGGTATTGAAAAATTTCCGGATTATCTCCCTGTGTCATATAAAAAGGATAATTCAGTTGCAGGTAATTACTATTCACAAAAGAATTTTAAAGAGCTTTCAGAAAAGATTGACGAAAAAATTATTGGGATGGGTGATTCTCTTCATAGAGGTAAATTTCCTGTATTGCCGTCAAGTAGTTCTGGTCAGACCAAGCAATGCTTTTACTGTGAATATCGCTCAATTTGTGGTTTTGAAGAGGGGGATATTACAAACGAAATATGCAACGAAAAGCACAATAAGGTTTTAGAAATGTTAGGGGGTGACAGTAATGAGTGAAAGACAATGGACTGATAATCAAAGAAAGGCCATTAAAGCACGCGGAGAACAAGTTTTGATTTCCGCAGCTGCTGGTTCTGGTAAAACAGCCGTTCTTACAGAAAGAGTTAAAAATATTCTTTGTGATAGTGAAAATCCTTGCTCCTCTTCACAATTACTTGTCGTAACCTTTACAAAAGCCGCTGCGGGTGAAATGCGAGACAGAATAGGAAAAGCCTTAAAAACAGAAATTAAAAACAATCCTTTAAACAGAGCGTATTTAAAAAATCAGCTTGCTCTTCTTCCAGCGGCGGATATATGTACTATAGACTCATTCTGTGCAAAAATAGTTCGTGAGAATTTCCACATAGCTGGTATGTCATCAGATTTTACAGTTATTGATGACAATGACCATAGCGTTTTAAAAAGTGAAAGTATTTCAGAGGTTTTAAACGAACTCTATGATAGCGAAGATACTTCCTTTAATGCTTTGAAAAATTTCTTTATGTCAGAGAGAGATGATAAGCAGTTAGAAGATGTAATTATTAAACTTTATGAATTTTCACGTTCTTATCCGTCATCTCAAAAATGGCTTAAGGAAATTACTGAGTATTTTAATCCTCAGAATGATATAAATTCTACTGTTTTCGCAAAAGAAGCTTATAAATATTTTGAGCTTATGCTTGAGTATTATATTCTAATTCTAGATGAAATGCGTGACGCCATTATTGAGGATGTAAATGAAGAAAATGATTTTACTTCCTTAGTCGGAACTAATATTGAAAATCTGAAAACGCTTTTATTTGATTGTCAGGAGGAGCGTTGGGATGATTTTATTTTACATCTCAATTCTGCACCTATTGCAAAATATCCTCGTGCACCCAAAGGAAGCTATTATTCATTAACAAACTCATTAATGGGTGAGTGTAAAGATGCGCTAGATGATATTTTAGAAAAGACATTGCCAACAACTATTGAAAATAAAAAAGACTGTGAAATTCTTTACCCTATAGTAAAAAAACTCACAGAAGCCGTTAATATGTTTTCTGAAAATTTAGAAGAAAAAAAGAAAGAGCTTAACGCGTTTTCTTTTGATGATATTCTTCATAAGTGTATAGATTTGTTGGTTGAATTTGATGAGAACGGTACTCCACAAAAAACTGTCCTTGCAAAAGAGCTTACAGAAAAATATAAAGAAATTTTAATTGATGAATATCAGGATACAAACGAAGCACAAAACATTCTTTTTGAAATCGTTTCAAATGATAAAAAGAATTTTTATTGTGTGGGTGATGTAAAGCAGAGTATTTATCGCTTTAGACTTGCAAGTCCTGAGCTTTTTATGAAGTTAAAAAACAAGTTGCCGCTTTGCGAAGATGAGTTTAATACTGCTTCACAGATTATTTTAGAAAAGAATTTCAGGAGTCGTAAGGGTGTTACTGAATGTGTTAACTATATTTTTTCTAAGCTTATGACAAAAGAAGTTGGCGAAATAAAATATAGCGAAAACGAGTATTTGTATTGTGGTGCTTCATACCCTGAAATTACTGAACCAGAAGCAGAACTTCATGTCTTGGATGCTCTGACTTTAAAATCCGATGAATTAGCCTTAAAGGAAGCGGAGTATATTGCAAAATATATAAAAAACACTGTTGAAAGTGGCGTAAAAGTCAAGGGAGAGGGCGATGTAATGCGTCCGGCAAGATATGACGATTTCTGTATCCTTTTAAGAAGCCCTAAGAAAAGAGTGGATGTTTTAAGTCAGGCACTTAGTAATTTAGGGGTTTCTTCTGTTTTTGAAAATAACGAGGTTAACAGTAAATCAAAAGAAGTACAGATTTTAGTTTCACTAATAAAGGCTGTAAGCAATCCTTTAATCGATATTCCTCTTATATCTGTTATGCTTTCTCCTCTTTTCGGATTTACATCTGATGAAATTGCTGAAATCAGAATGATAAACAAAAAAAGTGATATTTATACTTGCCTTTTAGAGTATGCAAAAACAAGTGCAAAAGCGCAATTTTTTATTCGTAAGCTTGATTTTTACAGAAATATTGCATCGTCATATCCTATTTATGATTTTGTTAAATTGCTTATTGATGATACTGCTATTACAGAAATATTCTTATCCATCGACAATGGTGCTGAGCGTTACTCTGCAATCAAAAGTATTTTAAATTGTGCAGATAATTTTACAGCAAGTGGTCGTTATGGTCTTTCGAGCTTTATTCGTTACCTTGATTCTGTAATTGAAAATAATGCTTTGACAAAGACTGACACTCAGACTATGGGTGGCGTTAAAATTATGTCGATTCACAAGAGTAAAGGTCTTGAATTTCCTTTTGTTATCCTTGCGGATTGCGCAAAAAGCTTTAATTTAAGCGATAGCTATGGGTCATTAACTGTTTCAAGAGAGGTTGGATTAGGACTTAAAATCCGCGATGATGAAATGTTTACCAGGTTTGGTACACTGTCTTCATTTGCTGGTGAAAAGGCTATAAGAATGGGTGATATTTCAGAAGAATTACGAATTCTCTATGTTGCTTTGACTCGTGCTAAAGAACATCTTATATTCGTTTGTTCTGTTACAAGTAAAGCATCCAAAACACGAATTGCCAGAAGTCTTTATATGAATGATGAAAATGGCAATAAATATTTGCATCCGTTTGAGGTATATAAAGCGAAAAACTTGACGGAATGGATTTGTTCTGCTATGCTTTATCATAAGGATGCTAAAGCTCTTCGTGAATATTTTGAAGTTCAGACAGTTGGTATAATTGATGCTGATTTCAATTTAAAAGTTGTGATTGAAGATGTATGCGGTGCTGAGACTGAAGATATTCCAGCAGAAGACAATATGGAAATAGCACCAGTGAATCTTTCTCTTTTAGAAAAAATAAAAGAGCGAGCAGAGTATATTTATACCTATGATGCTTTATCAACTGTGCTTGCAAAAATTAATGCATCATCAGTTGAAAACCATATTGCCACCCGTTCATTTTTTGCTACCAAAAAGCCTAAATTTATTGATGCAGAAATAACAGGTAAAGATAAGGGTACTGCAGTTCATAAATTTTTTGAGCTTTGCGATTTCATTAGTGCGAGTAAAGACCCGAAAAGTGAAATGGAAAGGCTTATAGCAGAATATAAATTAACTGAAATTGAAGCAGATATAATTGACGAAGCTGAGATTAAAGTGTTTTTTGAAAATGATATTGCAAAAAGGTTATTAGCTTCAAATACTGTTTTAAAAGAGTATGAATTTTCAGTTCTCAGAAATGCGGGAGAGTTTTATCCTGATTTGTCCGAAGATTTGAAAGAAGAACCAGTTGTTATTCAGGGTAAATTTGACTGTGCATTTTTTGAGTCTGATGGTGCAGTTTTAATAGACTATAAAACCGATAAAATAACTGATGAAAAAACACTTGTTTCTATTTATAAGGGTCAGCTGGATATTTATAAATCCGCTTTGGAAGAGTGTGCTGAATGTAAGGTTAAAGAGGTTTATTTGTATTCATTTAAATTAGCAAAATTTATTAAAGTAGAATAATTTTCATTAGGAGTGATTTTATGAGTAAAAAAGCAATGAAGATTTGTTTTAGTATAATTGCTATAGTTGTACTATTTACTTTAGTTATTGGCTTTTTAACAAGGGAAAAAGAACCGACGATTGAAGAAAAAATCAAATCAGGTGCAGTAATGCACGATGGTTCAGAAGATATTTTTTTTGAATCACCTGAGGGTCAATACTCTTTGAAAATTACTTCTGTTTATGAAACTACACCTGAAACTACAGCTGAAAATGCCCCTGAAGCAGACAGGGTGGTTGTTGTAATTTACGAGTATTCAAATGACGATATCGAAGATGGTCTTGTAATCAGCTCTGCCCATTTTAAGGCATTTGATAAATCGGGTAAGCAATTGGAAATATTCCCACAAGCTAATTTGTTTGAAGTTGGCGAAATTAGTGCACTTGGAACTCACACTGCAAGTGTAGCTTTTGCTTTGGATAGAAATGCCTCAAATTATATTCAAGTTGATTACTATAATGATGTAGCTTCTGATACGCCTGATTTAGTTTACGAAGGTATTTGGAAATAACCTACGAGGTGAGAATTATGAAAAGTTATTTGAAACGCGTTATTTGTAGTGCGTTGGTTTTGGTTTTGCTTTTTTCAATTTCAGGCACCGCTTTTGCTTCGGTTGATGAAACAGATATTATTCAGAGTGAAATGCTTGAACGCGAAACGCATAATGCAATTTCGGGTAGTGAAATTGATTTAACTGATTATATACCTGATTTAGTTGCTTTTAAAAATGATATTCTTTCACAGATTCTTGTTGATGACAGCAACTTAACAGATACTGATGGATATGGTTATGTTGATTTGAGTAAATATAAACTCCCTGTAAATGTTGATTTATATTCAGCTATCAGTGATTTTATATTCTATGAAAGCCCGGAATTATTCAGGATTACAG
Organism: Acutalibacteraceae bacterium; assembly: GCA_045613085.1. Taxonomy (GTDB): domain Bacteria; phylum Bacillota; class Clostridia; order Oscillospirales; family Acutalibacteraceae; genus DTU089. The sequence continues at coordinate 2,123 of JAZLAG010000017.1, read as the reverse complement.
GCGTAATGGCAAACCTTGGAGGTAAAAACGAAAGTCAGATAGTCGGTATCAAAACAAACTATATTTATGAAAAACCTGAACAGTTTGAAAGAGATTATAAAATAACTATTGCAGCTGCAAATGAAATGTTAAAGGGTATCGAGGGTAATGATAGCTTAAATGATATTGAAAAAGCACTTCTTTTACACGATAGACTTGCAACATTTTGTGAGTATGATGTTATAAACTTAGAAGCTGATACTCTCCCCAATAAAGCGTTTAACGCTTACGGTGTTTTTGGTACAGGCGTTGCGGTTTGTATGGGCTATGCTTTAGCTTATGATTATCTCCTTGAAAGAGTTGGAATAGAATCTGAATATTGTTCATCTAATAAGCTTAACCACGCATGGAATATAGTTTATATTGATGATAAACCGTATCATGTTGATGTTACCTGGGATGATGTAAGCAACGATGTCAGTGGTCAGGTTTTACACGAAAACTTTTTACGTTCTACAGAGGGTATAAAAGAAACTGGGCATAAGTACGGGCTTTTTAACAGAATTGATTTTAGTTCTGCACCAAATGACACAACCTATGATAAGTATTTCTGGCAAGATTCGCTAACTGCTTTTGAGTTATTAGATAATAAGATTTATTATATTGATAGTGACTATATGTCAAGTGAAAATAAATCTCGTCAGGGTAAATTAATTCGTTTGGATGATATTGCCGACACGACACCCGAAACTCTCATTACGATTGATGATGTCTGGAAGAAAAATGAAGATAACACAAAATGGGTTTATAACTTTTCTAAGCTTGCTTGTGGTCGGGATTTGTTGTTTTATTCTACACCAGATAAAATTTATAGCTTCAATCCGAATACTAATGAAAAGAATGTTGTTATGACTGCCAGCGAATACTTGACAGAGTCAGAAAAAGCTTCTTATCAGATTTTTGGTTTAAGATACGATGGTTGTGTGCTTAGTGGCGAGTTTTCAACTTCAGCAAATTATACAGTTACAACAAAAAGTGAAAAGCCGTTTTCAAAAGAATATCATAATACATCTGTAAATAAAATTATTGTTCCACCTACAGAAACAAAAAAAGGTGTAATGGGTTCCGTTTGCTCAGATTGTGAGTATATGTTGTCTGAAAAGGATATTTCTGCACTAGGTTCTCACAATTGGGGTGCATGGTATTATGATAAAAATAATACACCAAATTGTACAGAGAGTGGTATAAGAATAAGAGATTGCAAGGACGCTGGTTGTTCTGTTCAGATGTTAGATTATGTTGCCGCTAAAGGACATAATTATTCTTCGGAATGGACATTGGATTTAGCTCCAACTTGTCTTGATACTGGACTTAAATCTCATCATTGCACAAGGTGTGAAAACCGAAAAAATGTAACGATTGTACCAGTTACTAATAAGCATACACCAAATAGCACATGGTTAATTGGCGAGTCGGCAACATGTACAAAAGAGGGTTATAATTATAAAAAATGTCTTGTTTGTGATGGCGAAGCAGAAAGACAAGTTGTTGAAAAGAAAGGTCATAATACAAAAACAATTGATTCTAGAGTAGCTACTTGTACAGTTAACGGTTATACAGGTGATAAAAAGTGCAGTAGTTGTGGTGTGGTTGTATCTAAGGGAGAAACAATTGTTGCTCCAGGTCATAAACCAAGTAATTGGATTATTGATTCTAATCCTACAGAAACAACAGATGGAACCAGACATAAAGAATGTACCGTCTGCTATGAAATTCTGGAAACTGAATCATTTAAAAGTGTTACCGAACTTTCAGCTCCAACAGTAAAAATCTCGAACACAGCAAAGGGAATAAAGCTCACTTGGGGTAAAGTAGAGAATGCAGAAAGCTACAGAGTGTATAGAAGAACATATAATACCAAAACAAAGAAGTATTCAGAGTGGACAACACTCAGTAAAGCACAAAAAGGTACCAGCTTTGTAGATACAAAGGTAAAGCTTGGCACAACCTACAGTTATATGGTAAAAGCAATAAACAGTGGTGTTCTTAGTAAGGGTACTCCAACAAAGAACTTAAAGTACAATGTAACCCCAACAGTAACCGTAGCGAATACATCAAAAGGTATCAGTGTCAGCTGGAGTCCG
>JAZLAG010000016.1:0-2444 GCA_045613085.1 Acutalibacteraceae bacterium | reverse complement strand
CTTGGTGTTGACGCAATCTGGTTTTCTCCGATTTATAAATCTCCGCAGAAAGACTACGGATATGATATTTCGGATTATCGTCAGATTGCACCTGAATACGGCACAATGGATGATTTCAAGGCAATTCTTGACGGTGCTCATGAAAGAGGACTCAAGGTTATAATGGACCTTGTTATCAACCACACATCAGACCAGCACGAATGGTTCAAAGAGAGCCTTAAAGGTGAGGATAATCCTTATCACGATTATTATATCTGGCGTAAAGGTAAGGGTAAAAACGGCAAAAAGCCACCTAACAACTGGCTCTCAACCTTTGAGGGTGGTGCCTGGGAATATGTTGAAAGCGTTGACGAATATTATCTTCATGTTTTCACAAAGGGTCAACCAGACTTAAATATGGATAACCCTAAGGTTCGTGAAGAAGTTAAGAATATTATGAAATTCTGGCTCGATATGGGTGTTGATGGTTTCCGTGAAGATGTTATTACATACATCTCTAAAAAAGAAGGTCTTCCAAATGGTTTCCCTATCCCAGTTGCTTGTGGTATGGAACACTACAACTGCGGACCACATCTTTACGAATACCTTAAAGAATTCCACGATGATGTTCTTTCAAAATATGACTGCTTTACAGTTGGTGAAGGTCCTCTTCTTACAACTGACAGAGCTTTAAAATTCGTTACAGAGGGCGAAAATCAGGTTCTTAAAACAATGTTCAGCTTTGACCATCTTGAAGCTGACTGCTTTATGACTGACTGGATTAAAACACCTTTCAGTCTTAAGAAAATGAAAAAATGCTACCAGAAATGGTATGATGCAATGAATGGTAAGGCTTGGCATACACTTTACCTCGAAAACCATGACCACCCACGTATTGTTGACCGTTACGGTAGTTTAAAATACAGAGTTGAAAGTGCAAAAATGCTTGCAACTATGTGTTATTTACAAAAAGGTACTCCATTCATTTATCAGGGTCAGGAAATCGGTATGACAAATATCGAGCTCCACTCAATTGATGAATTCAAAGACATGATTACCTTTAACAATCAAAAGATGTTTAATAAGCTTGGAATTAAGGGCGATAAATTCATTAAGATGGCTAATGCCGGCTCTCGTGAAAATTCAAGAACTCCTGTTCAATGGGATGATACAGAATACGCTGGTTTCTCAACTGTTGAGCCATGGTTCAACCTTAATCCAAACTACAAGGAGATAAATGTTGCTGCAGCAGAAAAAGACCCAGATAGTATTCTTAACTACTACAGAAAGCTTTTAAAGTTTAGAAAAGAAAACGAAGTAGCAATTTATGGCTCTTTCAAGCAATATTATGAGAATAGTAAAGACCTCTTTGTTTATGAAAGAGAACTTGATGGCACAAAATTACTTGTTGTTAACTCTTTCACTGAAAAAGAGATTGAATTCAAAGCACCACAAGGCTTTGACCTTACTAAAGGCGAACTTGTGCTTTCAAACTATAACTACCCTGCTACAACTGCAAACGGCTTTAAAACAAAGCCATTTGAAACAAGAGTATATCTTTTTAAATAATTTAATTAGCTATTGGTTATTAGCAAATAACCAAAAAGAAAAATTCTATCATTTTCAGTTTTTGAAAATGATAGAATTTTTTCTTAATCACTGTCTAATGACTATTGGCTAACAGCTAACGACTAACAACTACCGCCTTATAGGCACTTACCGCTTTACCGTTAACTGCTTTTACAGTGTATTTATACTTAACACCTTTCTTAGCAGTTTTGTCAGTATATGACTTTGCGGTTGATTTTGCAGTTACTACCTTTTTGAATGCAGTGTATTTCTTAGTTTTCTTGTTATACTCTGCACGATATACCTCGTAGTTTGTTGCTCCTGTACTTTGTGTCCAAGTTACTGTTACGCCATTCTTAACTGCTCTTACTGTTGTTTTTGGCATTGTAAGGAACATAAGTCCTGAGGTTGTTTTAGCTGAACTGTAAACTTTTCCATTTACAGCCTTCACTGTATATCTGTACTGTACACCGCTTTTTACTTTTGTGTCTGTCCAGCTTGTTGCTGATGATTTTGCTGTTGCAACCTTTTTCGCTTTATTCCACTTTTTAGTTTTTGCGTTGTACTCTGCACGGAGTATTTCATAGCTTGTAGCACCAGATATCTTGCCCCAGCTTACCTTTATACCATTACTTGCATTTACTATCTTTGTTGTTGGCTGAGCAAGTCTTACTATCTGTACTCCTGATTTGTTATACGCACTTGCTACCTTTCCATTCAATGCTTTTACAGTATATTTATACTTTGTACCACTCTTTGCTTTTGTATCTGTCCAGCTCTTTGCATTTTCTTTTGCTGTTGCTCTCTTTGTGAAGCTACTCCATTTCTTTGTCTTTGCATTATATGTTGAAGAATAAACTTCGTAGCCCGTTGCATTTGCTATCGGACTCCAGCTG
>JAZLAG010000015.1:0-58348 GCA_045613085.1 Acutalibacteraceae bacterium | reverse complement strand
GAACGGGCTCGAACCGTCGACCTCTAGCGTGACAGGCTAGCGTTCTAACCAACTGAACTACCGGGCCATTTGGTGGGAACAACAGGGCTCGAACCTGTGACCCTCTGCTTGTAAGGCAGATGCTCTCCCAGCTGAGCTATGCTCCCACATTTTTGCTGCTGTTTTCAGCGGCTCGTATAATTTACCACAACAAAATGAATTTGTCAACACTTTTTTTCAACTTTTTTTAAATTTTTTTAAAAAAGTTTTTTCTATACATATTTTTGGTAATTTTTGCTTATCATCTTGAAAATATTGGCAAGTAATAGTATAATACTATAATATATGCGACAAAAATTTTTAAGTTGCAATAAATATTTCAGAAAGGGGCGTTTTCTATGTGTGAAAAGCCAAAGTTTTACATCACAACAGCCATTGCTTACACTTCTCGTAAGCCTCATATCGGCAACAGCTACGAAATCGTGTTGACTGATGCCATTGCGAGGTACAAGCGAATGCAGGGCTTCGATGTTTTCTTTCTGACAGGTACTGACGAGCACGGTCAAAAAATTGAAGAATATGCAGCTGAAGCTGGTATTTCTCCAAAAGAATATGTTGACAAGGTTGCTGGCGAAATCAAAGACGTTTGTGATTGCCTTAACACAACTTACGATAAATTCATTCGTACAACTGACGAAGACCACGAAAAATCAGTACAAAAGATTTTTGAAAAACTTTATAACCAAGGTGATGTTTACAAAAGCGAATATGAAGGCTGGTACTGTGTACCATGCGAAAGTTTCTTTACAGACTCTCAGTTAGTCGACGGCAAATGCCCTGACTGTGGCAGAGAAGTAAGAAAAGAAAAAGAAGAAGCTTATTTCTTCAAAATGAGTAAATATCAAAAGCAATTAGAAGAATACATTGAACAAAACCCTGATTTCATTTACCCTGAAAGTCGTAAAAAGGAAATGATTAATAACTTTATAAAACCTGGTCTTCAGGATTTATGTATTTCTCGTTCAACTTTCAAATGGGGTATTCCATTCCCTAACGACCCAAAACACGTTATTTATGTTTGGGTAGATGCACTTCTCAACTATATCACTGGTCTTGGCTATAATCCTGACAACCAACCAGAAATGTATAAAAAATACTGGCCAGCAGATGTTCACATTATTGGTAAAGATATTCTTCGTTTCCACACAATTTACTGGCCAATTATGCTTATGGCATTAGGCGAGCCACTCCCAAAACAAGTTTTTGGTCACCCTTGGCTCCTTTCTGGTGAAGATAAAATGTCAAAGTCACGTGGTAACGTAATTTATGCCGATGACCTTTGCAACCGCCTTGGTGTTGATGCAGTTCGTTATTATCTCCTTTCAGAGATGCCACACGCACAAGATGGTTCAATCACTTACAGCACAATTATTGAACGTTTTAATTCAGACCTCGCAAACACATTAGGTAACCTTGTTAACCGTACAATTGCTATGAATAACAAGTATTTTGATGGTGTAATTCAGTCACCTGATTGTACTGAAGAAATCGACAATGAATTAAAAGAAATGGCTCTTGCTACTCTCCCTGAAGTTACAAAGCTTCTTGACACTTACAAGATTAGCGATGCTATTTCTAAGGTATTTGAATTCGCAAAACGTTGCAATAAATATATTGATGAAACAATGCCTTGGGCACTCGCTAAAGACGAAGAGAAAAAAGCTCGTCTTGGTACAGTTCTTTACAATTTACTTGAATCAATCCGCTTTATTGCAGTTCTCTTAAAACCATTTATGCCTGCTACAAGTGACGCTATTCTCTCACAAATCAATTGCGATATTGATTGCCTCAAGTCACTGGAAAGCTTTGGTAAATTAGTAGCTGGTGGCAAAGTCGGTGAAGCAACTCCACTCTTCAACCGTCTCGACGTTGAAAAGACTTTGGCTGAAATTGAAGCATCTCTTCCACAAATTGAAGAAGCTGAAGAAGAAAAAACAATTATCGGTCTTAAAGAGATTGAATTTGACGATTTCGCAAAGATTGAACTTCGTGTTGCAAAGGTTATTGACTGTGAACCAATTAAAAAGGCTAAAAAGCTTTTAAAGCTCACACTTGATGATGGTACAAAAGAGCCAAGAACAGTTGCATCTGGTATTGCACAGTGGTACAAACCAGAAGACCTTATTGGCAAGAGTGTTGTTATTGTTGCTAACCTTAAACCAAGAACACTTTGCGGTGTTGAAAGTAAGGGTATGGTTTTAGCAGGTGAAATTTCTGAAGATGATATTAAAGTTCTCTTTGTTGACGGTATGCCTGCTGGTACAATGTTAGGTTAATTTATAGAAAGATAAAATTATGGACTTCATTTTTGATACTCACGCGCATTATAACGATAAAGCATTTAATGAAGACAGAACTACTTTGCTCGACTCATTTACTGAGTCGGGCATTTTAGGCGTTATAAATTGCGGTACAGATATAGAAGAATCTAAAAACTCTATTGCACTTTCAGAGCAATATGATTTTATGTACTGTGCAGTAGGTTTTCATCCCGAAGAGATAAACAAAGCAAATAAAAATTATCTCGAAGAAATAAGAAAACTTTCAAAACACAAAAAATGTGTTGCAATTGGTGAGATTGGTCTTGATTATTATTGGACTAAAGACAACAAAGAAGAGCAAAAAAGAATTTTTACCGAGCAGGTTATTTTGGCAAACGAGTTAAATTTACCTATAATAGTTCATTCAAGAGATGCTCATAATGATACATTAGAAATTTTGAAAAAATACAAGCCAAAAGGCGTACTTCACTGTTTTTCAGGTAGTGTTGAGATTATGAACGAAGTCCTGAAACTCGGTATGTATATAGGGCTTGGGGGTGCAGTTACTTTTAAAAATGCCCGTGTACCTTTAGAAGTTGCAAAAGAATTGCCGCTTGAAAGACTCCTTTTAGAAACCGACTGCCCATATATGAGCCCCGTGCCTATGAGAGGTAAAAGAAACCAGAGCACTTATATATCTTTTGTTGCAGAAAAAATAGCAGAAGTGAAAAATCTTACAAAAGAAGAAGTTCTCGCAACTGCTAATAACAATGCTTTTAAGTTATTCAATATTTCTAACGGATAATTTCTTGCAAAGCATCTCCCGCTTCATCTGCTTCTATTATTTTTAAAAAACCGTAATACCCATACATCTCGTTAATTTTTTCTAAAAACCAATCCCCAGCGCCGTAGTTTATAATTACTACGGTGCATTTTTTATGTATCCCCGAAAACTCCAAAAACTCTCTTAAATTTTCAATTCTTCTGAAAACTTCTTCATCTTCTTTGAATACGGGTATAATTAAATTAAACTTCTCTTCTTTAAAACTTATAAATTTAAAAATTATAAATCTTAAAATACTCAATATTCCTACTACTGCAAGAATGAGCATTGCCACTTCTGCTATCATAAAAACACCTCCTATATTCCCATATTATTCAATCAAGTCAATTTGGTGATTTGTGTTGAAAAAATATCTGTTTTATGGTAAAATGAATACATATATGATTAAATTTCTTTTCGGAGGGTATTATGGAAAGATTATTGACAAGATGGGGTAAAACTTTAGATAAAAATTGCCCACTTAACGATTATCCGAGACCACAATTTAAACGCGACAGTTTCATTTGCTTAAACGGTGTGTGGAATTACGCTATTTATGGAGAAAACAAAAAGTTCAGTGGTTTCCAGGGAGAAATTATTGTTCCTTTCAGCCCGGAAGCAATTTTAAGTGGTGTTGAAAAATGGGTAATGCCTACTGACACTCTCTATTATCAGAAATTCTTTAATTTCACCAAAACAAAATCCAGAGTTCTTTTGCACTTTGGTGCAGTAGATTATAAATGCTCAGTAACATTAAACGGAACCTTTGTGGGTGAACACACAGGCGGTTACCTTCCATTTACACTTGATGTTACTACCGCTATTTTAAATGGCGAAAATGATTTAAGAGTTACAGTTACTGACCCAACTGACACAGGCAGTCAGGCAAGAGGCAAACAAACCTTTAACCGTGGTGGCATCTGGTACACTCCACAATCCGGTATATGGCAGACAGTATGGCTTGAAGAGGTTTCTTACGATTATATTACAAACATTAAACTCACACCGGATATTGATAACGACGAATTAAGAATTGAGGTTGCTTATTCTAATGAGATACTACCTGAAATCGGCGTTATGGTAATGGACAAAAATAAAATGATTGCTGCTGCTAAGCTTGCTGATGGTAAAGGCACAATTAAACTTTCAGACTATGAACTCTGGTCACCTGAAAATCCTTATCTTTACGATATTAAATTTGCTGCCGGTGAAGACAGAGTTGACAGTTACTTTGCTATGAGAAAATTCAGCACTGGTGTTGACGCTGACGGCACACCGAGATTTATGCTTAATAATAAGCCTTATTTCTTCAACGGACTTCTTGACCAGGGCTATTGGTCAGATGGTCTTTACACAGCACCATCTGATGAAGCTTTAATTTATGATATTGAAAAAATGAAGGATTTGGGCTTCAACACATTAAGAAAGCATATCAAAATTGAACCTCTTCGCTGGTATTACCACTGCGACAGACTCGGTATGATTGTTTGGCAGGATATGATTAACGGTGGTGGAAAATACAACTTCCTTGCCATTGGTACGTTACCATTCTTAGGTATGCTCTTTAACAATAAAAAAGTTGGTAGAGTGCCTGATGGTAAAAAGAATAATTTATTCTATGCAAGAACTGATGAAAAAGGAAAAGAAGAGTATTATAAAGATTCAGAAGATATGATTAATCTTCTTTACAACGTTCCTTCTCTTGCTCTCTGGACTCCGTTCAATGAAGCATGGGGACAATTTGACTCAGTTAAAGCATGTGAATTTTATAGAAGTAAAGACCCTACAAGACTCATTGACCACGCAAGTGGTTGGGTTGACCACGGTGCAGGTGACGTTAATAGCTTCCACATTTATTTTACACCATTCTTATTTCCTAAATTCGATAAGAACGATAACCGACCTATTGGTCTTACAGAATTCGGTGGCTACTCAATGAGATTTAAAGGTCACACCTATAACAAAGAGAAATTCTTTGGTTACAGAAAATATTATGCACAGGAAAAATTTGACGCTGCTATTAAACATCTTTATGAAGACAGAATTTACAAATGTATGAAAGAAAAAGGTCTTTCAGCAATTATTTATACAGAAGTTAGTGACGTTGAAGACGAACTTAACGGACTTCTCACTTACGACCGTGAAGTTGTTAAAGTTTCAGAAGATATGATGAGAGCGGCGAATGCAAAGTTAAAATTATAAAAACCCACAAGGTTGCTTGGTTTTTCAAGCAACCTTGTGAAATAAGGTGATAAAATGAACATTTTAGTTATCAACGGCAGTCCTAAGGGGCAGAACAGTATTACTTTACAAACTACAAATTATTTAAAGATTTTACACCCTGAGCACGAATTCTCTGTTCTTGATGCAGGGCAAAAAATCAAAGCATTAGAAAAAGATTTCAGCAAAGCAGTAGAAGAAGTAAAAAAGGCAGATTTACTTGTCTTTTCTTACCCTGTTTACACCTTTATTGCTCCTTGTCAGCTTCACAGATTTATTGAACTCTTAAAAGAAGCAAATTTAGATTTAAGCAGTAAATTTGCTACACAGTTTACAACTTCAAAGCACTTTTATGACGTTACTGCACATCGTTACATTAAAGATAACTGCTTTGATTTAGGATTAAAATATATTAACGGACTTTCTGCTGATATGGACGATTTATCTACTGAACGAGGTCAGAAAGAAGCCGAAGAATTCTTCGATTTTGTTATGTTCAATATAGAAAATAATCTTTACGAAAAAAGAGTTGAAATTAACTCTCTTGCTACATTAACAAATGCAGAAGTAATTGAATGTGCAGACGAAAAGACTGGCGATGTTGTTATTGTTACTGACTGTGACGAAAATGACGAAGCTCTTAAAAATATGATTGCACGCTTCAGAGCAAAATGCACTAAAAAGACAAGAATTGTAAATATAAAAGATTATCCATTCAAAGGTGGTTGCCTTGGTTGCTTTAACTGTGCAGTTTCTGGCAAATGCGTTTATAAAGATAATTTTGACGAATTCTTGAGAAATGATATTCAGAAAGCTGAAGCAATTATTTATGCATTCACAATTAAAGACCACTCAATGGGCGCACGTTTTAAAATGTATGACGACAGACAATTCTGCAACGGTCACAGAACTGTTACAATAGGTATGCCAATAGGCTACATTGTAAACGGGCATTTAAGCGTTGAAGAAAACTTAAGAACAATTATTGAAGCAAGAGCAGAGGTTGGTCACAACTTCTTTTGTGGCGTTGCTTCAAACGAAGAAGATGCTAATGAGAGCATTGATAATTTAGCAAAAAAATTAGACTATGCTTTAGAAAAGAAAATTCTTTTACCACAGAATTTCTATGGCATTGGTGGTATGAAAGTATTCAGAGATTTAATATGGATTATGCAGGGTATGATGAAAGCAGACCACAAATTCTATAAATCTCATAACCAATACGACTTCCCGCAAAAACAATGGAAAAGAATGCTCGCTATGTATTTAGTTGGTGGCTTACTTTCTTCAGAAAAACTCAAATCAAAAATGGGTAATAAAATGGATGAAGGAATGTTAATGCCATACCAGAAAGCACTTGAGAGTGCAAAGAAAAGAATGAATAAATAAAATCAAATAGTTGTTAGGGGTTAGGAAATAGGAAATAGGAAATGGGAATTAGGAATTAGGAAAAAATAAAAAATTCTATCATTTTTAGTTTAAGAAAACTTTGAATGATAGAATTTTTATATTTGTATTTAATTCAATTTTCAATTTTATAGCTTTTATAAAGCCAGTAGCACAACAAAAGATACGGCAAAATTCCGAGTACACTGCTTGAAGCACCTATTCCTAAAGAAAAACTCTGCACAATAGCTTCAGTACCCGCTTCCTGAACATTATTTTTAACTGAATCAGGAAGTTTTTCATTCATATCTTTAATAAAATCGACTATAAAAACAACAAGCATTACTACGCTTGGTACAAACCACAGTTTATTTAATCTTGATTTATACGCTGAAAATTTCTCAATACAATTTACTGCTACAAACAACAATAACGATACATAAACTACTAAGTTAATAAACGCTAGTACAGAAACTGATGAAAAATTCATAATAATCACTATCAGTCTGTACAGAACCTGTCCACCCATAGCAATAACTAAAAAAGAATCTTTTTTGCAACGTATAAAAGCAATCGCTAAAAGCATTTCAAAAAGACTTGAAACGACAAACATTATGAGCACCGTCGACTCAAAATCCATATTTAAAAGGTATTTGTTTACAAATTGTGCTGGTATTCCCAAAATTAAAACTACCAGCGTAAACCAACCCCAGATTTTCATTAAGGTTTCTACTGTTCTTTGTTTCATAATAATTCACCTTTTTCTTCCCTATTCTCCATTGGTTGTGGAAAATTTTCTGCATTAACAGAAAAACAAGCAGACTGTTGCAATAGTTGCTCATTCTTATAACCCTTGTAAAGCCACAACCCAACAAAAAGATATGGCACAGAATAAACAACGCCACTAAAAATGCCCTGAAAAAGAGCCATTGTCATTGCCAATGAGTCCCCTACTTCACTATAAAAAACAATCTGTTCACCTACAGAAGCGAATGACTCTATTACAAACAAGGCAAACGGAACATACCATAAAGATTTTAGTGTACCAGCATATTTTTTGAATTTCGGTAAACTGCTGACCATAAAAAGCCATAAAAGCACTAAATATGCAAAGATACTCAAAAACACACTTGCCTTGAACCCATGAACACCTTTGAACAAACGAAAAATATGTAACACTACAATAAGTACTGTAACTACATGTGATGCTTTCTTTTTGCAAACAAGCAGAGAAATACTGAAAGCAACTGTAAACAAACCATCTATTAAAACTATTACCGATGGTAAAACGCCTGCGCTTTCATCATAAACACTGTTTTCAGCAAATAGTATCACCAATGTCATAAGTGTTGGAATCAGCAACAATAGTCCTGCTATGATAGCATATTTTTTCGATGTGTCTTTTTTCATAATAATTCACCCTTTTAAAAATTTTCTCCCAAATAGATTTTTTTCAATCTACAACACTATATTATCATATTTAATTTATATTTACAACAACAAAAACAACGATAAGTTACACACTTATCGTTGTTTTTGTTTGTATTGGCATTTTATATTTAAGACGTTACATACTGACAACCATAAAAATTCAGCATATAACGCCATTATTTTAAAAATTATAATGCATCTATATATCTGCAAGCGGCAAGAGCTGCTGAAGCACCATCAGCAGTTGCTGTTGTAATCTGACGAATACTCTTTTTACGGCAGTCACCTGCAACGTAAATACCCTCTGTTTTTGTAAGACAAGCTTCATCAGAATCGAAATAGCCATTACTATCAAGAGCAACCATATCAGCAAATGCACTGTTAGCAGGTTCAAGACCAATAGCTACAAAAAGACCATTTAAAGAAACTTCTTTCTCGCTACCATCTGTATGCTTTAAAGTAACACCTGTTAATTCGTCGTCACCCTTTAAGTCACTTACAACAACGTCTGTCATAAATTCAACGTTAGACTTTGCTTCAAGAATTTCAACAAGCTTCTTTTCGCCTGTCATATATGAAAGATTCTGGAAAACATAAACCTTTTCACAAATATCAGAAAGAAGAACTGCCTCTTGTAATGCAGAATTACCGCCACCTACAACGCCAACTGTCTGACCATTATAAAATGCACCGTCACAAACTGCACAGTAAGAAACACCCTTACCGGTAAGTTCATTTTCTCTCTCTAAACCTAATTGTCTGTGTTTAACACCAACAGCAATTATAACAGCTTTTGCTTCGTACTTTTTGTCGCCTGCAAAAACTAATTTTCTATTTCCTTCATTTATAATGCCGGTAACCTTTTCCATTTCAACCTCTGCACCCATAGCTAAAACCTGATCAAGAAGCTTATCTGCAAATTCGTTACCAGTCATTTCAGGAATGCCAGGGTAATTTTCAATTTTTGGTGAAAAAGTCACCTGACCACCGAACGTGCTTTTTTCAATAACAAGAACGCTTTTACCCGCTCTTAATGCATAAAGTGCCGCAGTAAGTCCCGCAGGACCTGCACCGATTATGATAATATCCTTCATTATAAAATCACCTTTAAAATATCGGTGTCTGGAACTTAAAAAATTCCAGACACCCGTTAAAAATTTATGGGTTTTAAATTAATTACATATTTTCAATAAACTCTTTAACTGCTGGTAAATCAGAAATAACAGTTGCTTCATCACCATTGTAAATTACGAGTGATGGTGCTTGTTTTAAGCCGAGTTTTTTAGCAACTTCAACGTTATCTTCTACAAAGAGTTTTTCGTAAGAAATACCCTTCTGGTCAAGAAGTTGAGCAGCAATTTTACATTTAGGGCAAGTTTTTGTTGCGAAAAGTGTAAACGTTGCATCTTTTGTTGCTACCTGAGTTTTTGTTTCTGTTTCCGGGCAACAGTGAGCGTGGTCAACTGTTCTTTCTGCTTTTTCGTAGCTTGAGTGAATAATATCGTAAACTCTTCTGTCCTTAAACTCTTGTGCTTTACCATCATTAAAGTTCTGAACAGGGCGGTAATAACCAGTAATACGGCTATAAACTTCTGTTGTTTCACCACAATCAGGGCAAGTGTAAACTTCACCTTGAATGTAACCGTGGTTACAGCAAACTGTATATGTTGGTGAAATTGAGTAGTAAGGAAGTCTGTAATTATCTGCAATTTTCTTAACAAGATTTGCAGCAGCTTTCCAGTCAGGGAGCTTTTCACCTAAGAATGCGTGGAATACTGTACCTGATGTGTAAAGAGTATGAAGTTCATCCTGTGCATCAAGTGCTTCAAAGATATCTGCTGTGTAACCAACAGGTAAGTGAGAAGAGTTTGTGTAGTAAGGTGTACCATTTTCGTTTGCAGTAATAATTGCAGGATATTTTTCCTTATCGTGCTTTGCAAAACGATATGTTGTACTTTCAGCTGGTGTAGCTTCTAAGTTGTAAAGGTCGCCATATTCTTCCTGATAGTCAGAAAGTCTTTCTCTCATATGGTTGAGAACATCTTTAGCAAATTCCTGTGTTTCTTTATGAGTCATATCCTTACGGAGCCATTTAGCATTAAGACCAACTTCATTCATACCAATAAGACCAATTGTTGAGAAGTGGTTTGTAAATGTACCAAGGTAACGCTTTGTATATGGGTAAAGACCTTCATCAAGAAGCTTTGTAATAATGCCTCTCTTAACCTTAAGTGAACGAGCAGAAATATCCATAAGTTTATCTAATCTCTTATAGAAATCTTCAACGTTTTCAGCAAGATATGCAATTCTTGGTAAGTTGATTGTAACAACACCAATAGAACCTGTGCTTTCACCACTACCGAAGAAGCCACCGCTCTTTTTACGGAGTTCACGAAGGTCTAAACGAAGTCTACAGCACATTGAACGAACGTCACTTGGTTCCATATCTGAGTTAACGTAGTTTGAGAAGTATGGTGTACCATATTTTGCAGTCATTTCGAAGAGAAGCTTATTATTCTCTGTTTCTGACCAGTCAAAATCACGAGTAATTGAGTATGTTGGAATTGGATACTGGAAGCCACGACCGTGAGCATCGCCTTCAATCATAATTTCGATGAATGCTTTGTTAACCATATCCATTTCTTTTTTACAATCACCATAGGTGAAGTCCATCTCTTTACCACCTACAATAGCAGGCATATCTTTAAGGTCAGCAGGAACTGTCCAGTCTAAAGTGATGTTTGAGAATGGAGCCTGTGTACCCCAACGTGATGGTGTATTTACACCGAAAATGAATGATTCAATGCATTTTTTTACACCTTTGTAATCGAGGTTATCCACTTTAACAAATGGAGCTAAATAAGTATCAAATGATGAAAAAGCCTGAGCACCTGCCCACTCATTCTGCATAATACCTAAGAAGTTAACCATCTGATTACAAAGAGTTGCAAGGTGGCTTGCTGGTGCAGAAGTAATTTTACCAGGAACACCACCTAAGCCTTCTTTAATAAGTTGTTTAAGTGACCAACCAGCACAGTAACCTGTGAGCATTGAAAGGTCGTGAATGTGAACGTCGCCTGAACGGTGTGCATTAGCAATTTCTTCATCATAAATTTCTGAAAGCCAGTAGTTAGCAGTAATAGCACCTGAGTTTGAAAGAATAAGACCACCAACAGAGTAAGTAACTGTTGAGTTTTCTTTAACACGCCAGTCTGTAACCTTAACGTAGCTGTCAACCAAATCTTTATAGTCAAGAATTGTTGATTTCATATTACGAATTTTTTCACGTTGTTTTCTGTAAAGAATGTAAGCTTTTGCTACGTCTGCATAACCTGCCTGAACAAGAACAGATTCAACGCTATCCTGAACGTCTTCAACAGCAACGAGATTGTTGCTGATTTTTGGTTCAAAGTTTGCTGTAACCTTTAAAGCAAGAAAATCAATGATATTGTCATTGTATTGTTTTCCGCATGCTTCAAATGCTTTTTTAATAGCATCTGCGATTTTGATTATATCAAAACCTGAAACTTTACCATCTCTTTTGATAACCTGATACATTTTTCTGTACTCCCTTTTCATAAGTCTTTTCGTTAGCATATAGGATAATAACAGATATATTGTTTCTTGTCAATAGAAAAATCACAAGATATTGTGGTTAAAATCAACTTTTTTTAGGGCAAAATCACAAGATATTGATTTTTATATGCAATATGCACATATATCCACATATTATTTTAGTCATTTTACGACATTTTTCGCAAAATAAATTTAGAAACAAAAAAGTCAGACACAATATCTTGTGTCTAACCTTCTAATTTTTCTATTACATTCACTATATCGTCATATATAACGATACCAGCTCTTTTGTCAAATTCCGTCTTACTTTTGTTAATCAGTGCTATTTTTTTACCTTTAAAATAAGACACAAATGATGCTGCAGGATAAACCGCAAGAGAAGTTCCTATTATAATAAGAAGCTCTGCATTTCTTATAGCTTCAATAGCTCCATCTACTATTTTTTGATTTAAACCCTCTTCATAAAGAACAACATCCGGCTTTACCACGCCACCACATTTTTCACAATGAGGTACACCATCACTTTTTAAAATAAAATCCTCGTCATAAAGCTCTTTACAGCATATACAATAATTTCTTTTCACACTGCCATGTATTTCAAAAACATTACTACTACCTGCCAAAGTGTGCAGCGAATCTATATTTTGTGTAACAACACTTATCTCTTTGCCCTGTTTTTCTAAATCGCTAAAAAATAAATGTGCTTTATTGGGCTTTGCATTTTTATAAATCATTTTCTGTTTATAAAAATCATAAAATAACCTTGTGTTATGAACAAAAAATGTATATGAAATCATTTCCTCAGGTGAGTATTTATAATCACCTTTTTCATTATATAAGCCATTTTCCGACCTGAAATCCGGTATTCCGGATGGACAACTTATACCAGCACCTGTGAACACACAAATCTTTTTTGCCTTTTCTATTTCAGTTTTTAATTCTAAAACTTTCTCCAACTTTTTCCCCTCTATACCATATAATAGCGTCGCAGACCCTTCAATTCCGAATTACACATTACGAATTCCGAATTACAATCCCCTAATTTCCGCCGTTGGCACATACATTTTAATAATCTCAAGCATTTCATACATCGTTTCCTTTGAAACACCCTCGACACTGCTATCAATTAAATTGCCCGAATCAACAAAATTCTGAAGATAATATCTTTTTACACCCTTAATCCATTTACCAATATTTTCGATATCCTCTAATGTATGAAAATTTTGGGTAACAGTTGTTCTAAATTCAAAATCAACATCACCATTCATAAGAATATCAACTGTTTTTTCCATTAAAGATATATCAAATTTTTCAAGACCAACTGTTTCCGGATATTTTTCTTTTGAGTTTTTAATATCAACTGCAACATAATCGCAAAGTCCATTATCAATTATGCTTTTTAATTTCTCGGGAAAGCTGCCATTTGTATCGAGCTTGATTTCATAGCCCAAATCCTTAATTCCCGCTAAAAACTCATCGATTCCATTTTGCAACAACGGCTCACCCCCGCTTATTGCAACACCATCTAAAACGCCCTGACGCTTTTTTAAGTGACCGAAAACTTCACTTTCGTCAATAATTTCAGTATCAAGCTTCGTAACTAATCCTGCATTATGACAGAATGGACATCTGAAATTACAGCCACCTGTAAACACCGTACACGCTGTTTTACCGGGGTAGTCTAACAACGTAAGCTTCTGAAAACCTTTAATCAACAAAATTTTTCGCCTCTTTTTGTTTGATTTTTATTAAATTTTATTAAATTATATATTGTATCCACGCGATAGTCAACTAAAAATATCATCATTTTTAACGAAAATAGCATATTTAGTGAAAACCAACAATAAATACACTTTATTTTGTATCTTTACATTTTGGAAAAAGTATGTTATAATGCAGTAGTAAAAAAATAACATTTTGGAGGAATTGTTATGAAAACTCGTAAAATCCTTGCTCTCGTTATGGCAATAGCAATCCTTGCTGTTTCTATGACAGTAGTAGCATCTGCAACAGAAGAGGTTCCTGCTTCTGGTTACAAAATCTTATTTAAACAAAAGAAAGATACATATACCGATGCAGAATGTTTTGAACCAAAAGGTCTTGTAGTTACTGATGCAAACAAAACTCAAATTAAATACTCCACTGAATCCCAATTTTTTACTTTTAGTGTGGAGCTTGACCAGCCTCTCACAGTTTATATGACTGAAATAGAAGTGTTCTACAAGGGTATATCTTGTGGCTTTGTTCCTGTTACAGTTTCTCATGTTGGCGGTGAAATTGTACCAGTAAACAACCACTCTCATGGTCAGATTTGTTCTGCTTGTGGTGTTATTTGCCACAATACAGACCACAAGGTTGAATATTGGGTTCCAAATGGTGATGCAGGCCTTGTTACAAGCGAAACAGAAACTGGCACATGTACAGTTTGTGGTGACACAGTTTCCCGTTACATTAGTGGCACAGCAACTTACCAAACAGTTTTCGCAGGTTATGATATAATCAACCTCCTTCTCGGTCTCGTAAATATGATCGTTGAAGGCTTCGCTTTAATCTAATTGAGCGGAGGTTTAGATATTATGAAAACCAATAGATTATTAGCAACAGTTTTATCTGTTGTGGTGCTTCTTTCAATATTTTCAGTAGTTTCTCTTGCTGCTGATAAATACACTTTTACACTTACACAGGGTCCTTCTCATCCTCAAGAATATTATGATTATGAAAGATTTGACCCAACAGGTATAAAAGTAACCGTGACCAATGCTACTGGTGAAGTCGTTGAAACCGTTTCCTATTCAAGTTCGACTTCTTCTCGTTTTAAATTCTCGCCAAGAGCTTCAAGTGTTCTTTCAGTAGATGTAACAGAAATCTCTGTTACACTTGATGGTCAGTTTGTAGCAAATATTCCTGTTACTGTTGATCACAAATTTGAAGAAAACACAAGTCTTGGTAGCACAAAGCACGGCACAAAGTGCTTCGGTTGTGGTTATGTTGTTCCTGATACAATTGAAGAACACACATGGAAATACACTGACGATGAACCATGGGAACCAAACAGCGATTCAACTTTCACAAGAGATGAAACTGAATCTAATTTCTGCGTTGAGTGTAACCACGAAAAGAAACGAGATATTGACAGTTCTGCTGGTTATGATGTAGAATTTCAGGAATATCAATTTCTTCGTGATATAATGTCTTATGTAGAAATTCTTATTGACCTTATATTCGGTTCTATTAAAAGATAACTCATAAAAAGCTCTACACCACTTGAAAGTTATTTTCAAGTGGTGTTTTTTCATATATAAAAACAGGTGGATAGTAAACTATCCACCTGTTTTTGTTCTTAAAATTCAATTTTCTCTTCAATATATTTAGCTAAATCTGCTATCGGAATTCTTACTTGCTCCATAGTATCTCTGTCACGGACTGTTACACAATTATCCTCTTCACTCTCGAAGTCATAAGTAATACAGAAAGGTGTACCAATTTCGTCCTGACGGCGATATCTTTTACCAATTGAACCCGCATCATCAAACTCAACATTGAATTTCTTTGAAAGTGTACTGAACACCTCAGTAGCTTTTTCATTAAGTTTCTTTGAAAGAGGAAGCACAGCGCATTTGAAAGGTGCGAGGGTAGGATGAAGTCTGAGAACTACACGAGTGTCATTTTTCTCTGCATCAACAACTTCTTCATCATAAGCCTCTGTAAGAATTGCAAGGAAAAGTCTTTCAACACCCAAAGATGGCTCAATGACATAAGGAATATATCTTTCATTTGTTTCAGGATCAAAATAATCAAGACTCTTGCCTGATGTATTAATATGTTGAGTTAAGTCGTAGTCAGTTCTGTCTGCAACGCCCCAGAGCTCACCCCAACCAAATGGGAATAAGTATTCCAAGTCTGTTGTAGCCTTTGAATAGAAGCAAAGCTCTTCTTTATCATGGTCACGAAGACGGAGATTTTCTGCTTTAATGTTTAATGAATAAAGCCAATCTCTGCAGAAACCACGCCAGTATTCAAACCACTCGAGGTCTGTACCTGGTTTACAGAAGAATTCAAGCTCCATCTGTTCAAATTCACGAACACGGAAAATAAAGTTACCTGGGGTAATTTCATTACGGAATGATTTACCAATCTGTGCTACACCAAATGGTACTTTTTTTCTTGTAGTTCTCTGAATATTTGCAAAGTTAACAAAAATACCCTGTGCAGTTTCTGGTCTTAAATAAAGCTCATTTTTACTATCCTCTGTAACTCCCTGAAATGTTTTGAACATTAAGTTGAACTGACGGATATCTGTAAAATTATGCTTACCACAATCAGGACAAGGAATTGATTTTTCTTTGATGTAATCCATCATTTGTTCGTTTGACCAACCAGCAACAACTGTACCATCAAAATCTTCGATTAAATTATCTGCTCTATGGCGTGTTTTACATTCACGGCAGTCCATTAATGGGTCTGAGAAGCCCCCAAGGTGACCTGATGCTACCCAAGTTTGTGGATTCATAAGAATTGCACTATCAAGACCTACATTGTATGGATTTTCCTGAATGAACTTCTTTCTCCACGCATTCTTGATATTATTTTTAAGTTCAACACCTAATGGGCCATAATCCCATGTGTTTGCAAGTCCGCCATAAATTTCGCTACCCGCATAAACAAAACCTCTACCCTTACAAAGAGCTACAAGCTTTTCCATAGATTTTTCTGTGTTATTCATCTCTATCTATCCTTTCAAAAAGAATTATATATTGTGTTTTAATAATCCGCCAGAAGTGTTTCAGTTGTTTCAACTAACCCACCAAAACCACTTTCGTACATAGCATAATAAAGTCCGCGTTTTTCTAAAAGCTCTTCGTGTGTACCGCGTTCTCTTATAGTGCCGCTATCTATAAACAGAATTTCATCTGCCTTTCGAATAGTTGAAAGCCTGTGGGCAACAACAAAGTTAGTTCTACCCTTCATAACCTCATTCATTCCCTTTTGAACAAGGAGCTCTGTTCTCGTATCAACAGAAGAGGTTGCTTCATCTAATATAAGCACTGACGGATTTTTTAAGAACGCTCTTGCTATTGTTATAAGCTGCTTCTGACCACCCGAAAGATTTTCACCGTTTTCGGTTATCCTAGTATTATAGCCGTCTGGTAACAAATTTATAAATTCATCAGCACCAGAAAGCTTACAGGAGTCATAAACCTCTTCGTCTGTTGCATCAAGCTTACCATAACGGATATTGTCCATTATAGTTCCATCAAATAACCAAGTTTCCTGTAAAACCATTCCATAAAGCTTTCTTAAATCGTCACGCCTTACTGTTCTTATATCCTTACCATCAATAGTTATTTTCCCATTATCAACATCATAAAAACGCATTAAAAGATTTACAAATGTTGTTTTACCAGCACCTGTAGGGCCCACTAACGCTACAAGACTACCTTTTTTAACTGTTAAATCTAAATTCTGAATCAAAGGCTTGTCCACTGAATAAGAAAACGAAACATTCTGGAATTTTATTTCATCATTAAAAGTGAGCTCTTCACTTATTGGTGAATCTACTTCACTCTCTTCATCAAAGAGCTTAAAGACCCTTTCAGCAGAAGCCATACAAGACTGAATTGTGTTTGCAATCTGTGCAAGAGTTGACATTGGCGAGGTAAAAAGCTTTGAGTATGTAATAAATGTTAATATTCCGCCGATTGAAAATGCTGTACCCATGTCATAAATCACAGTGCCAGCAACTAAAAATACGCCGTTATTAACAATTAAATAACCGCCTACAATAGCAACCAGAATATATCCAATATTATCCATCAAATTAATAAACGGACCAATTATACCTGATATAAACTGAGCCTTACTACTTACTTCAACAAGCTCATCATTTATATCAGTAAACTCATCTTCCGCCAGTTGCTCTTGCCCGAAAATTTTAATAATTTTATGCCCTGTATAAATTTCCTCAACATGTCCATTTAATTCGCCGGTTCTGTCCCATTGTTGTTTAAATAATTGTCTTGAAACCGAAAGCACCTTTAATGCTATAAATGCTGTAAATGGCACAAGAATAACTACAAACAATGTTAAAAACCAGTTCGTAATTAACATCATGACAAAAACACCGACAATTGTAATCACAGAAGAAACTATAGAAATTAAATTGTGTTGTAATGTGTTACTTATATTGTCAACATCATTCATTATACGGCTTAAAATATCACCTTTTGAATTACTGTCATAATATTTAAGCGGTAATGAAGAAAGTTTCTCATTTATTTTTTCGCGTAATTTTCTTACAACCTTTGCAGTTACGCCTGCCATTACATATTGCTGAATGAATGAAAACACCGTCATTCCGCCATAAATTATTACAAGTGATTTTATACAAGGCAAAAGCGACGCTGGTGAAATAACCCCACCATTCAATTTAATTGCAACCTGTTCATTTAATAAATCTAACGCATCACCTATATATGTAGGACCAATAACACTGAAAAGTGACGAAATAGCACAGGTTATTACAACAATTATAAATGCAGTTTTTTGCTCTAAAATATAAGAAGCAAGTCTTTTTGCACTTGTTTTAAAAGACTCGGCCCTTTCTTCTCCCTCGTGAATTTCACGATATGAAGAATATCTGAGTTTTCTTGTAGCTCTTCTTCGCTCTAAACGTTCTAATCGTTTTCCATCTAAAACAGGAGTCTCTTTTTTCATTCGTCGCTCACCCCCGTTTTACTGAGCTGAGAGTCAGCCATCTCTTTATACACCGCACAATTTTCTAAAAGTTCATCGTGGGTACCTTGCCCTACAATATTACCATTTTCAAGAACAATAATATTATCAGCATCAATTATAGTCCCAACTCTTTGTGCAACAATTATTATTGCTGACTCAGAAATAACACTTTTTAATTGTGCTCTCAATTTACTATCTGTAATAAAATCTAGCGCAGAAAAGCTATCGTCAAACATATAGAACTTTGCTTTTTTCACAATAGCTCTTGCAATACAAAGTCTCTGTCTTTGACCACCAGAGAGATTTGTACCATTCTGAGAAACCATACTATTAAGCTTTTCTGGTAATTTTTCAACAAAATCGCGCGACTGTGCTATCTCCAAAGCAGACCACAATTCTTCGTCAGTGGCATCCTCATTACCGTATCGCAAATTATCTGCAACGGTACCGCTAAATAAAAATGCCTGTTGAGGAATGTAGCCCAATTTCTCATAAATTGAAGCAAAATCCATTTCCCGGACATCAACACCATCTATTAAAACAGAGCCTTCTGTAACATCATAAAAACGAGGAATTAAATTAAGCACTGTACTCTTACCTGAACCTGTACTACCAATTATAGCAGTAGTCTGCCCCTTCTTAGCAATAAAGCTAACATTATTAAGGGCTCTTTTTAAATTACCGTCCTCATCCTTATAATCGAAAACTACATTTCTGAATTCTATGGTACCATCATTTGTAGCCTCTGAAGATATTTCTCTTATGGTCATTTTTAATTCATGGTCTAAAATTTCGTTTATTCTGTTTGCAGAAATTTTACCACGAGGAACCATTACAAACATAGCCGCAACCGATGCCAATGCAGCAACTATAAATACAAGATAAATTATAAATGCCTGTAAATCACCAACTGTGTTCGCTATTTCAGTAGGGTCAGTAAGCTTATTAACCTGATTATAGCCAACAACAATTAAAAGTGCGATTATCAAAAATATAAGAAGTGTTACAACAGGAATAAGTCCTGCAAAAATTCTTGAAACCTTTAAGTTAAGCTCTGTCAGGTCATCATTCGCTTTTTTAAACCGATTTTCTTCATACTCCGTTCTGTTAAAAGCTCTTATTACTCTGACGCCATTAAGCTTTTCTCTTGTTACAAGGTTTAAAGCGTCAACACATTTTTGTATTTTACTAAAAAAAGGAACAACAGTCTTTGCAATTACAAGTGCTATTACCGCTATAACAGGACATACAATTAAAAGCACAAGTGAAAGTCCGGGTGACATAATAACCGCCATAACAATTCCGCCAATTAACATAATGGGCACTGCAATTATGCTTCTTAAAAGCGCAATTAACAATTCCCCTATTTGTCTTATATCATTTGTCGTTCTTGTTATGAGCGACGGGATCCCTATTTCATCAATATCACCTTGTGAAAATGTCTGTATTTTTGAAAACACCTTGCTTCTGAGGTCACCAGTAAAAAGAGCTGAAACCTTGCTTGAGCAGTAACTATTGAGAATAGATATGAACATCGCTATTGTACAAAGAACTATCATAATAATACCGATATTTCTTATATAATCCAAATCTCCCTTAGAAATACCGTTGTTAATTAACATTGACATCATCAAAGGAAACCCTAATGTCATAACATTGCTTATAGCAGCAAGAATAACTGTAAGGATAGCAAATCTTTTATGAGGTTTTAAATACTTGAAAAGCTTTATCATAAAAAATCCACTTCCTTCCATCAATCTTTTAAAATCTCATAGATATACATTTTAATTATACCATATCCCATTATATAACTGCAACACTTTTTTAATAAAAAAAGAGTGATAGCATTCACTACCACTCTTTTTTTATTAATTTTACATCGCTCTTCTTATGCCTGACACTACCTCATCATATTGTTTTTCAAGCTCAATATAAATTTTTTGTGATTCAAGCAAATTATTACTGCGAAGCTCCTCTACAAGAGGTGTAATTATCTTATATAACGGTTCTATACTCAAGTTGCCGAAATTCCCCTTTAATGTGTGAGCCACTTTAAATGCCGTTTCAACTTCCGAATTGTTCAAAGCTCTTTTCAACGGCTCAAGAACTTCTGTCGAAGCCATTTCTTCAAGGAATTTTTCAAACAAACCAGCCGCACCAACGAAGCGTTCAATAGCCTCGTTGTAATTTATTCCAACCGATTCTAAAATCGCTTTATCCATATCTCTCTCCAATTTTAATCCTTAGACATATTCTGGTATTCTTTTACCATTTTTCTGAAACGCTCGTTATAATCAATAACATTCTTAACACGACGCTCGATAATTTCTGCCACAAATGGCTTTGTAATATAGTCATTAACACCCATCTGAAGCATATCCACCTGAAGCCCCTCGTCGCTTTCACTTGAAATAACAATTACTGGAATATCCACAGTTTCATCATCAGCATTTTTATGTGTCAAGAACTCTCTACCATCCATAACAGGCATAACCATATCAAGTAAAACAATGGCAACTTCGTTTTTGAATTCTCTTAAAAGATTAAGTCCCTCTAATCCATTCTTAGCAAGGATAACCTCATAACTACCATCAAATATATCTTTAATGATTCTGCTGCTAAGTTCTGAATCGTCAACAACAAGAAGCTTTTTAGGCTTATTTTTGCCACTATTCATAACCTTTTTGAGCTTTTTAAGTTCTGTTTCAACTTCTTTCTGAACAGTAATGTCAGAAATATTGGCAATAAAGATTGATTTTTCTCCACCAACATTACCTATATACTGAAGCTTCATTGAAACCCAAAGAGCCTTACCCTGTTGAACACGACGCTTATACTGACATTCCGCAATTTCATCATTCTTAACAGCGTTATTAAATGCATCAAGAACATCATTTTTATACTCATAGAAGATGTAATCAAGCGGATTGCCCTCAGAAACACCGTCTACACCGAACAAATCTTTATAAGCATTATTGGTTCTTAAATATGTAAATTTAGTACCATCAAATTCGCAAATACCACTTGCCTGTGAAGAATTTGAGAAGAGAATTTCCATCTCTGGAGCAGATGACCAAAGCTTGTCCATTGTTAGGGCACTTGATAAATCTACAGTTTTTGAAACTGTTTTCTCTTTATTCTCTTTAGCAAGCTTTTCATATTCATCTATAGGCATTGGTCTTGCAAAATAGAAGCCCTGAACATATTCGCAACCAACACTACCGAGGAAGTTAACCTGTTCTGCCTTTTCAACACCTTCTGCAACAGCAGGCATACCAAGCCATTTTGCCATACGAACAACAGATGCAATAATGTTTTCACTTCTGCCATCGTTACCACTACTGTCAAAGAAGCGCATATCAATTTTAAGAACATCAACTTCTATTTCTTTTAAAATACTGAGCGAAGAATAACCACTACCGAAGTCATCCATCATAACAGTAAATCCATTTTCTTTCAAGCCAGCAACAACCTGCTTCATAACCTGTGGATTATCCATATAAGCAGTTTCTGTAAGCTCAAGCTGGAATAATTCGTGTGGTACATTGTACTTATCCACAAGATTTATAATAAAATCAACAATCTGCGGATTGTACAAATCAACTCGTGAAATATTAACTGAAATAGGATTTGGCTTAAGACCCTCATCTATCCACTTTTTTAAATACTTACAAATAACTTCCCATACATAATGGTCTAATCTTTCAATAAAACCATTCTTTTCAAATACTGGAATGAAAAGGCCCGGAGAAATCATACCCTTTTTCGGGTGCATCCATCTTACAAGTGCCTCTGCACCTGCTGGTGCATTGGTTTCAAGTGAATATTTAGGTTGCAAGTAAACAATAAATTGCTCATCCTGCAAGGCCTGTACCATTTCATTAACAATTTCCTGTTCTTTTTCAAGCCTCGAACTCATTTCAGGCTTGAAAATACCAACAGTATCAATATAATTACCTTTACATTCTTTTGCGGCAAGTGTTGCCCTGTCTAACATAACATTGGGGGATAATGTTAAATCATCTAGGAAATATATGCCAAAATTAGGAACAAGGTCAAAGTTTCTGTTATAGCCCTTAATAATTTCAATATGCCTTTCAATAAGCTCAAAAACCTCTTGTTCTGTTTCGTATTCGCCACAAAGAGCGAATACTTCCGCTTCAATTCTACCATAAGTAAGGTTTGGTCTTTGTTTCGCTAAATTTTCAAGCCCCATAGCGAGATACTTGATAAATCTGTCACCCTCACTCACACCATAAAAAGAGTTAACCAACTGGAAACGGTCAATATCGAAACGAATAAATGCAAACTTCTTATCGCGGTTATTATCAAGCATAATCCTTGTTTTCTTCAAGAATTTATCCTTATTAAAAATACCAGTGAGCGGGTCATATTCTGCTATGTACTTTAATTTTTTGAATGCAAAAAACTCAGTACGCATAATAGCATTCTGAACTCTGAGTTTTACAATATCGGCATTATATGGTTTAGTAATAAAATCCCACGCACCATCAGCCAGTACCTTAACCTGAATTTCTTCGCCTGCATCACTTGTGGTAACAATAACAGGAATTTTAAGTCCGCTTTCGTTTACCTTCTTTAAAAATTCGTAACCGTCCATATTAGGCATATAAATGTCAACTACTACGCATTTAACATCCAATTCATGCCTTGCGAGAAAATCAAAACCTTCTTGCGCGTCTTGATAATCGACAACATAGAAATCTTTTGAAAGAATATTTTTTAATATCTCTCTGTCAACTCTATCGTCATCAATAACAAGAACAATATCTTTGTTTGACACAAAAAAGCCCCCTATATTTTTTGAAAATGTATTACGACGCAGTAACACATTTTTCTTATGATAACCATTATAACACTTTTAGTCAAAATTGCAAGGAAAAGCACAAAAAAAATAGCTATTGTCAGCAAAAATAGTATATTTTCACAAAAAACACTCATTTTTTTGAGCATTGTCCGTGATTATTTTTCCTTTAAATAATTATTTGATAGAAAAATAATGGGTTGATGAAGCTATTTTCATCAACCCATTATCATTTTTACTATTTAATATAATCCGAAAGAGTTTTGTAAAGCTCTTTTGGTTCAATTGGTTTAGACAGGTGCTCATTCATACCCGCAGATTTTGAAAGACTCTTGTCCTCAGCAAAAGCATTGGCAGTCATAGCAATAATCGGCACAGATTTTGCATCTTGTCGGTTTAATGCCCTGATTTTTGTAGTAGCTTCAAGTCCATCCATAATTGGCATTCTTATATCCATAAGCACCGCACTAAATTCATTTTCTTTTGACTCAGAGAACTTATTAACACCTATAAGTCCATTTTCAGCAGTAACAACCTCAATACCAACCTTTTCTAAAAGCTTTGTTGCAACAAGTGTGTTAAGTGGATGGTCTTCACAAAGCAATACTTTTTTGCCCTCAAGAATATTTTTAACATCGTCAGTTTCCTGAGAAAGTGTTGTACCAGTATTAATATTCTTACAATCTCTTACAAACTCTATAGTAAATGTTGTACCAATTCCTATTTTACTTTCAACTGAAATTGTACCGCCCATTTTTTTAACAATACTATGTGCAATAGCAAGACCCAAACCTGTTCCCTGACGGGCATCAACAAGACTGTTTTGCTCTTGCGCAAAAGGTTCAAAAACACGCTCCAAAAAGCTCTCACTCATACCACAGCCTGTATCACTGATATTCATAACAAATTTAGCTTTATTTTCATTGATTAATTCACCATTTATATCCCACATAACCTTACCACCAGGCTCTGTGAATTTAATAGCATTGTTAAGAATATTAATATATACCTGTTGTGTACGAAGCTTATCAAGAAAAACCCACTGTGGTGTTTCGCCAGAAACATTGATTTTAAAATCAATATTTTTAGCTTCTGCAAGTGGCCTTATTACAACCTCAACAGAACGAATAATTTCATCCTTGTCCTCATATTTATTAACCATATCCATCTTGCCTTGCTCAATACGGCTCATATCTAAAATATCGTTAATAAGTCCTAAAAGATAATTACCAGATGCATTGATATCTTTGAAATACGATATAACCTCTTCGCCTTTGGCAACTTCCTCACCAAGTCTTGACATCCCTAAAATAGCATTCATTGGCGTACGGATTTCATGGCTCATTCTTGATAAGAAATCTGTTTTTGATTTGTTTGCTAAAACTGCTGCATCAAGTGCCTTAGCAAGCTCCTCAGAACGCCTTATTTCTTGCTGATAAATTTCTGTAATATCGGTGACAAGCAAAAGAATTTTAGTTTTTGCTTCATCAAACCAAAGATATGTAAAGAGCTTGCGTTCTTTTCGTGTAGTTTCATTTACATTAAATGGATATGCATACTCATCTCTGTCTGATAATTCATCAATTACATTTGAAAGACAACAGTTATCAAAATTGGTTTCTGCATCCTGAAGCGAGGTAAGAGTAGCAAAGCTTTCCATTAATGAACGGTCATAAGCATCCCCTGCATTAAAATGGTAATTTCCTCTACCATCACCCAACGAAAGATCTATTTTTCTGCTCTTAACATTTATGACACTTATATGCTCGTAACCATCATCAATAACCTTGTCAATAATATCTCTTGTAACATGCAATTCATTAATATCATAACAATACATAAAGCACATTACCTTTTTGGTTGTAGGGTGTCTGTAAAGGCGTATAGAACTGTTAACCCAACAGTTAGCATTGTCATAGGTTTCAATCTGATAATCAAATGAAAGTGATTTTTCACCATTTTCAAAGCTCTGAATAAGCTTTTCTATGCTCTGTTGTTTTAAAATTTCAGCCCTTTGCGACTTTGATACAGCGTGTTCCGATATAGCAAAAAGAGCATCAGAGTATTGGTCACCTACTTTTATAGCTAATCTCACTTCTGGTTTACTGCTATAGCTTTCAACGCAGTTATCTGTAAGATTAACTCTCATGGTAGTAAGAACATCCTGCTTCTGCGTTGCAGTTTCAAGACTTTCAATTTCTTCGTCGAGTCTTCTTTGTTCTAATTTGAGCTCGTTAATATTTTGTGCAAGACCTAAAAGACTTACAGGTTTATCCTCATCATCACGAATAATATCATATGTGATTCTGTACCACTCAGACTTTTCTTCATCTTTACCAACGCGAACATCAAAGGTAAGATGCGATTCCTTACCCGATGCCGCAATACTTGTCATTACTTTAAAGTATTCAAGGTCATACGGAATAATAAAGTCAGTTGCAAAGCCAGCGTTTTTAAAATTAAGGCTTGGAGAATTTTCATTTGCAAATGAAGCTGTTACTTCACCTGTTTCGATTTCAATTTCCCAGTAGAAAAGGTCAGCTCTTCGAGAAACAGCATTAAGACGCGCCTGATTTTCTTGTAACTTCACGAGAGAATCCTTTAATTCTTTTGCGTTAAGAACTAATTTTTCTTCCATATCTTTCTGGGTTGTAATATCACTGAAACCAGCATAGATAAGTACGCTACCATCCTCTTGCTTAGTACCCTTAAAATTGGCTGTAAACCAACTAACTTTACCATCTTCTTTCCCTACAATCCTAAAATCCAGGTAAAATGGTTCATCCTGATTTCTTGCAATTTCAAATGCATTGAATATTGCAGGTATATCATCCTTATAAAAATCAAATGGCAACGAAAGGTCTGCGTATGCACCATATTTTATTGTCTCTTTATCAATTTTTATAAGGTCGCAAATACTGTCATTACAATGCTCAAGTATAACAGTGTCATCATCTGTTAATTTAAACACAACAATACCCAAAGGAATATTGCTTACAATTTCATCTAATTTTTCTTTATCATCCTTAAGTTCTTCCCTGATTTTCCACGAGTCTGTAACATCAGTAAAAAAGCACGCAGTAGAATCACGGTCATTCCAGACAAGCTTTTCAGTTGTGATATTGTAGCATCTGCCAGCAATTATAATTTCACCAGCATTACCGCTATTAAGACTTTCTTCAATTAAATCATTCTCTGCAAATTTCCCACTGAGCACCTTATGAAAGTTTTTACTTATAATTTGTTTTTCGTTTGTGCCTAAGAATAATCCCGCTGCTTTATTAGCATAAAGAATCTCATTATTTGAATTATCGCGAACGAGTGTTACTGTATCAATGTTATCAAGAAGTGTCTGATAAAGAATTTCACTCTTTGCCATTGCATGGAAAACAGCGTGTGCCATAGGTCTGCCTTCTTTTTCACCAATAACACGAACAAGGCAAGTAACCCAGACAAGACTGCCATCTTTATGAATAAGTCGGTATGTAAACTCTGTTGACTTCAACGTTTTTATACACTCAACAATACTCTTCTGTACAATAGGAAAGTCGGCATAATAAATATTATCTTTCCAGTTATTGTCAAAATCACGCTCGTATTCTTCCTGAGTTTTACCAACAAGCTCCGCCATACCAGGAGAACTGTAAAGTCTTTGAAGCCTACCATCATCTGTTAAAACATATTTTGAAATACCACCAGGTATAGATGCAATTATATTATCCATTTCGGCATTTACATAAGCTAATTTATTAGTAAGACGAATGTGCTTGTCAACATCATTATAAAGACCATAAAGAGTAAGCTTGTCATCGTTTCTACCCATAACAGTAGTCGTGAGACTAACATATTTATAAGTGTTATTTTTACACTTAACCCTGAAAGTCAAGCTATCTTTATTTTTACCAAGCAAGCATTCCTCAACGCTATCCTTTAAAATATGAATATCGTCAGGATGAATTCCTGAATTTTCATCGTTTTTATGAAGTGACTCAAATTCTTCCTTTGTATAGCCAAGGTTATTATAATACCAATCATTACAATGGAAAAAATGAATAGTATCTGTAACCTCAATGATTACAATACCACCAGGAATTTTATTAACGAGTTGTTCGTTCTGCACGCGAAGCTGGTCAATATTTGAAATTCCCACAACACTTATAAACACTACGCCTTTACTCACCTGAGAGAATTGCATAGATACACTTAAGCCTACCTCATTCCAAAACTCCTGCGAGGTACCCGCACCACCCTCATAAGCTACCTTTGAGAGATTTTTCATTGTTGATTTTGAAGGATATTTCTTATAAAGTGACGAATATTTTTCTCCTAAAATTTCTGACACCTTAAGTCCGTCTATGTCAGCCATAGCCTGATTTAAATATTCGTATTTAAAATCATTGGGTTCACCATTGCTATTTTTTAAAATTGTAACAACTGCAACCGCAATGGAATTTTTATCATATATCTTTTTGTATGCTGAAATATCTAATCTGCTTAACATTAAAATCAGCTCCTGTTCATCCCCAAAATCGCTCTTTTAGGTATAATTTACCATAATACCACCTTGATGTTATCACAAATTTTACACTTTTTCAATAACAAACAAGAATAATAAAAATAAAAAACATAGTGCACAACAAACCAACATTTTAATTGGTCGTTGTGCACATAATATCAATTTCACTTTTCAGGAAATATTATATTTTATTCTTATTTCATCAGTAAACCTTGCAATAAATTCTGCGTTTGTCGGGTGCTTTCTGCGGATTTGAGAATTATATCCAAAATATTTAGAAAAGGCTTCCATACTGCCTCGTTCCCAAGCGGTTTCTATTGCACTGCGAATTGTCCTTTCAACACTTGCACTTGAAACATCATATTTTTCTGCTATAAGCGGATAAAGTCGTGTAGTCATTCCACCTAAAAGCTGTGGATTTTCAACACTCATTTTTATTCCATATCTCAGATATTTATAACCTTTAATGTGAGCTGGAATACAAAACTCCTGAATGTAGTCAGTAATTATAGTGTCACAAAAATCACGATAAATTGTTGCATTTGACGGAAGTCCATTAATCTCTCGGTTTTTCTGTATTTCTTTTATTTTTGAAATTAAAAGCTCTGTTTTTACTGGTCTTTTAAGATAAAATGATGCACCATTTTTAATAAATTCATTCTTTATTGTGGGATTATCTACACTTGAAAGAACAATTACTGCTGGTGTTATTAATGGATTAAGCTTTTTCAAGCGTTCTAAAACACCAAAGGCATCTAACCCGTTCATAAAAATATCTATAACAAGAACATCAACAGGATTTTTAACTAACTCCTCTAAAACAATACTTCCATCTTTTTCACAAGTTCTGTAGTCAAATCCCAAATCGCAAAATTCACAAAATCTTTTTGATACATCTTCAAAATCATCTGCAAATAATACAGATAATCTGCTCATTAACAAGCCCCCGAACATATTTATTTCTATACAATTATACATTTATATTAAAATTAGGCAATAGTTTCTTAACAATTGGTTTTATATTCTTTCGACATAAAAAATTTGTGAATTTTTTATGTCGAATTTTGTCTGAAACGGATATTTATTCACTTTTTCAATTTATCTATAATATTTATTAGCTTTCTTTAGATAATCAATAAGCATCATTGGCCAGTCAGTCTGGATAAAATCGAAGCCTTTATCACTAAGCCAGCCCCAGCCTTTATCCATTGACTCTGTAAGTGCTGTATCATCAGAGTGACCAGCCGCTAATTGCTCACGATAATTATAAATAATAGCATTTACCCAGACTAATTTATTGTCCTTGTGCATCATACTTATAAATTCATCACTTGCAACAGAACTGTCATCCTTAGTGAACAACACTTCTGCACCAATATAATTAAGATTTTTTGTTTTTAAAATCTCGTGATATTTATGCTCCTCACTTACAATAGGCATAAACTGTAAATGTGGCGCAACTTCTTCTAATACTCTGAAAACCTCATCTGATGGTGCAGATTTTACAATAACCTGACTATCCATATTATGCTTATGTATTGCATTATAAATTTCTTGTGGATGCTCCCAGAATTTATCAACATTTATAAAGCAACGATCTTTAAAGTTTTCTAAAAAATCATCAAACTTCAACACGCCGAATTGTGTAGGACACCTTTCACCCGCATTAACGTAACGATAACGGCTTATATCATCCCAAGTTGCATTTTCAAAACTCTCTGCTATTGAAAGATGTTCAAACTCTCTGCCTGGATGAAATACTACTAACTGACCGTCAGCACTCATATCAACATCCATTTCAATAACATCCGCACCTTGTTTTAATGCTATTTCATAAGCGGGTAAGGTATTACAAGGAATATTACCTGCACTTACACCTCTGTGTGCAACAATTAAAATATTCTTTTTTGCGGCTTCTCTGTAATCGAAATTCATATATTAATTTTCCTTTTTAAAACGAATAACATTCCAAGAAAGTGGTTTAATATGTATTTTTGCATTTCTGCCATCAAGCTCTGGTAAATCTGCATTACCTGGTTTAACAGGTGCAGAAACAATTGAGTTTGTTTCTTTAATTCCAAAACCAGCCATTTCAATATGCTCAACTGGTTTAAAGCCTGGGAAGTCGAGCATATCAACTGAAAGCTCATAATCTTCAGTAAAACTTCTGTTTACCGAGAAAATTGTTAATGCATCTTCTTCGTCAGAAAGAACTGCAATACCATCTAAATCAGGAACATCTGTAAATTCTTTTGTGTCGTGTTTATCACAAGAAATTTTTGAAAGAAGAGTTGTACCTCTGCCGTAATTTGAAAAATGCATAAATGGGTAGAAAATAGTCTGCTCAAAAATTCCGCCACCAGTTTCTGTCATAATAGGTGCTATAACATTAACAAGTTGAGCAAGGCAACCTATTTTAACTCTGTCTGCTCTACGAACGAGTGAAATAAGCATTAAACCAACTAATAAAGCATCTTCAAAATTATAAATATCTTCTAACTGGCAAGGTGCTTTTGACCATCTTTCAACAGGAGCACCATTTGAATGATACCACACATTCCACTCATCAAATGAAAGATTAATTTGCTTCTTTGCTCTTTTTAAGCCTTTAACGTAGTCACAGATTGAAATTACTGTATCAATAAAATCATCCATAACCATATTTTTGGCAAGAAAACTTGGAGTATCATCTAACTTATTATCAAAATATTGGTGAAGTGAAACGTAGTCAACATTCCAGAATGCTTCTTCAAGAGTTTCTGCTTCCCATTTACCAAATGTTGGCATTCCCCTGTTTGAGCTACCACAAAGCACAGTTTCAATAGATGGGTCAACCATTTTCATAACCTTTGCCGCTTCGTTTGCAGCTCTGCCGTATTCATAAGCATTTTTATGACCTATCTGCCAGTTACCATCCATCTCATTGCCCAAACACCATACTTTAACATTGTGTGGGTCTTTTACACCGTGTTTAATTCTTAAATCACTGTAATATGAACCAGAAGGATGATTACAATATTCAACTAAATCTCTTGCCGCTTCAATTCCACGAGTACCAAGATTTACAGCCATCATACATTCTGTATTAGCCTTTTTACACCATTTTAAGAATTCATTAGTGCCGAATTCATTAGTTTCTGTAACACCCCAGGCGAGTTCTAAGCGCTGTGGTCTTTCACTTTTAGGACCAACACCATCTTCCCAGTTATAACCGGAAACAAAGTTACCACCCGGGTAACGGACAATTGGCACATTTAACTTTCTTACAGACTCAATAACGTCTTTTCTAAAACCGTCTTCGTCAGCAGTTTTGTGACCTGGCTCATAAATACCGCCATAAACTGCTCTGCCTAAATGCTCAATAAAAGAACCGTAAATTCTTTTATCTATTTCGCCAACCTTAAAGTTTTTTGAAAGTGGTAAACTTGCTTTTTTCATAGAACTCACTCCAATAAATTTTGTTGCAATTTACATTTATATTAACATTTAATACACTCATTTGCAACAAAAAAATGCAGAATGCAGAATGTAAAATGCAGAATTGTGGGACCTGCGGTCGGCAATTATAATAATTTGTTATAAATTACATTTTATGTTTTCATTTATACAATTACAAATAATAAAAATTCTATCATTTAAAGTTTATCATAAACTAAAAATGATAGAATTTATTTGATTGACTAATATTTACAATCAAGCCGTAAGGCTTCCGAAATTCTGCATTATGCATTCTGAATTCTGCATTCATACAATGTGCCAACGCAGTTCCGACATTATTCATTATTCACTATTCACTTGAGCGTAAGCGAATTAGATAATACCCTGTGCCATCATAGCATCTGCAACTTTTACAAAGCCTGCAATGTTAGCTCCTGCAACGAGGTCGTAACCTAAGCCATATTTTTCAGCAGCTGCTGCAGAATGGTCATGAATATCTTTCATAATCTGTTGAAGTCTTGCATCAACTTCTTCAGCAGTCCAGTTGTATCTCATTGAGTTTTGACCCATTTCGAGAGCAGAAACTGCAACACCACCAGCGTTAACTGCTTTTGATGGAGCAACAACTTTAACGTTTTCTTTAAGATATTCTAAAGCATCGTTTGTAGTTGGCATATTAGCAACTTCAATGTAATATTGAACGCCGTTTGCAACTAATTTCTTTGCTTCATCCATATTGATTTCGTTCTGTGTAGCGCAAGGCATTGCAACATCAACCTTTACGCCCCAAGGTTTTTCACCTGGGAAGAACTGGCAACCGAATTTGTCTGCATAATCCTGAACCTTGTCACGACCTGATGCACGCATTTCTAACATATACTCGATTTTTTCGTCTGTTGAAATACCATCTGGGTCATAAACGTAACCATCAGGACCAGAAATTGTAAGAACTTTACCGCCGAGCTCAGAAATTTTCTTTGCTGCACCCCAAGCAACATTACCGAAGCCTGAAAGAGCGAAAGTTTTACCTTTAATATCTTCGCCGAAGTGTTTGAAAACTTCAACTGCATAGTAAGTAGCACCAAAGCCTGTTGCTTCTGGTCTTACGAGAGAACCACCGTAAGAAAGACCTTTACCTGTAAGAACGCCGTTTTTGAAAGCACCCTTGATTCTTCTGTATTGACCATAAAGGTAACCGATTTCACGAGCACCAACGCCAATGTCACCAGCAGGAACGTCAACGTCAGGACCGATGTGTCTGTAAAGCTCTGTCATAAAGCTCTGGCAGAAACGGAGAATATCCATATCACTCTTACCACGTGGGTCAAAGTCAGAACCACCTTTACCGCCACCTATAGGGAGACCTGTTAAGCTGTTTTTAAATGTCTGCTCGAAAGCAAGGAACTTCATAATACCAGAATAAACTGATGGGTGGAAACGAAGACCACCTTTGTAAGGACCGATAGCACCATTGAACTGAACACGGTAACCTGTGTTTACGTGAACCTTACCCTTGTCATCTGTCCAGGTAACTCTGAAAGTAATTTGTCTTTCAGGCTCTACGATTCTTTCAAGTAATGAATATTTTTCATATTCAGGATTTTGTTCGATAACTGGTTCTAATGAAGTTAAAACTTCTGTAACTGTCTGAACGAACTCAGGTTCGTTAGCGTGTTTTTTTGCCACATCGTCAATTACTCTTTGAACATAACTCATTTAATATTACCCCTTAAAGTAGAATAAATTTTAATACTCGACTATTTTATACCCCTTTTAGTCAAAATGCAACAAATTTCTTTATGCTTTTTGTAATATTGTAACATTGAATAAAAATAAGCGAGAATAAAACGCACTTTTTTTGCAAAATATAGGCAAAATCTTACAATTTTCAACCTAAAAAAGTGAATATTAATTCACTTTTTGCAGTAATCGGCACTTTTTTATGCACAATTCATTATATGCAAAGCATAGGAATTAGGAACAAGGAATTAGGAATTAGAGCATCGTACAAATAAATGTACCCTATCATTTAAAGTTGATTTAAATACCAACTAAAAATGATAGGGTGTATTAATTCAATCTAATTCCTAATTCCTAATTCCTATTTCCTAATCATTGAAATACGCTTTCGCGTACTCTGCAAGCCCTGGTACTAATGACTTAATCTCTTTACCCGAAGTATTAACCATAAGGTGATAACCTTCTTTGTCGCCCCATTTTGTATCTGCAAGCATTTTTCTAAGGTCAGCTCTACCTTTGTCAATCTCTTTCATTTTCTTTTCAATATCTTTTTCTGTAAGAGACTCTCCGTCCTTTGCTCTGTCAAGACAACGCTTGATTTTTGAGTCCTTATCGGCATAAACAAAAATATTTAAAGGCTTCTCATTATTAAGAAGTACATCAGCACATCTACCAACAATTACACAGTCACCTTTACTTGCTAACTCCCTTATAACCTTTGTCTGCTCTGTAAAAAGCTCAACTGACTGGTTAATAAAGAATGTTGACGCAGAAAACCTTACACCGATAGTTGTAGGATAAAATGCTCTAATATCTCTTTCAGAAGCACTTTCAACATAAGCCTTATCAAGCCCTTGTTTTTCGGCAACCATCTCAATAATCTGGGAATCGTAGCAAGGCACACCTAAAGCTTCTGCAAGGCGTTTACCAAGCTCTCTACCACCCGAACCAAATTCACGACTGATTGTAATAATCTTTGACATACTAATACCTCCTTTTAGAATCTAAAAAGATTTATTTTTCTTTTCTATAATTAATATACCATAATTTTTAAAAAATTACAATATTTTATCAAGCTCATTAAGAAGCTCTGTGTCACTCTTTTGAGTTTTTGTTATTTCTGAAAACTCATCACAACCGAAACCTATTAAAAATTGAGCAGACAAATCACTTCTTGTAATATTACCCGAAAAGATTTTAAGCTCTGGTGAATCGCTAAAAACATCAAAAATAAATTTACTGCCGTTTGAAAGCTTTTGCTGAGAATTTGCAACTGCTGATTTCAATTCCTCAATCTGTTTCTTTAAAGCTTTTTCTATACACTCTTTTACAGAGAGAGTCTCGCCCACTAATGATGTCTTAACCTCTGCAATAACACCGTTAAAAGAGCAATTTCCCAACACACTTACTGCATCTTCATTTGATAAAACCATAACATCATTATCTTTTAAAAACTTTACTGTTTCTTTAATTTCTTTATTTCTTACAACACACTTTTCCAAATCCTCATTTATGCTGTTTGTAAGAAGATTTATAAAGCCTAATCTCTCTTCTATTCCTGTATTCTTAAATTTTTCTTTAAAACTTTCGTCAGAAGCACCATTCAAAACTGCTTCCGGTGAACACATTTCTCGCATTTCTTTAAATGCTTTATAAAAATCTGCAAAACTTCCAGCTATCTCTGGCACCTGAATGTACTGAGAAATAAATTCAGCATCGATTTCTATATTCTTCTTTTCAAAAGAATACATGAGTCGTGACAAATCTTCCCAACCTCTTGCAGTAACAAACTGCTTACCGTCTGGTGTGTTTTCAATTATATAAAAATCTGTTGGTTTTGAGTCAAGATATGTAATAATCGATGGATGAACCTTTTCATTTATTGCGTAATCTCTCCACACATCGTAATTGGACTGAATTTCTAATTTCTGAATTCTATCGAGTGTCGCAATGTCATACTCCTTAACAGATTTGTTGTATTCTGGTGGGTTACCTGCAGCAACAATTACCCAGCCATCTGGCACAGGGTGTGAGCCAAAGGTTTTATATTGCAAAAATCTTAACATTGATGGTGCAAGTGTTTCTGAAACACAGTTAATTTCATCTAAAAATAAAATACCGTTTTTATAGCCAGTTTTCTCAATATATGAATAAACGTCTGAAAGAATTTCACTCATTGTGAATTCTGAAACGTCATACTCTACACCGCCGAAGGTCTTTGTTTTAATAAACGGCAAGCCTAAGGCACTCTGACGGGTATGGTGAGTCATTGAATAAGATACAATGCCAATATCCATTTCTTTTGCAACCTGTTCCATAACTGCAGTTTTACCAATACCCGGAGGTCCGTAAAGAAAAATGGGGCGTTGCTTATTTACAGGGATAATAAATTCTCCATTTTCTTCCCTTTCCAAATATGCTGTTATAGTATTTTTAATGTGTTTTGTTGCCTGTTTAATATTCATAATACATCCTCACACTAAAAGTAAATCGTTTAATAAATCCTCTGTTTCACTCAAAGCAGTTTTTGAGGTTTTAAGCGAAACTAGCTCTTGCAAATTACTATAGCCTTTTTTTGCACAAAGGCTATAAAGCGTTGAACAAAACTCAGTAGAAAAAGAAAAATTCTCTAATAAGTATGATAACACATTTTCGTCACCTACTTCAACTGAAAAATAAGCAACATCCCTTTCATACCCTTTAATTAAGTCAAAATATTCCTTTTCCTTTTGTTCACTTAAATTTCTTGGGTATGAAAGCCTGAAAGCCGCCACAAAGGCTTTTTCTGCTTCTTCTGCCTTTTCTATCTGGTTATCATATTTTGAAAAATCAAATTTTCCGTTACTAATTATGTAATCATTATCATCTGTATAAGAGTAATAGTTACTGCTCATAAACACTTTGACTTGCTCTTTTTCAACAGCTAAAACATGATTGGGACAAGTTTTATTTTTGTTGCGATAAGCAAACGGCAGAACGCCCTCAAATCCTAAAGATAGAAAACCTATCGTTTTGGGAATATTAACAGTTATACAATTTTCCATTTCTTCTTTAGAGGTGAATGATGAGCAAAATGCGGTTCCATTGATTTTGTATTCATCGTAAACCTTATTATGAAAAACAGATTTACCGAGATACTCTAAATCGCCATTAAATTTAACTATTTTTAAGTTTTTTGAGTCTTCAAACGCTTTGTGACCAATTTTTTTAAGACTCTCTGGGAAAACCACACTTTCTAAGCTTTGACAACGCTTAAAAGCATAATCTTTTATTTCTTTAAGATTTTTACTGAAAACAATGCTTTTTAAACTTTTACAGCCGTAAAAACAACCCTCTTCAATGACTTCGACTGTGTCGGGAATGATAATCTCCTCTAAACTGCTACAACCCTTAAAAAGATTTTTTGGCAATACCTTTAACGGGGGTAAAATAGCACTCCTGAGGCTACAACAATCCATGAATGCACAATCGCCCAACTCCACACCAACTGGAATTGACACTTCTACAAGGCTTCGGCAGTTCATAAACGCACCATATTCAATTTTTCTGAGTGTGTCACAAAGCTTTATGCTTTCTAAATTTCTGCAACCAGAAAAAGACATCCTTGAAATTGTCTTAACCCTCTTTGTCAATTCCAGTTGCACTATATTTTCATTATAGTTATATTCATTTATTTTAGTTTTCTTTTTCTTAAAAACTAAAACACCATTTTTCATCTTCAAAATATCACCTTATCAAATCTTCATTATCAATAAATAATGGAGTCGCCCACAAAGGCATTTTTGATTTATCAAAACAACTGTCGTTAATTACAAACACTGACTTAAATTTTGGCATTTGCTTCGGGTAAACACCTTCGCCGTCAGTAAAATAAATAAGTCCATCAATTTCATTCGGTTGGGATGAATTTAAAATTTCTTCTACATATTGAAAGCAGGGTCTGAAATCAGTACCGCCAAAGCCTTTTAAAGAAAGATTTTTAATATAATCCTCCAGTTGCTTCTGATTATGAATAATTTTCACATCTTTAATTTCAGAATCACATTGAATAATATGAATTTCTGTGCTTTCAGAAAAGAAATCAGTTGACTTTAATATATTATAAGTCTTTTCAATAAATTTCTCAACTACTTTTCCTTTTACTGAGCCAGAGGTATCAATAGCAATAAAAAGCTTTTTAGCCTTTCTGTCCTCTATGTATTCAAGTGGTTCAATAATTGGCATATTCTCATACATTTTAAGACCATAGGTGTAAAAAATGTAATCAAACTCATCATCATTGACTGCCATATTTTCATTAAACATAATAAAGTTTTTTAAAAATTTACTATAATCGTATTTATCGTTTGCAATACCTCTTAAAACCTGAGTTTCTACACCTGACATAAACCCTTGTTTTTTAAGAGCCTCTATATCACTTGCAACTGTCGGTGTGATTTTTCGCCATTCTTCTTTTTCTTCTTCTGCAGTACCATTCACCGCATCATACATAATTTTATCATTTGACTCATTAGAAAGTCCTTTGCGATTATCTGCTTTTTTATATATAGACCTTGCTTCTACTGTTTCTTCGTCATCATCAAATTCAAAAAATGCAAAATTTTTGTTTTTGTACCAGATTTTATGAGAATCGTCAGAAAATACTTCTTTATAATATTCTAATTTTTCTTTGTTAATGTCAGTAGATTTTAAATAATAATAAATATTTTCTGCAGAAAGATTTTTTACATTAAGCTGTATTTCATCTATTACTGCATTCTGAGCTATTTCTTTTTCTGATTTTGTGCAAGGCAGACACCAGATGTTAATTGTATTTTCCACACAGATATCACATGCAAGATTCCAAAGAGCAGAGTCTTTAAAATCTATATTGAATGGATGCAGAAACATACAATGGAGCAACGAATGAAGCAACGCCCTGTTTACACAGGTAGTACATTCTTTAAATCTTAAAAGAATATAATTAGGATTATAATAAAAACATTTTGCATCTGTAAAAATATCCTCTTCGTTTGTCGGCACAAACTGGAGTGCATTTATTGCACGAATAAGCGAGTGAATATTTCCTGTTAAATCTAGTTTAGCTTTAAGTAAAATTTCTTCTGCTAAAATTTCAGTTTTTGTTTTTTCCATTAAATATTCACTCCTTTCAAAAATTAAAATCTGCAAAAAAGCAAAAAAGGTCGGTTTTTGAACCGACTACCCTTTTAGAATAACATAAAAAAATATTAGTTGTCAATAACTTTTAAAAAAGTCGTTCTGGTGAATGATCATTCTCTCCGTTTTCTACATTCAGAGGCAATTAACTTTGTGGAATATTGTGAATTGCAAAACGCTATTTTGTGTGCTACTA
Organism: Acutalibacteraceae bacterium; assembly: GCA_045613085.1. Lineage (GTDB taxonomy): Bacteria > Bacillota > Clostridia > Oscillospirales > Acutalibacteraceae > DTU089. The sequence continues at coordinate 20,005 of JAZLAG010000015.1, read as the reverse complement.
TATAGACAAAGGAAGGGTGAGTCCGATGCCACAGTAAAACACAAAATCTAAAAAGAAAGTGTGGTTCCGATGTACTAAAAACCAAAAACTTATACTCAAAAAAATTTGAAAGTGTGGTTCCGATGTATTAAGAAACTATAATTCAAATTCAAAATTGAAAGTGTGGTTACAATGTACAAGTAAACATCAATCCTTGGCTTTGTTAAAAAAGCCGATGGCGATTTCCAAGAAAAACAAAATTTAAAATTTCAGGTTTATTTAACCGTTTACATATATAGTGAAGTCGCCTGAAAAAATCCGTAGAAAGAAGAGGTAACAGAAAACGATGTTAGATATCAAAAGTGAACAGTAACAGCCCTTAGTTCGGATGTTTAAAACATGAGCTAAGGGCTGTTACTCTTTTTATTTACATCTTTTCTTTTTCACCCTGAACTACCCTGCAACATATATTGTTAAGGGGTGACTATATGACTATTTTTAATTGCGAATATAAAAGAGATTGCTTATTATTCTCTGCTATTGCTAGTATCATCATTGGCATTATCGTGGCATTTTTAAGGATTACAGGCGTTATTACAGTAACACCTATATTGCTTATTGTTGCTTTCGGTATAGCCATTTTATTTCTTTTAGCAACACTTATTGCGACTGCACTCTGGGGTCAAAGAATTTGTTCAACTTGTGTTTCTACGACTACTTCCGCCGTACTCACAGGTATTTTAGGAACAATTCTTTTATCAGTAGTGCTTTTAGCAATTCCATTTGCAGCTACAAGCATTATTGGTGCTATTATAACAGGTGCTTTGGCAGCATTTTTCTCCTATATTTTCACAGCAACCGCTTGCACAGTTAAGTGCTTTACAAAATGCGGTAATTGAATCTAAAAATAAAATGAGTGGGGGTAACCCCTACTCATTTTTTACTTTGCATCTACTCCGTTAAATCTTATCATTTCTAAACCAGGGCAATTTTCATAATCAATCTTTTTATTGTAATCGTCACAAATATTACCCCAGTTAACTGAACATTTTTCAATAGTTACATTTTCTGCATTTCTTAAATAGAAAGCAGAGTTTTTTATTTTTTCTACGCTATAATCTAAACAAGGTCTTAAATCATAAAGTCCACTTTCCCACTTAGTTGTTTTAGAAAGAGTTACGTTAACATTCTCAAATGTAACATTTTCAATCATATTTTCTTTCGTTCCGTGAACTAAAACGCCATTTTCACCTTTACAGGTTATATTGAAAAACCTTACATTTTTTATCTTACCGGATTTTGTATTTTCATCACGGTTAAAGGTAGTAATAACAATCGGCTCAGCAGTCCCCCACCAATCTGGGCAGAATCGACGGGTTTCAATAATGCAGTTTGAGTATGTAATATTCTCAACATTACCACCATCACGAATCTGAATTGAAAGACCACGGTTACTTCTTGTGATAATGCAGTTATTTACAATAACGTTTCTGAAATCGCCAACACCCTCTGTACCAATTTTAATTGCAGCAGAAGTAGAAACGAGTGTGCAATCTGAAATAATAATATTTTCACAAGGTCCATACTCAACATTACCTTTTGATGCTTTAAGACAAATGCAATCGTCAGCACATTCAATATGACAACCAAGAATTCTTACGTTGCTACAATGGTCAGGGTCAATACCATCTGAGTTTGCAACATCTAAATCATTAAGAATTCTGATTTGTGAAATTAAAACATCATCACAGCCTGCTGGATGAAGTGTCCAGAATGGCGCATCTGTGACTGTAAAATCCTTAAAAGAAATATTGTTACTCTTTTCAATATAAATTACAGTTGGTCTTGGGTAAAAATCGCCAGTTACATAATATTTATCTTTTCTCTTTACAAAGCTATGACCATTTGCATCAATAGTACCCTCACCTGTAATAGAGCATTTATCTGCTTCGTAGCCATAAATAAATACAAATGACGGCTTGCCTGTTACAGGATTACCTATAAGTGCAGTTTTCGGGTCATTTATCATATTGCAAGGACGGATATATCCGTCTATATTATCAGTTGCCTTTAAAGTAGCACCCTTTTGTAAACGAAGCTCTACATTATTTTTCATTCTTATTGAATCTGAAAAATATGTTTTTCCACTTGTTAAAACAACTACGCCACCGCCATTTTCTTCTGCCTTATCAATAGCACTTTGTATTGCTTTAACATCATTCGCTTTACCATCACCTAATGCACCATAATCTTCGGGGTAGAAATATTTCATTTTACTACTTCCTTTTCCTTGTGATATGAGAGTAGTATAGCATATTTAGTTACAAGTGTGCAAGGTGTTAGTTGCTAGTATGCTAGTGGCTAGTGACTAGTAAGAGTTTATAACGCTTATAAAAATTGAACCCACCATAGAACAAAACCATGGTGGGTTATTCTAATTGAACCGCCTGCCACTTACCACCCAACCAACTAAATGGCAAAAAAGAGGGTTACCTATGTAAGCCACTTTATCAAAGTTCGTGCGGGCATCGGTCAAAAAAGAACATTAACTAAATGAATTATATATCCAACTTAATTATATCTAATTATTTTATATATGTCAATATTTTTAACTAATTGTTTTAGATAAAACAGACAAACTATTTTGTATAATTATATACAAAGTAGGTGATTGATGTGGAACAAAAAGTTTTCATTGACAGATTGGTTAAATTACGAATGAATAAAGGTGTGTCAGCACGAGATATGAGTTTATCCATTGGTCAAAGCGAGGGTTATATAAACAATATCGAAAATGGTGTTAATTTCCCATCAATGACTGTTTTCTTTTATATTTGTGATTATTTTGGCATAACACCAATGGAATTTTTCGATATTGATTCAAATAATCCTGTGAAAAGCAAGGAGTTGCTTGAAGCTACCAAAAATCTAAGCAACGATAAACTTGAGCACTTAATAGCTATTGCAAAATCAATAAAATAATACAGACACCCGAAACAATGATTTATCATTGTTTCGGGTGTCTTTTAATTCCTTTAGCTGTCAACTCAAAACTCAAATCCAAGAGCCATTTAACTTTATCATCCTCAACACTACCATCAAGCGCGACAGAAATCCAATGAGTTTTACTCATATGGTATGCAGGGAAAATACCTTTTTCTGTTGTTACATTCATAAGTGGATCACTCTTTAAATTAACAACATCTATCTTTTCGGTACTATCAAACCCCAACTTGTCTTTTGTTATTGTCATAATAACGGCAAACCACTTTTTGTTGTTACTGTGACGAAACACTGCAAATGAGGGTGCGCTTTGCCATGGGTATTCAGGCTCTACGGCATATTTTTCTATTATTAGTTGTTCTAATTTCTGTCTATCCATTTTATATATTTTTTTATCCCCTTGCCGATTTCTCGGTAAGGGGATAAATTATCAAGATTTCTTAAGCTGTGATGTTTGAATAGTACTTTTTGAGTACTTCAACAGCCTTCTGGCAGTTTGCTGCATATGAATCTTCTGAAATGTCATAATAACCATCGAAGTCTTCGCTTGGACCAGCATTCTTGTAGAATTCTGAACCGTCAGCATCTGTCATACCCATAGCAACGAATGATGAAGCTGGGATTTGACCGCCCTGTGCAACATCGTTAACGATGTATGAACGGTCGAAGAGAAGAGCAATAGCGTTTCTGATTTCTTGTTGAGCTTTTTCCTTTTCAACGCCTGTAAGGTCGCTACCAGGAAGAAGGTCTTCATTGATGTTCCAGCATACATAGTATGTACCGATTTGACCAGCAACTACGAATTCATCTGCATATTCTGTTTTAAGAGTAGCAATTTCGTTTGTTGGAACGTCATCGATAAGGAGCCAAGAACCATTTTTGAAGTTTGAAAGCATATTGTTTGCATCGTCTGAAAGGAACATTTTGATTTCGTTCATTTTAACTTCTGATGCATTGTGATAGTTAGGATTTTTCTTAAGTGTGATTACACTATTGTGTTCCCAAGAAGCCATTGTGTAAGGACCGTTACAGATATATGTGCTAGGATCTGTAGCCCAAGCTTCATTATCATATGCAGAAGAGTGAACTGGATAGTATGTTGGGAAAGCAAGAAGCTCATTCCAGTAGTTTACAGCATTTTCAATTGTAATTGTGATTGTGCCAGCTGCATCATCAGCAATTGCATTGAGTTTCTTTTCGCCTGTTGTATCTTCTTGCATTTCTGCATAACCGTCAACGATTTCGAACATGTAACCATAGTCAGCTGCAAGTGTTGTTGAAGCTGCACGGTTCCATGAGTTAACGAAGTCAGAAGCCTTAACAGCATCGCCGTTTGACCACTTCATGCCTGAGCGGAGTTTGTATGTGTAAGTAACTGTACCATCTTCGTTTACTTTACCTTCTGGAAGTTCTTCGGCTGCGTCTGCTACGATAACAAGCTTACCTTCTGCATCCTGAGCCCATTTTGCAAGACCTGAGAAGAGGTGAGCAACTGTTGTTGCACCGTCAACTGCACTGTTGAGTGCTGGGTCAAGTGTCTGTGGTTCAGAAGCAAGACAAACTGAAAGAGAATCTGTTTTACCAGCTACATCTGTATTCATGAAATACTTGTAACCGAGTGGGTTTGAGAAGAAACCGTTAACAGAATCATCAATCATGTAAAGGTCTGTGTAGTAGTAAAGTGGAACAATACAACCTGTTTCCATAAGCATATCTTCTGCAAGGTGCATCATTGCATAACGATTTTCAGAATCTGTGCAAGATTTGATTCTCTGGATAAGTACGTCGTATGTTTCAGCCCATGTACCATTTTCAACCTTATCTTCATAGCCGTAAGCTGTAAGGTCAAGATTGTACATTTTAAGGTCTGCGTGAGCGCCTTTACCAAATTGAACGTCGTTGTTACCTGAACCTGAAGTCCACATATCAAGGAAGCAAATTGGATCGTTGTAGTCAGCAACCCAACCGTTTCTTGCTACTGAGTATTCGCCGTTCTTACGTGTCTCAAGAAATGTGTTCCATTCTTGGTTTTGAAGTTGCATTGTGATACCTGCACTCTGAAGAGCACTCTGAAGGTATTCACCAATTGCTTTGTGGCTATCGCTTGTGTTGTAGAGATATGTAAGTGTAGGAGTTTCAACTTGTTTTACTTCGCTACCATTACCACCGCATGCTGCAAGAGAAACGAGCATAGCACAAACGAGAAGCACTGCGAGTAACTTTTTCATTGTTATCTACCGCCTTTTTTATTTTTTGTTTTTTATTTATATATGTATGTTAAGGATGCACGCCTTAACACACAAAATATACTCAATTAATTTCCTCAACTCTGTGACACGCAACAAAATGACCTTTTTCAATTTCTCTGAATTCGGGCATTTCTTCTGCACATCTTTCACAGGCATATTCGCAACGAGTTCTGAACGGACAACCCGATGGAGCGTTGAGCGGTGATGGAATATCACCTGAAAGTGGAATACGATTATTAAGCCTTGCGATTTTAGGGTCAGGCATTGGAACTGCTGACATAAGTGCTTTTGAGTATGGGTGTAATGGTCTCTCATAAATCTCAGCAGCATCTGTAAGCTCTACCATTTTACCTAAATACATAACCGCAATTCTGTTACTGATATGACGAACAACCAAAAGGTCATGAGCAATAAAGAGATAGGTAAGACCTAATTCTTCCTGCAATTCGCCAAACATATTTACAACCTGTGCCTGAATTGAAACGTCAAGCGCAGAAACAGGCTCGTCACAAACGATAAACTCAGGGTTAACCGCAAGAGCACGAGCAATACCAATTCTCTGACGCTGACCGCCTGAAAATTCGTGAGCGTAACGAGAAGCATGCTCACTGTTAAGACCAACTCTTGACATAAGCTGAAGAACTTTTTCACGACGTTCCTCTTCATCTTTATATAACTTATGAATATCAAGTGGCTCAGCAATAATATCAGAAACTGTCATTCTTGGATTAAGTGAAGAGTATGGGTCTTGGAACACCATTGTGCTCTTTTTACGATATTCGTTGATATCTGCCTTTGTTTTTAAAGATTTACCATCATAAATGATTTCACCTGATGTTGGCTTATATAAATGTAAAAGTGTACGGCCTACAGTAGTTTTACCACAGCCAGACTCACCAACTAAACCAAGTGTCTCGCCTTTGTTTATTGAGAACGAAACATCATCAACAGCCTTTAATGGCTTTGTCTTAAACACACCTGTGCTTATGTCAAAATACATTTTAAGATTTTTGACTTCTAAAAGTGGAGAGTTGTTTTTATCACTCATCTGTCTTTACCTCCCCATCTTTTTTATCTTCTATTTCTATACTACCATCTTCAATGCCATTTTTAACATTCATCCAGCAAGTAGCTGCGTGGTCATCGTTAATAAGCATTCTTTCTGCACATTGCTTAATGCAGATTTTCATAGCTGCATCACAACGCGGTGCAAAAGGACAACCCTTTGGCATATTAAGAAGGTCAATAGGTGTACCTGTAATTGGTTTTAACTTCTGTCCAAATGTATTTGTTGTAGGAATAGAACGAAGAAGCCCTTTTGTGTATTCGTGGCGTGGGTTATAGAAAATTTCATCTGCTGTACCTTGCTCACAAATAGAACCAGCATACATAACTATAACCTCGTCACACATCTGAGCTACGACACCGAGGTCGTGAGTAATCATAATAATAGCCATTCCTAACTCTTTTTGAAGAGAAGTCATAAGGTCTAAAATTTGCGCCTGAATTGTAACATCAAGTGCTGTTGTAGGCTCGTCAGCTATTAAAATATCTGGCTCACAAGCAAGTGCCATAGCAATAACAACTCTTTGACGCATACCACCTGAAAGCTCGTGTGGATACTGCTTCATACGCTTTTCAGGCTCATTAATATTTACAAGACGAAGCATTTCAATTGCTCTCGCTTTAGCTTCTGTTTTACTTCTGCCTGTATGAAGTAATATAGCCTCGGTAATCTGGTGCCCTATAGTGTGTGTTGGATTAAGAGAAGTCATAGGGTCCTGGAATATAATAGAAATTCTGTTACCCCTTACCTTTCTCATTGTTTTTTCACCAGAATCAACCAACTCCTGACCGTCAAATTTTATCGAACCGCCTACAATTTTACCTGTAGAAGCTAAAATTTGCATAATAGAGTAAGCTGTAACCGATTTACCTGAGCCAGATTCACCAACAATACCAAGAACCTTGCCCTTTTCTAAACGGAATGAAACACCGTTAACTGCTTTAACTTCGCCCGCATCTGTAAAGAACGATGTGCGAAGGTCATTAACTTCAAGCAATGCCATTTTTCAAATCAGTACCTTTCTAATTTCGTTGATTAATCGTTAAGTTTTGGGTCGAAAGCATCTCTTAAACCATCACCTAAAAGGTTGAGAGATAAAACTATAAGAGAAATAACGATTGCTGGAATAACCAATCTTGATGGATATGAGTTAATTCCGTTTAATGCATCTGATGCGAGTGAACCCAAAGAAGGCATTGGAGCGTTAACACCAAGACCTAAGAATGAAAGGTAACTCTCTGTGAATATAGCACTTGGAATTTGGAGTGCTGTAGAAATAATAATAACACTGATGCAGTTTGGCATAAGGTGTTTGAATATAATCCATTTACCACGAGCACCCGCTGCCTGAGAAGCAAGAACATATTCCTGCTCTCTTAATGAAAGAATCTGACCACGGATAAGTCTTGACATAGAAACCCAGTAAAGAACACCGAACACTATAAACAAGCTTATAATATTCGCACCGATTTCTTCAAGGACTGTTCCTTTGATAAGCTCGTCAAGATTTGTCTGCTTCAAAGCAGAAGCAAGCAAAATTATAAGAAGCATATCTGGTAAAGAATAAATAATATCAACTATTCTCATTATTACAAGGTCAACCTTACCACCACAATAACCTGAAATGGAACCAACAGTCATACCAATAATAAGAACTATGATACTAGCAAAGAATCCAACCGCGAGCGAAATTCTGGCGCCATAGACTACACGGATAAAGTAGTCACGCCCCTGAGAGTCTGTACCAAAGATATGTGGAAAAATCTTCTCACCAGCTTCAATTCTTTGGAGCTCTGTTGCACCATATTCAAATGGTGCTAAGTTGTTATAAGAAGCATCAACAGGTCTACCTAATTGAACACCTAACATCTGGTCATAGGAATATGGAATAAAAAGTGGAATAAAAATACTGCCAAGAACAACAAGAACAACAATAATAAGACTTACTAATGCCACCTTGTTTTTCATAAATCTTTTAACACCATCACGGAAAAAAGTTGTAGATGGTCTCATTTGTACCATATACGCTTTTTCTTCATCCGTTGCCGGTAAAAATGCATCGACATCAAGATGCATACTAAAAAGTTTTTTCATTATAGATTTCCTTTCTTAGTGAACTTCCTTTTAATATTTCGACTCTATCACTCTAACTTAATTCGTGGGTCAATAATCTTGTAAAGAATATCACTGATAAGGTTCATAACTACAATGAGAATTGCAAGAACAATAGTTGTACCCATAATAAGTGTATAGTCACGATTTATAATACTGCTTACGAATGCACGACCAATACCAGGCACCGCAAAAATCTGCTCAACAACAAGAGAACCTGTAACAATGTAAGCGAGCATTGGACCAAAGTAAGTAACTACAGGGATAAGCGCATTTTTAAGTGCGTGACCAAAAATAATTTTTGTACCAGAAACGCCCTTTGCCTTAGCTGTACGGATATAATCCTGACCTAAAACATCAAGCATTGAAGACCTTGTAAGTCTTGTAATATTAGCCATTGGTGACAACGAAAGCGTTATAATCGGTAACACAAGACCTCCAGACTCCGAGCCATTAGCAGGGAACAAGGTTAATTGAACTGTGAAGAGCAATAATAAAAATGTACCCATAATGAATGATGGCATTGAAACGAATGCTGTTGTCATAACCATTATAATTCTGTCTATAAGCTTATTTCTTCTGAGGGCTGCAACAGAACCTAAAACTGTACCACAGATAAGTGCGATAACTGCTGCTACTGCACCAAGCTTTGCAGAAGTTTTCATACCATCAGCAATAATATCTATAACATCACGACCTCTTTGCTTGATGGATGGACCAAAATCAAAACCTGTTATAATATCTTTAAGATATGTAATATATTGTTCAAATAATGGCTTATCAAGACCATACTTTGCTTCAAGTGCAGCCTTTGCTGCTTCTGAAATAGCTTTTTCTCCAAGGAATGGGCCACCCGGAACTGCATGCATTACAAAGAATGTAATTGTAATAACAATTAACACAGTCAAAAGTGACAAGCCTATTCTTTTAAGAATGTACCATAAAGTTTTTGTGTTCATCTTTTTCCCTTAACTTTCTTTTTGGCATAATTTACCAACTTTTAATTTTCTTCACAAAAAACACTTTCGCATTTTTGCAATATATTGTTTATAATACCATAAACCAACGCGTTTTGCAAGATAAATTTTAATACTTTATCATAATAAATTAAGGAAATAGGAAATAGGAATTAGGAATCAGAATACACAGTCCACTAAAAAATAAGTTATCCTATCATTTAAAGTCGATTTCAACATCAACAAAAAATGATAGGATACTTCAACTTACAAATAATCTAATCCCTATTTCCTATTTCCTATTCTCTATTTCCTAATTCCTATTCCCTAATTATTTGCTCGCTCTAAACTTCGCAATCGCTTCATCATATTCCTTCATTGTTTCTTCTGTTGGAATATATTCTTTTCTTTCGGTATTAGCGATTGTTGGAGGGTTGCCTTTTGAATCATAGCAAGGTGTTAAGAAGTCATTTTCCCACTTAATTCTGTCTTCTTCTTTTCTGAAGTCAGGAATATCGTAAGGAACACCATACTCTAAAGCACTTCGGTGACCGAGAATTGCAACAGAAGCCATTGTTGTAGCAAAATATTCGTCAAACATAGGCTTTCTGTTTTCACGGATGCTATTAAAGAATTCTCGAACAATAAAGAAGTCGCCACCACCGTGGCCAGCTTTTTCTGCTGCTTCTTTTGCTTCTGGCTCAAAATCTGCTTCGTAGCTACTTACTCTTTCCATACCCTCTGGAATATGTTCTTCATTAAATGAAAGAAGAACTTTACCATCTTCACCACGAAGATTTTCAATCTGACCTAATTCACCGCATACTCTGTATGTATTAGCGTGGCCGCCGAAGTGTGACCAGCCAGTTACACGGAATACAGAATCATCGTCATTAAGGCAAGTAACAACAGCACTTCTGTCTGGTAATCTCCAATAAAGGCTACCACCACCATTTTCTTCGTTAAGTGGTCCAAAAATTGGCATACCTGTAACTCTTTTTGGGAATGCACCTGTAATATACATAAGTGGGCCTAAAGAGTGAGTAATATAATAAATTCTTGGAATATGATATCTCCAGTGTTTTGAACTTGGGCAATATTTATTAATATCATCCTGATTAAGAATAGGGTGGTTATATTCACCCTCTGCAAATAAAGCCTTACCAAGAACGCCTGACTGGTAAACCTTGCGCATTTCCTGATTGAACTTCATAAATGGGTAGTTTTCAGCAATCATATAATAAGCGTTGCTCTTTTCAACTGCTCTGACTAAAGCTACACCCTCACCCATTGAAATATTAGATGTACATTCGCTTAAAACGTGAATGTTTTTCTCTAACGCTTTAATAGCATAAGGAGTATGCTCGTGGAAATAGTTGCAAAGGAAAACTGCCTCTAATCCCTCGTGATTTATAAATTCATCAAAATCAGTATATGTAGCAATACCCTCGTGGTCTTCTTTTGCTTTCTTGAGTTTTTCTTCATCAAAATCACAAACAGCAACAACCTCACCGTTATTTGCTTTTACGCCATCATAAAAGCCACTACCACGGCCTAAGCCGAATATACCGAACTTAATTGTTTTTTCCATAGTAATACCTCCGTTAATAACAAAAATATACAACTACATTTTATCACATAGTTTATATTTGTAAATAGAAAACTTCTATAAAAATATATAAAATAGTTAGAAATCTTGCAGTTATTTACTTGGTAAAGGTCTGTGCTTCGCAGTAAATTCTGACACTTCGATTTTAATTATTCCAACAACTGATGCCAGTTTTTCGTTGAACTGAAAATCTTTATTAACCTGTGTTTTCATAAGAAGTGAAAGCGCCTTTTGTTTTTCTTCAGAATCTTCAATAATTGTAGCAATACCTTTCCCCATAAGCGAAGAATAGCTCAAGCCATATTTACAGGCAACATCACCTTCAAATGGAATCAAATCGCACTCCATTTCAAAAAATACTTTCGGATTTTTTCTTATCAGGTCATATTTTCTGCCGGTAGTACCACCGTGAAGCCATATAGTAAGTTTTTCATTTCCATAAGTATAACCATAATTCATTGGCACAACATAAGGCTCATCACCATCTACCAGACCAATATGTACAACTTTTGATTTGTCAAGAATTTCTAATATTTTATCAATATCAAAAATCTGTCGTTCTCTGCGTGTCATTCCGTTCATTTCACATTTTCCTTTTCTTTTTAACAAATAAAATTATTATTGTCACTATTGCAATACAAACAACCCCTACGATAGAAAGAAGAATAATCGGCATAATATAGCTGTTTCTGATTCCCTCAATATTAAATAACGGGAGACTTTTTTCAAAATCAACTGTTGCAACAACCATTCTTGACTTTTCTGGATTTTCGGGATTTTGAGGATTGTTAATTAAATACATATACTTTCCGTCTTGCGAAAATGCAAAAGAATTACTATAACCTACATTATTTTCTGCTGTATATGAAATCATATGTGGTATAGCAACAAAGCTTCTGCCGTTATCATCACTTATGAATAAATCGCTACCTGTAGAACTTTCGCCCTTCCTCATAAAAGTACCACTTACTATAAGTGTACCGTTTTCACCTCCCACGGGAGTCCACGCACAGAAAGGCGCAGAGCCTAAAGCCTTTTTACTGCTGAAATCTATTATTTCTTCACCTATATATTCCGGGTCGCCCCAGTTAAGACCATCCTGTGAGCGTCTTGAATAAACAGGGTTGCCACTTACACCATCTTTATCAACAACTTCATACACCATAAAATAGCTACCATCACCAAGTCTTGTTACAACCGGCATTCCAGGGCGTTCCTCAAAAATTTCAGTCGCTACAACATCTTTTGCCTCGCTCCAGTTTTCTAAGCCATCTGATGTTTTGTAAACTATTTTTTGTGAGTGCTCTGGATCAGAATCATCTGAATAGTAGCAAACAAGCGTACCATCATCAAGCTGTAGTAAAAATGGTTCCCAGACACCTTCTTCAAGTCCACCACCACTTGCCACAATCACCCCTTGGTCAAAGGTATAGCCACCATCTGTACTGAAATAAAGTCTTATATATGACTCCTTTTTATGTTCAGGGTCTATTGAGCAACCAGCTAAAATAATAGTACCTTTTTTATATTTTCCACAATCTTGTTCAAGTTCAAAGAGGAATGGATTCCATTCAGAATTTGCACCCGTTAATTCATCGGTTACAAAAGCTGCAAGTGCCCAGTTTTTTCCATTATCCTTACTTTTATAAACAGGATAACGCGGTTTATAATTTTCTACCCCCGCGTTTAATTCACAATGAGTTACAAGAATTGCGCCATCATCACTGTTACCTTGGTTTTTAAGTACAAGCAAACGACCATATTGCACCCCACAGTCCCACCAGTCATCCGCAGCATTTGTAAGCGTAACGCTATACAAAGTCTTAAGCGCCGCCGAAGATATTACAGAAAACAAGAACAAAAATAAAACTACAAACGAGAGCACCAAACTTAATTTTTTCATAACACGATCTCTCCTTATCGCAACGCATTACCTACAACAGTAAACTTGATATTTCACAATACTCAATATTTCTTTGAAAGAAGTTTTTCTGCCTCTTCTTTAGTAATTTTACCAACGTTGCAGTCTGCCATAACTTGCACGTCTTTATCGTTAAGCTTATAAAAATTCCAAAGAACAAAAGCAATTACAAGACCTATAATCGGCACAACATTATAGGTAAACCAAAGTCCGTCAAGTGCTTCAGTTGTTTGCTGAGCAATAGCATTAATTTTCTCAAGGTCTGCAAAGCTGGTTACCTCTTGCTTTACACCATCTATTACAAACTCTGTTTTAAAGCCGAACCAACCAAGAAGTGCGAGACCCATTGAGCCAGAAATAGCCGCCGCAAGTTTTACTGCAAAAGTCTGAATTGCAAAAGTTATACCCTTTGCTTCTGTACCTGTGGTGTACTGACCATATTCAGCACAATCAGGTGTAAATGTGAATGAAAGCACGCCAATAATTCCTAAAGGAATTGAACGAAGCATAAATGTAATAACAAAAAGAATGAAGTTTCCTCTTGTCGGAATAATAAGGAATGACAAAAGAATAGTTGCAAGAGCACTTATTCTGAAAAGCTTTGTTTTATCCATTTTTCTTATAATCTTTGGTACAAGAAGTGCCATAACAAGCTGTGGCAACGCCGCAATGGTACCTGTAATCAAAGATGCAAGTGAATTATCGTAAATGTAATAAGCTGTAATCATATGCAAAGCATTATAAGTCTGAGCACCTGAATAGAAGATATAACCAATATAATAAATAAGAAGATATTTGTTGCTCATTACATATTTAAGCATTCTTCTTACAGTAAATTGCTCCTCATCAATGCTCTTGTTTCTTTCTTGGCAGTGTTTACAAACCGGGAGCATTGTAACCATAGCAATAATAGCTACAATAATTGAAACAGGACCATAACCCAAACCAATAAATTCACTTATAAGAACCGTTACAAGCACAGTTGTGAGTGCCATACCAACACCGGCAGTTATACCTTTAAGCGAAAGAATTGTGTTTCGTTCTTCTATGTTGCTTGTCATTGCGGTAATAATTCCAAAAGCGGGAACGTCACAAAGAGTGTACGCAGTATCCCAAACAATATAAGCCAACGCAAACCATATAAGTTTAACGGTTTCACTTGCAGCAGTAGGAATAACAAAAATAGCAATAGTTGCAGCTGGTGTTAAAGTACACGCAATTTTTAACCATGGTATATATTTTTGGTTGCTCTTAAATTTAATTTTATCGAAAACAACACCGAAAATTGCATCATTAACAGCGTCCCAAACTTTTACTATAAGCATAACTATTGCAGATTTTACTGGGTTAACACCAATTAAAAGCAAGAACGTTGTAAGGTAACCAGCTATCATATGATAAATCATATTTTGACCAAAGAAATAAGTATAATAACTTTTTCTTTCAGTTTTTGTTGTTTGCCAAAGAGGGTTTTGTATTTTTGCCATATAATCACTCCTTAAATTTCTTCAATTCATTTTAAATTTATTGTTGCAAGGTGTGGTCTGTGATCAGAAGATATAATTTCTTTGATATCGGCACTTTTAACACACAAATCTTTACTTACAAATATGTAATCAATTTTAACTTTAGGTTTGTCTGATGGATAACTTAATTTTTTTGAGTCGAATTTTTCTGCAGTATCATATAACCTTTCTTTTATAGGTTTTAAAATTCTGTTTCGGGGTTTCATATTAAAGTCGCCCATAAGCACACATTTTTCGTTTGGTAAATTTTCTAAAACTGTATTTACTGCATTTTTCTGCTCATCTTTATTAAGTCCAAAATGACTTACTAATATATTAAGTTCACCACAAACATCTATTTTTGCTTTTAAAATACAACGAGTTTCATAACCATCTTTATATTTCTTTTTTAGAGGGTCAGGAATAGCAATAGTTTCAGCACTTATTATAGGGTATTTTGAAAGAATTGCATTACCATAAGGGTTTTTGCCATCTACTTTTATAGCTTCAGCAAAATAGTAGTAAAACCCTGTTTTCTCTGACAATATTTTTATTTGGTCGGTGTAATCTTCAAGTGGGCCTTCACCACGAATTTCTTGAAGACCAATTATTTCGGCGTCACAATTTTTAATTGTATTTGCAATTAAGTCAAAATCTATTTTCTGTGTTAAATAATTTAGACAATGCTGAGTATTGTAACTCATAATTTTAATATTCATACTACTCATTCTATTATTCAAAACTAATCATTTTTTCAACTGCATCTGCCATAACTTTGTGGCCAAGTTTTGTTGGATGAATGCCATCTACAGCAAGGTCTTTTGGTGCAATAGTTTTTTGTGCTTTATTAAACTCTTCTTGCATATCAACCACTAAAGCACCGTGTTCGAGTGCAATATTTTTAAGTGTTTCACGATATTCATCAAGAATTTTGTGAAATGGTAGTTTTTCTTCTATAGTATCGATCAAAAATGGCATAAGGTAGAGAATTTGCGTTTCGGGAAGTTCTGTTTTTATACGCCTATAAATTTCACGGATATGTGGCTCCACAGGTCTTAAAAGTGGTGGGTAATTTTCAGGACCATAGTTTTCCCACGCATCGTTTACACCTATAAGCATTATAATTATGTCTGGCTTTAAGTCTATGCAATCTTTTGTAAGTCTATCGTAAACGTGATACGTACGATTACTTGCTATACCTTTAATATCAACTTTTATATCCTTACTATATTTTTTAAATTTCTTTTTAAGTTGCAAAGCATAAATTTCTCTGCCACCAAATTTATAAGCAAAACGAAAATTAAATTTTACGTCGGTTATGCTATCACCAATAAATAGAATTTTGCTATCTTTTTTTATTTGTATCTTTTCCATATATACACTCCTATAATCTATCAATCAATCTTTTATTCTCCACTTTTGTTGCATTATAACACAAGGCTCTTTTTCAGAGTTAGTTGCATAAAAAACAGTAATCAAATCACCATTAGGAAGTTCAACCGTTGTAGGGTAACCTATATCATCACTCGCTGTATTCTCGTAAAGACGAATATCTTTTTCCCAAGTTTCGCCGTTATCTTTACTTACCATAACCATAATTCCGTAAGGTAACTTTCTTCTGCCATAAGTTGAAATAAGTACACCAGAACTTAACAAAAACAAGTGTGGAGGTGCTCCCCCATCCTTTTCAAGAAGCATTTCTGGCTCAGTCCAGGTTTTTCCACCATCATCAGAGACACTCTGAAAAACTGTGAAAAGTGTTTCTTCTCCGCCATCAAAAAGCTCTCGGTTTTCTGCACGGGTATGACAGATAAGTCTGCCATTTGGTAATTCGAGCATATTAGGCTCGTTAAGAACAACGCTTTTATCTGACGAAACAATTTTACCAACCAGTTCTGTTTCACTGGTTTCTGTATTAAGACGACGAATTTCAATACCAGCAAAAATATCACTGAAAACCGTACCTGCCCATAAAACAGTACCATCACGAAGCTCTATAGGACCATGTGGTGACGTTATTGGCGAATGATGAATTTCTCCGAAGGTTACACCACAATCGTTACTTATTCTGAAAAGAGCACCGAGATATTTTTTCTGATCATCAGCAGTTATAGTATCTATATAACTCTGAACGTAACTATTTTCTTTATTATGCTCCCTTTGCATTTCTGCTGAATTATTGAAAGTGGTAAAAACAACCCCACTCTCCCCAAACGGACAAATTCCTGCATCTCTGTCATCAAGAGGTGTATCAATAACAGGTGCAGGAAGAGTGTATGTTTCACCATTATCGGAACTATACGAAACAACTGATTTGCCAAACGGACAGATGTGCTCAAGTCTGTAACCAGAAGCACCTACAGCAATTTTCCCATTCTGTAAACGAACCGCAGTAGGCCACGCAAAATAACCGTGTTTACTGTGCGGATTTGACATTATTACCTTCGGTTTTCCAATAATTTCAATTTCCATTTTACACCTCAAAAATGTATAAATATGGTATTATTATATCATTGTAATTTTCTATTTGCAACATGGTGCAATAAAATCCTCATTTGCAAAGAAAACATATCGCATCAAAGATATATCGCGTACTTTAGTACATATCACAAATACCGCAAAGGATTTATATCGCGAGACAACAAAATCTGCCATCCCTTTCGGGATAGCAGATTTCATCATTATCTGGCCTGCCAACTATTAATTTATTATTTCAGAATCCATTGTTTTTTCTGATTGCGTTATTGTTTCTGTTTCAGGCACAGTACCCTTAACAGTAACTGTACAATACTCTGATGTGTATTCTATTTCATTGTAAGTAAAAGTTGCATAAACTACCGAACTGCCTAAAGCAATAGCATTAATATTACCATTACTATCAATATTGAGCACATTTGGATCACTTACATGCCAAGAAACGGTCTGACCTGCAGGGTCAGTTGTTGCACTAAGAGAAGCAATATCACCTAAATTAAGTGTTAACGCTCTGTCTGAGATATTCACAGTAGGTTCCTTTACAGTAAAAACCAATTTATTAGTCCAACCTAAATTATCGTAATAATCACAATACTCAATATTTATATGAGCTTTACCTGGGTTTATAGCCTTTTCAGGATAGTAATAGGTTTTAGATGTTAAATCTTCCACGGCACCATTGGTGAAATAGCCCTTTATTAAAATTCCGTCCATTACATATTCATCTCCAACATAATAAACGGTCTTAAATGGTTTATTAACAATCTCTAATTTATCAATATATGCTGGAGAGTCGTTCGTTGTTGAAACAGTTTCTGTTTTATTTGGAATTTTTTCATATTTTGAAGCAACTTCTTTAGCCTCCTGCGAATCCTTTTCAGTCGCTTTTTCGGTAGTAATAGACGTCATAACCTTTGCGGTTGTAGCAACTGTTTTGCTTGACTCTACTATAGTGTCCCTTTCAGTTTTATTACTACTTGCAAAAGCAATAGTAATGGTAGCGACAAAAACAACAAGCACAACAGAACCGATGAAAATTTGTCTAACACGAAGTTTCTTAAGCAAGACAAAACACTCCCTCATTCTTTATAGTTATATTGTAACATGTTTTCTTTTATTTTACAACTAAATTTATAAAAACTTTTTACTCAACTGTATTTTTATGAGAGGGACATTTTACAAAATCCATTATATAAAAGTCATGAAGTAGGTTGATATATTGAACACTTTTGAAATTAGAAGTTTTCTGTATCAATTATGAAAAGAAAAATCTAATAAAATTTATAGAATAATACTGATTATCACAACAATTTTCGGTTGTATTTCTTTAAAAAAACTCACTTTTCGTTGCGTTTGCTTTAGCTAACATATAGTTTCCCAACGGAAATTATATCGCAAAACAACAAAATCTGCCATCCCTTTCGGGATAGCAGATTTTATTGTTTTATAAATTAGCCTTTGATAGCTGCCTGAGCTGCTGCAAGACGAGCAATCGGCACACGGAATGGAGAACATGAAACGTAGTTGAGACCAATCTTGTGACAGAATTCAACTGAAACAGGGTCACCACCGTGCTCACCGCAGATACCGTAGTGGAGGTTTCTGCCGCTTGCTTTACCTTTTTCAACTGCCATTTCCATAAGAGCACCAACGCCGTTCTGGTCGAGCTTTGCAAATGGATCGTTTTCAAAGATTTTGCTATCATAGTAAGCTGTAAGGAACTTACCAGCGTCATCACGGCTGAAGCCGTATGTCATCTGTGTTAAGTCGTTTGTACCGAAGCAGAAGAAGTCAGCGTTCTGAGCGATTTCGTCAGCTGTGATACAAGCTCTTGGGATTTCGATCATTGTACCAACTTCATATTTGAGGTCAGCGCCTGCAGCTGCGATTTCAGCATCAGCAGTTTTAACAACGATATCCTTAACATATTTAAGTTCTTTAACTTCACCAACAAGTGGAATCATAATTTCTGGAACGAGGTTCCAATCAGCATGAGCTTTCTTAACATTGATTGCTGCACGGATAACAGCCTTTGTTTGCATTGCTGCAATTTCAGGATATGTTACTGCAAGACGGCAACCACGGTGACCCATCATTGGGTTGAACTCATGGAGAGAAGCAATGATTGCTTTAATATCTTCAACTGATTTACCCTGAGCCTTTGCAAGAGCTGCAATGTCAGCTTCTTCAGTAGGAACGAACTCATGAAGAGGTGGGTCAAGGAAACGAATTGTAACTGGGTTACCTTCGAGTGCTTCGTAAAGTTTTTCGAAGTCGCCTTGTTGATATGGAAGAATCTTTTCAAGAGCTGCTTCTCTTTCTTCAACTGTATCTGAACAAATCATTTCACGGAATGCAGCAATTCTGTCTGCTTCGAAGAACATGTGCTCTGTACGGCAAAGACCGATACCTTCTGCACCGAGTTCACGAGCTTTCTTAGCATCTGCTGGAGTATCAGCATTTGTACGAACTTTAAGAGTTCTGTATTTATCTGCCCAATCCATAATTCTGCCGAATTCACCAGCGATTTCAGCATCTACTGTTGGGATGATACCGTCGTAGATAGCACCTGTTGAACCGTCGATTGAAATGTAATCGCCTTCGTGGTATGTTTTACCAGCGAGTTCGAATTTTTTGTTTTCTTCATCCATTTTGATTTCGCCGCAACCAGATACACAGCAAGTACCCATACCACGAGCAACAACAGCTGCGTGAGATGTCATACCGCCACGAACTGTGAGGATACCCTGAGAAGCTTTCATACCTGTAATATCTTCGGGAGATGTTTCAAGACGAACAAGAACAACCTTTTCGCCTCTTGCATTCCAAGCTTCTGCGTCTTCAGCAGTGAATACTACCTTACCGCAAGCAGCACCGGGAGATGCGCCAAGACCCTTACCTGCAGGAGTTGCAGCCTTAAGTGCTTTAGCATCGAACTGGGGATGAAGAAGAGTGTCAAGGTTTCTGGGATCGATCATTGCAACAGCTTCTTCCTTTGTCTTGTGACCTTCAGCAAGAAGGTCAACAGCAATCTGAAGAGCTGCCTGAGCTGTTCTCTTACCGTTACGTGTCTGGAGCATATAGAGCTTTTCGTTTTCAACTGTGAACTCCATATCCTGCATATCGTGAT
>JAZLAG010000014.1:0-101838 GCA_045613085.1 Acutalibacteraceae bacterium | reverse complement strand
AGTGAGATTTGCGAAACGGCAGGAGTAAATCGTTCAACATTCTATCTTCATTATGAGACCGTTGGAGATTTGCTTGATGAAACTGCACGATATTTATTGAATGATTTTTTATCGTATTTCTCAACTGATACAAAATCGGTTGCACTAAACCTTAAAAACTGTGAACTTAACGATTTGATATTCATTTGCGATAAGTACCTTACACCTTATTTCACTTATATCAAAAATAATAAAGAGGTTTTCGGTACGGCACTCGCAAATAATAAGACCTTGGGGTTTGAAGATGTCTATAAGCGAATGTTTGATAACATATTCAACCCTATATTAGATAGGTTTCATTATTCGCAGAGCGATAGGCAATATGTGATGATGTACTATCTTAATGGTATCAATGCAATCGTTAGTGAGTGGTTGAAAAATAGGTGTGATAAATCTATTGAAGAATTATCAAAAATCGTAGTAACTTGTGTGTTTGGTTTGAACCGTGAATGACCAATTCCAATTTATCGAGTTCTTTATTAAACAACATTACAAAATTTTAGGAGCAGATTTCTGCTCCTTTCTTTATTTGCCTAATATTTCAACAATATTCATTACAACGTTCAGCAAAGACCTAAACAAGTCTTGAGTTTCGTGCATTTATGTCTGTTTTTTCATTTTAGCAAAGGAAAGGGGGTTTTAAGGTTACGAACCATCTGAAATCGTCAAAACCCTTTAAACAGGTGGCACCGCCGCCTGATGTCTTTGGAAAAGTCGCTTTAGCAAAGACTTTTCTTATTCCTGCCTATAAATCCGTTGCGAAATACCTCTGAATCTGCCCGAAATATCACCACACTCTGACAAACATCTGCTTTCGTATATTTGCCCAAATTCGTTCCAAATTCCGTCTTTTTCTCCTATGCTGGTCTGTATTCTATTTTCAATTCATTCGCTCAATTCTGGGCGAACAGGTGTCATTAAACAAAAAATTCTGTTCAGCTCTCAGTTACATTTTCTCTTTGCTTTTTGATATTTTTTTCATTTTCCTGACCGACATTTGCTTTTTAACTCACAGATTTTTTCTCAGCTGCCGATGAAAACTTTTCAAACTTTTTTTCTTTGTTGGTAAACTTTTTTGAAAACTTTTCAAACAAAATTCAAAATCCCTTTTCTTTGTTTCATGCGTATAAAATTTTTACACCCTGAACACAAAAAAATTAAACCGATTTTCACACGAACCCCAAACCAAAATTAGAAGAAAATTTTCAAAATTCAAATCAAAACTCAACCACAAATTGAAACAAAATTTTCAAAACGAAATCAATTCCCAATCGAAAACTAAAATTAAAATCTCAGAACCTAAACCAAAACTTGCACAAGAAATTTCATATGCAACTCCCAATTTCAAATAAAATCCAACCGAAAACAAAATAAAAACACGGAAGACTCGAATAAAAATTTCAAATCTTCCGTTAACAATAATTTATTTGTATTGGATTTTTGTGATCATAAATTTATTTTGTGTCAAGTCACTTTTGTTCTCCTATTGATTTATAAACCAAAGGATTCTCATAATCCTCGTAGCTTTTATCAACATTTTCTTCATTTGTGCAATCATCTTTAAGCCACATATAACGAGTACCATCTGGCGTTTCATAAATATGGCAATAATAATTATCCATATCATAACCACCATCAACCAATGAATAATATGCTGAGTAATCTTCTAAAAATACATCTTCTGCATCTTCGGGTAATCCACCATCAATTTTTACAAATGTTTCATCAAAACAAGTTACATAACTGAAATCTTCGGATATTATAACTTCAGGTTCACTCGTTAAACCCCAAAAACAAATTCCTCCAAAAACAAGCAATACAAGGAATATTTTTATAAAACTACCTAAACAACCTTTCTTGTTTTCTTCTTTTTCACAACTTTGTTCTTTTTCGTAAAACAAGCTAGTTCTTTCTTCAGCTGTTTTATTATATAGTTTTTTAAATAATCGTTTAATATAAAAGTGTGATGAGAGAAATTTAATTGTAAAATATTCGGGAACAAACAAAAACCAATCAACAAAAATAATACTCGAATTTATAAAAAGGAGCATCATTCTCATAAGTTTCAAAAACTTTTTACGATTGTTTGCTGTAACATCAACAACTTTAATTTCATTATCTGTCTCAGCACGTGAAAAGACATAATCTACTCCCATAATATCAAAAAAATCTGCAATTTTACCATCACACACTGAATAAAAGCCATCATATAAATTTATTGTAACATTTTGATTATTATTGCAATTCACTTCATACTTCATTGTTAAATCAAGTATAATTTCAGGTAGTTTTTCAACGAATGCCTTAGTGATTTTCTTTAGAAATTTATCTTTAAGACGACAAGGTTGTTCTAATTTATCAAATTCATTTATAGCATCTGTCAATTCTTCGAATGCTATGCACTGTGTCTCAAAAATAAAATTCGATTTTTCACAAAATACATCAACTGAATTTTCTGGATTTAAGATATATTTTCTGTTTTCAAGGAAAATTATCATTTTTGAATTTTCACTGTTATTTTTGAATGTTATGTACATAATATACTCCCGCTTTCATTATCTCCAAGAGTATTATAACATTTGTACTGAGAAAAATCAATAAAACCAATAGGTGCTATATAAATAGAATGCAGCTGCGAATTTGGTGGATGGTTTTTTATTTGACTTATGTGTGAATTTATGCTAAAATCCCAACAAGAAAAGGTGTGAAAGTTCATTTTAAAAGAGGCATAAAACACCTTTCAAAAAACTCTTGAATTTCGATGAGGTTTTGACCACAAATCATCCCACACAGAGACTTGGAACATTTGGAATTATTGGAAATATTGTTGTGGAATAGTATTTGTAACTGGAACAAACACCACTATATGTTGTGGTTTGGAATAGTTGCATACTATCCATAGCTCCTACGAACCAGTAGGTCAGGGGTTCGAGTCCCTTCCAGCGCGCCATAAGAAACAGTATAACTTCGGTTATGCTGTTTTTTATTTTGCTCGTATTTTATAGGGACTCGAACCCACCACTCTCGCCGAAGGCGAACATAATCGGGTTTTCGCGTAGCGAACGATGGGCAGAGCCCATCGAGTCCCTTCCAGCGCGCCATCGAAAACCGTTGAAACAAAAGGGTTTCAGCGGTTTTTACTTTTTTCTGAAATCGTAATTAGGGTGAAATGAGTTATCCGAGCCGTGTTTTTTATAGGCAAATTTCCGCCCACTCATCGTTAAAATACTCGTCAATCCGTAAGGATTAACTCCGTTTTTGCCTTGAGTGACCAAAAATCTGCACTATAAAAAATCTTTGACCTAAAAGCAAAAGATTTTTATTGTATTTTTGGTGTTGAGGGTGCAGTAAGGCTGTCGCCTTGCAAGACCGAAACGCCGAAAAGACATAAAAAGATTTGCTTTAAGGCAGGTTCGGATAACTTATTTCACCCTAACCGTTTTGACCACAAATTTGCCCACTTGTAGAAATTTTACAGATTTTTTTCTTACTATTTTTTAGGGCGGATTTCGTGCTTAAAATCTTATTCAAAAACCAATTGGAAAAGATACTTAAACAAGCTATTAAAATGTCTTAAAATAAATTCAAACAGGTGGCTCGAGTCTCTGATTCAAGTCACCTGATTTTTTTGTTCATTTCGCATTTATAAGTTTTATTATTTTTTCATAACAACTTATCTCACCATAATCGCAATCACCATAAAGTGGCGGAATTATAACTTCTTCTCCTATTACTGCAATATTAAAAATAGCTTCTGCTCTCCTTAAATTTTGTGCTGTATTACGACTGAAAAATGATATTAAATTATCATTCAATACATTTGCAAAAATAATATTAAATCGCATATGAGAACCTATTTCAGACCTTGTAAAGCTTTGCTTACAACCAAATTGCTTATTTGCCTTTTTATTTATACGTGATTTCTGATTATCAAATTCTTTTTTATTAAAATCATCAGTTTTATAAAGAATTACTCGAGAATGAAATTTGTTTTTGAAATAGTAAAACCTGACATCGTCAGACAAAATTAAACGGTTTGATTCAAATGTTAAATTTTCTAAAGCATCAATTAAATCAGAATAAGACAAACATTTTCCTAATTTGAAAACAACTGGGGTATATATACTTTTCGCATCTTCTTTTGCTTTCTTAGAAGAAATAACAAGATAAACAATAAAAGGTATTGAAATCAACATTATTAATAATCCTTCTACAAACATCTTTAATGGTACTATCATCAAAAGTAAACCAACACCAATTGTACTTACAACTACCAACAATGATATAATATTTAAAAACGCACGTCTTTTTAGCTTTTTTATATGCAATTTCAAATTATCATCCAAAACTCTAACCCCCACATAAATTATAGAAAAAGTAGTAATTTGCCGTTTAATTTATACTCAAATATTATACCATATTTCCACCACAATTCAACAATTTTTCAAACATCATCCAGCAAAGACCCAAACAAGGCTTGATTTCCTTACAATCAAGCCTGTTTTTCCATTTTAGCAAAGGAAAGGGTGTTTTAAGGTTACGAACCATCTGAAATCGTCAAATCCCTTTAAACAGGTGGCACCGCCGCCTGATGTGAGCCGAAAAGTCGCTTTAGCAAAGACTTTTCTTATTCCTGCCTATAAATCCGTTGCTAAATACATCTGAATCAGCTCGAAACATCACCACATTATGACAAACATCTGCTTTCTCATATTTGCCCAAATTCGTGCCAAATTCCGTCTTTTTCTCCTATGCTGGTCTGTATTCTATTTTCAATTCACTCGCTCAATTCTGGGCGAACAGGTGTCATTAAACAAAAATTTCTGTTCGGTTCTTGGTTGCATTTTCGTTTTGCTTTTTGATAACTTCTTCATTTTCCTGACTAACTTTTTTACTTCAATTCGCAGATTTTTTCTCAGCTGCCGATGAAACTTTTCCTTGTGATATTTACTATTTGGTGATAGAATTAAAGCATGAAATACAACCAAGGAGAATTAAAATGGATATAAATAAAATATACAATGAACTTACTAATGTAAATATTGAAGAGCAAAAACTCTTATGGGATGAACGAGGAAAAGGATATTACGGAGAATACCTTGTATTTTGTGAATTATACAAGAACATTCCTGGCACGTGTAAAATTCTCATGAACTTAAATGTTCCAGTTAGTCCTGGCAAGACAACTGAAATAGATTTAATTTTAATACACGAAACTGGTTTGTATATTTTTGAAATCAAACATTACAAAGGAACAATTTACGGAAAAAGTTCTGATAGTATTTGGACTCAATATTTTCGAACAGTAAAAAACAACACTTTTAAAAATCCAATGCAACAAAACGAATATCATATAAAGGCAATAAAAGAACTGTTTCCAAATATTCCAATCAAATCATTTATCGTTTTTACAAATGATGATTGCGAAATAAAAGTAACCAACTCAAATCCTGAAATAGAACTTTGCACATTATCAAACATTCAAAAAAATTTAAATAATAGTTTTTCTCATAGCAGTACTATGTTCTCCTCAGAAAAAATTGACAACATATTTAGCCAATTAACGCCATATTCACAAATGAAAGAAAGGGTTATTATTGATGGTATAGAACAACCTTTTTCTGATTGGGTTAATCCTTTTATTTTAGAATTAAAGAAAAAAATTGCAGAAGTAGAACAGGAAAAAACTGATTGGATTACTAAATCAAACACAGAATTAGAAAGACAAAAAGAATTCATCCAAAACGAAAGAAAGTTATTAGAAAAAGCACAGAACCGTACTAAAAAAACAAGACGAAAAAGTATTGTTTTAGCTATTATTTTCTCTATCGGTTGCTTTATTTTCTACTCTAATTCAATTTCTAATAACAAAAAAGAATATGATATTGAGTTAGCAAAATTCAAACAAAATTTTTTACATGTTGACGAAATAGGAAACGAGTACATCGATGAATTAAATTCCTATGTTCAAGTAACGAACGTAAGTATAACACCACTATCTGATGATGCTGTTTCCTTTACAGCTAGAATTGCAATCAATAATGACTTGTATGGAATTGAAATCACAGAATCCGCAAAATATATTGTTATGACCCAAACAGGTCAAGTGTATGAATATGACGTATTTGGAGAACACTTAAAGTATAATGTTTTTTCAAATAGAATAGGAAAAGGCATTAAATCTTATGGGGATTTGGCAAATACACAATTTTGGGGAATATCTAATACAGATATTATTACCTACATAAAAATAACGAATATCAATCTAATTAAATTAGACCTAAATCGAACCATTGTAAAAGATGGCTTAGAAATTGAATTATATAAAAAATAAATTCTTCTATCTTTGTTTCATGCGTATAAATTTTTTACACCCTGAACACGAAAAAATCCAACCGAAAAGAAAATAAATTAAGACGAAACCGAATCGAAATCAAAACAAATTTTATTGTTGCTCACGACGTTTTGTGTTATAATCAACTCGATAAACTTGAATTTGTGGAGGCTGCAATGGAAATATTAAAATTTGATTTGAATAGTTCAGGAAGCAAATTTAAAATTCTTAATTCCACTAATGGTGGTCCTTGGCATAGAAGGTATGCAAATGACCAATTTCGCAGTAATTTTGCGGATTATAAGTCAGCGCGGATTCCATATAGCAGAAACCACGATTCTGCTGTTTGCGGTATTTATGGTGGGCCATATAGCCATGATATTACATATATTTTCCCAGATTTCGATGCTGACCCTTATGACCCTGCATCCTATGATTTTTCCTGTACGGATGAAAGCATTTTAGTTTGTCTTGATGCAGGCACTGAAACCTTTTTCAGATTAGGTCAGACAATTGAGCATCAGATAAAAAAGCATGGTACTATTCCACCTAAGGATTTCAAAAAGTGGGCCGTTATCTGCGAACATATTATCCGACATTACAATGAGGGTTGGGCAGATGGCTACAAACTCAATATGAAATACTGGGAAATCTGGAATGAAGCTGATCTCGACCCGGACGATTCATCGAACAAGCGCACCTGGGGCGGAACAAAAGCAGAATTTTTTAATTTGTTCGAAATTACCGCAAAGCATCTTAAAGACCGTTTTCCTGATTTGAAAATAGGCGGTCCTGCGCTTGCACATAACGAAGAATGGGCAGAGGATTTTCTTCAGGAAATGCAAAATAGAAATGTACCGCTTGATTTCTTTTCCTGGCATATTTATTGCACAGAGCCTGTGCACATGGCGCAAAAAGCAGAAAGAATAAAAACTCTTTTAAACAAATATGGTTATGAAAATGTAGAAAGTATACTCAACGAATGGAACTATGTAAAAGGGTGGGAAGAAGAGTTTGTTTACTCTCTTAAAGCAATTCACGGCATTAAGGGTGCATCATTCACATTGGCTTGCATGTGTACTTCTCAGCATTCTCCCATTGATATGCTTATGTATTATGACACTCGTCCCTCGGCTTTCAATGGTGTTTTTGATTTTTACACTTATGAAAAGTTAAAGGGCTACTATGCTTTTTATTGGTATGGTTTCCTTTATGATTGCGAAAAAGAAATTGCTTCCCAAAATGAGATTGAAAACATCTATTCTCTTTGCGGTGTGGATAAAAACGGAAAAGCAACAATTATACTTACTTATTATAGCGATAATGATGGTTTACCTAATAAAGAGATTTCATTGAATTTAGGTAAAAAGGGGTCATACGATATATATAAGGTTGATAACGAGCACAGTGGTGAGCTTATAGAAGTTACTGATAATCTTTCCTTTGAACTGGAGCTTTTCAGTATGGTGCTTATTAAAGAAAAATAAAAACCACTTTCATATTTTGCTATGAGTGGTATAATCAATTCTATAAATTCCAATTTGTCGAGTTATTTATGAAACAATAATACAAAATTTTATACCTACAGCTGCGAATTTTGGGGTTAACTTATTTAGTTGACTTATGGGTGAATTCATGTTAAAATCCCAATAAGAAAAGGTGTGAAAGTTCATTTGAAAAGAGGTATAAAACACCTTTCAAAAAACTCTTAGAGTGAGTGTATTCGAACCAGATATGGTTTAATATAGTCACTTTTCCCTGTAACATCGTTAAAACTCTTGAAATACGTCAGTATTCCTGCGAGTTTTGCCTTGTACAGAAAAAATTGCCAAATATTAAACTTCGCAGAACCTAAAATGTCTGAGTTTGTGTACATTTTGGATTTTCTTTGGCGAAGGTATACTGGCGTATATCAAGACAAAAAAATACAAAAGGTGCGTGAAATCGGACATTTAAGGCATATTTGGTTCGAATACACTCACTCTAAATTTCGATGAGGCTTTGACCACAAATCATCCCACACAGAGACTTGGAACATTTGGAATTATTGGAAATATTGTTGTGGAATAGTATTTGTAACCGGAATAAAAACCACTATATGTTGTGGTATGGAATGGTTGGTAAGTTTTGGTGGCGCCTACGAACCAGTAGGTCAGGGGTTCGAGTCCCTTCCAGCGCGCCAAAACAAAAATCCGTTCTCGCAAGAGTGCGGATTTTTGTTTTGTATTATTCATTTTTCATTATTCAATATTCACTATTCATTAAGAACGGATTTTTAATGAATAATGAATGATGAAGTCGCTGACGCTGATGAATAATTAAAATAAACACTAATTTTTGTTAAAGGATTATATAATATATGGATGGTAAAACAACAATTAAATATCTCCAGGCTTATATAAAGTCAAAAGATTATAACGCAGAACTCGTAAAAGATTATTTTTTAAAATTAACCGAAGAAGTTGGCGAACTTTCTGAAGCCATTCGTAAAAACAAAGTTAGAACTGCTAATGCTGATATTAAGGGTACTATTGACGAAGAACTTTGGGATGTTATTTACTACATTATGGCAATAGCGAACTGCTACAATATAGATTTAGAAGCTGTTATTAAAGAAAAAGAAGCAATAAATAATAAAAAATACAATACAGGAATCGAGTTCGAAGAAGAACGATAAAGAAAGGGTTTTTATGGAACACGCATTATCAGTCACAATGGCAATATTTGCTTTAATCGGTGCAATAGATAAAATATTCGGCAACCGCCTTAAATTAGGCGATGAGTTTGAAAAGGGCATACATACAATAGCACCGCTCACAATGTCAATGCTCGGTATGATTACAATAGCACCGACTCTTTCAGATTTATTATTGCCAGTAATAACGCCTGTTGCAAATCTTTTAAAATTTGACCCATCTGCAATAGCGGGTATTATATTTGCTAACGATATGGGTGGTGCAGCCCTTGCTGATTCTGTTTGTAATGATGCACTTTTAGGCTCATTTCACGGACTTGTGGTTGCTTCAATGTTAGGTGCGACAATTTCATTTACAATTCCAGTTTCTATAAGCTCAATAAATAAAGAATTCCATAAAGACGTGTTTTTGGGGCTTCTTTGTGGTATAAGCACAATTCCATTAGGTTGTTTCGTGTCAGGTCTTTTTATGGGTATAAATATTCTTA
The DNA here is from genome assembly GCA_045613085.1 of Acutalibacteraceae bacterium. GTDB lineage: Bacteria > Bacillota > Clostridia > Oscillospirales > Acutalibacteraceae > DTU089. The sequence goes on along the minus strand of JAZLAG010000014.1, from coordinate 92,282 downwards.
CACTTGTTTTAAATTTGGTACCAAGTATATTCTTTTCAGTAATTATTGTTATAGGTCTTTTAAAAGTGCCGAGTGTTTGCATAAAAATCTTCGGTATTTTGGGCAAAGCAATTCTCGTTTTAGTTATTGGTGGACTCTCGATTGGTATTTTACAGTATTTAACTGGTTGGGTGATTTTAGAAAAAACAACACCAATAAATGAAGGCTTTAAAACTATTTTCCATATCGGCGTTGTGCTTTCGGGTACATTCCCACTTATAGCAATAATTTCAAAGCTTTTAAATAAGCCGTTTAAAATGTTAGGTAAAAAAACAGGACTTGATGAAGCTTCGGTTTTAGGTTTTGTAGCAACTCTTGCAAACAGTATTGCAACCATTGAAAATGCGGGTAAAATGAACCGCAAAGGCAGAGTTATGAACCTTGCTTTCTGTGTTTCTGGTGCATTTGTTTTTGGTGACCATTTAGCATTTACACTCTCTTATAACGGCGAACACATTTTAGCGGTTATTATAGGAAAATTAGTTGCAGGCGTTCTTGCAATTTTAATGGCAGGGTTTGCGGTGAAGAAAATAAAAGTTTAAAAAATGCGAAAGCATTTTTAATTAAGAATTAAGAATGAAAAATTAAAAATTTCGGAACGCTTCGCGTTGATTATAATTTAATATGAATAAAAAAGACTACATTCTATTATTTTCAGGTTATGGTTAAACCAAAATGATAGAATGTAGTTATTGTTAATTCTTTATAATTGCGTCGCAGACCCACAATTCTTAATTTTTAATTTTTAATTTTGTTCAATTTTGAATTGCTTTGACAATAGTTTCGCTAAGTTTTCTGAAATTGTTATATGTCCATCTCTCGCAGGATGAAGTGGCTCAACTGGTACCCAGCCATTTGAATCTATAAAGAAAATATCTGTATTGTTTTTGCTGTTGTATTCTTTAATAAATTCACCAAGTTCTTTGTGGAATGCACCACAGAAAGCTGAAAGAGAAATTATTTTAGACTCAGGATTCATTTTAATAATAACATCTAAAAGCTTTTCATAATTCTCAAGATAATTTTCAAGTGCTTCGAAACGGTCATTTGCGCCGTGGTTAATTAATATATAATCGCTGTTTTTATGTGTGATAGGGGATTTATCAAAGTTATAAGGGTACGCTTCGTCTGCTTTTGGTACTGCACCCATCCCCGAGCGTGTAACGCCAACTGCACCGTAGCCCATAAATATTGGTCTTAAATTAAGTTTTTCGGCAGTAAGCCAAGCATAAGTAGCAGTAACATCATCTTGATAAACTCTGTTGAACTGACCTATTGAGAATTTATTTTCACCATTTTTACCAAAATAATCTTCGTCAGTTAAAACGCCTTCTGTAATTGAGTCACCAACAAATTCAATAGTTTTTCTTTTATCTTTTTTAATTTTTACTGGCGTATCTGTAATAACCCCACAAAAAGAAATTTTACTTTCTAATGGCTGATACCAACGTCTGAATTCTTCAACAGTACCTTTAAAAATAATTCTTACTGTGTGTTCTTTATTTTCTTTAGTGCGAATTTTTAGGTAGTTATCTACCATTGTTTCGGTGTAATCGCCACCATCTATTTGTACCCATAAATGTGGGAAAGGGTATTTATTGTTATCGCAGTTAAAAACCGCAGTAGCAAGAGTACCTTTAAAGCAGAATTCAATATAGCTACCTGTTGTAGTAGCAGTTGCAAATTCTTTGTTTTGTGTATCCCATCTGCCAGTAAGACGGATTGACTCGTGGTTATAAGAAATTTTCATAAAAACATTCCTTTATTTTATACTATAAGAATATTATATATTTACTAAATTTAATGTCAACACTTGATAGAGAGTTTTTCTTATGTTATAATTACTATTTAGGTAAAACCACATTTTTGAAAGGAAATTTCTTTAAATGTATTCAAAAGAAGAACAACAAGAGCAACTTTATTTAAGTAAAGTAAAAAGCTTTTTAAATAGCGAAATAGTGAGACTTAAAGACCTTATTGTTACTTATAAGGCACGGGTTAAGGCTCAGGGTGAAAAGTTCAATGAAGACAATCCTAATGGCGGTATGTACGCTGGTGTTGAGCTTACTGAGCTTCATTATGAAATGGAAAATCAGTTGCAGGAAATAGAAAACGCACATTATGACATTTCATTTTATGAAAAGCTTAAAAATTCACCATATTTTGCAAGGGTGGATTTCACACCGAACAGAACTGGAAGAAAGCAAGAAATTTATATAGGTCTTAAAACATTACAGGAAAGAGATACCTATAACACTTTAGTCTGTGACTGGCGTGCACCTATTGCTTCGCTTTTTTATGATGATTTTAATTCGAGTGATGCTTACTTCAATGCACCATCTGGCGTAATGGAAGGTAAACTTTCTTTAAAAAGACAATATAAATTCCAGAATGGCGAATTAAAAGGCTTTGTTAACAGCGATATTAAAATTGACGATGATATTTTAAGAGATGTGTTGGGCGAAAACACCCACGAGCATTTAAGAGTCATTGTTAATTCAATTCAACGTGAGCAAAATAAAGCTATAAGATATTCTGATAATAAAAATTTAATTGTTTATGGTCCTGCTGGTAGTGGTAAAACCTCTGTTGGTTTCCACAGAATTGCTTACCTTCTTTACAGAAACAGAAAAGAACTCATTTCTTCTGAAATTGTTATGTTTTCTAATAACGATATTTTTTCTAGTTATGTTGCAGATATTATTCCAGAGCTTGGCGAAATGCCAATAAATTACTCGAGCTTTTACAATATCTTTAAAGCAGAGCTACCGGATTTTTCTGTTCTTGATTATTATGATTTAGCAAACAGTTTAATTAACGGCGATAATTTAAGAAAGAAAAATGCAGTTTTAAAATATGACGAAAAGTTTGTAGATTACTTAAAAGTACACGCTGAAAATTATTTGCCAGAATTCAAGGACGTAACTCTTTACGATGAAACAATCATTTCAAAAGATGATATTTTAGACCGATATGTTTCAGACAATGAAAATGCTCCATCTGCAAGAGCAGAGAGACTCGTAAGCTTCGTAAATGGAGTAATAGATGAATATTTTTTAGAGCGCAGAGAAGATATTTATGAAACAATAGATTTAGAGTCTGGTATAGATGAAGATACTTCTAAGCTTTATAAAATGAAACGTAGAGAGTTAAAGCACAATGTTGGCAGAGCATTGAGAGAAAGCGTTTTAGCAGACCCTGTTAAAATTTATATTAACATTTTAGAAAATTACGTTAACACAATCGGCAGTGGTGACGACATTTTAAAATTAACTAAAGAAAATCTTGAGAAAAGAATTTTAGATTTCCCAGATGCATTAGGTGTTGTTTTCACCAAATGTGTAATGGGTGAAAGTGCTGTTTTAAATGGTGTAAAGCATATTTTAATTGATGAAGCACAAGATTTAAGTCTTTTACAGCACAGAATTATTTTAACAATGTTCCCAAGAGCAAAATATACACTTTTACTTGATACAAATCAGGCTATTAACCCTGAAATAAATTCAGTGAGCGTAGAAAAATTAGCTTCGCTTTATAATGCTAATTCTTTATATCTTAACAGAAGCTACCGTTCAACTGAAGAAATAAACAAGGTAGCACTTTCACTTTTATCAGAAGAAAAGAGTTACGATATTTTCACAAGAAATGGTGAAGCGGTTCAGCATAAAAAAGGTGAAAGTGAATTTAAAGAGACTTTAAAGGAATATAGCAAAAAAAGTTCGTCAGTTGCGATTATTACAAAGACTATAGAAGAAGCAAGGGAACTTCATAAAGAGCTGATTAAAGAATTCCCTAAGCTCAGACTTTGCGATAATAAATCCTGTGTATTAAGCGAAGCACCAATAATTATGCCGCTGGTTTTAACAAAAGGGCTTGAATTTGATAGTGTAATAGTGTTTAATAAAAATAAAGAATTTTCGGGTGAAAATAACAACCCATATCTTTATATGGCAGTTACAAGAGCGTTACACAGATTAACAATTTTGGAAATATAGGTGAGGACAATGACAAAAAGAGTACTAAGTTTATTGATAAGCATGGCAACCATTATTTCATTTGCTGGTTGTCTAGGTAATAAATATGATACAGATTTTACAATCAAAAGTAGAGTAGGTTTGACAAATAATGATTTTTACGAGCTTTCTGCAAAGGATGTAAAAACAATTGACGATTACCAAAAAAAGTTTAATTATTATGGCGTGAAATACGCGTCTGATTCATATCTTAAATGTTCAATTGTTTATATTGTGGATAAAGAAGAAATAAGAGAAGAATTCTTTTTAGAGCCAAGCGAAGAGGAAACTTGTTTTTATAGTTTCATTGACAACGCTTTAGAAAAAGTGCAAGCTGAAAAAGTAATTGAATTTACATGTCAGCCATTGAATACACAAAAAGCAAATGTTAAAATTACTGGTTTTACAGTGTTTTTACGCGAAATTCCAAAACAAGAGGTTTTCATTGAAACTGAAAACTATAAATTAGGTGTAGATTTGCTTTGGGGTGGTGCTCTTTCTTACCTTGAAGATTTAAATTCAAACGTTGAAGCAGTTAAGGTTGACGGCAAAACAAAGGTTGACTCAAATGCAAGTGAGCGTTATGACACAAGGGCAGTTAATAAAAATGTTAATTTAATTAATCGTAACGACACCGGTAGATTAGTTCAACAATCTTATTACGGAACTTTAGAAGCACCTTATGAACCAGGGACTTATATGGATAACACCTGGAACTATAATCCTGTTCAGGGTGGTAACCAATATAATGACCACAGTAAAATTGTAGATATACGCCTTAGTGAAGAAGAGATTTATATAAAATGCAGACCGCTTGACTGGGCTAAGGAAAAAGAATTTATTACACCATCTTATATGGAATCGTGGTATGCTATAGAAAATAATAATGTTCATGTAAGGTGTAGATTTACTGATTTTTCAGGTTACCCTGCAACACCAAGAACACAGGAATTACCTGCATTCTATTGTATTGAACCACTTAACACTTTCGTTTATTATGATGGTGTAGAACCTTTTTCAAAAGAAAATAAACTTGTAACAAATAATGAATTAGGTTTCTGGCCGGATGAGGGTTACCCGAATTTTACATCGGTTGAACAGTGGTCAGCATATCGTGGCGAATTTTCTGATAGTTTCGGCATAGGTCTTTATATGCCGACTCACGACACATTTTTAACAGGTGTGTTTGGGCGTGGTGAAACAACTGAAAAAGACCCGTCAAAAGCAGGACCTACTTCTTATATTGCAGTAGTTAAAGATTATGTTTTTGAAAGTTTTAAACCCAAAGAATATGATTACTATATTTCAACAGGCACAACTGATGAAATAAGAAATAATTTTAAAGAAATAAGTGACTTGGTATGATTAATTTAAAACCGGTAATAAAAGAAAATTTCTCTGAAGTTTATAAAAGACTTATTGATGCTTTCCCTTATGAAGAAAGACGCGATGAAGTTGACGAGAAAAAGTGCTTTTTAAAATCTCAGTTTAATTTCTGCGAAATTACCGATGAAAACAAAAGCGTAGGTTTAATTGTTTTCTGGGTTTTCAATAAATTTTTATTTGTTGAACATATTGCAATAAATAAAGAAATCCGTTCTAAAGGCTATGGTTCAAAGACTTTTGAATTGTTGAAAACACAATATAATTTGCCGATTATTTTAGAAGCAGAATCCCCTGAAACTGAAATGCAAAAGAAACGAATCAAGTTTTATGAAAATCTTGGCTTCAAGGTGAATTCGTATGACTACACTCAACCATCATATCATAATGCAGAATGTGTACCGCTTTTAGTGTTGAGTTTTCCAAAGGTTCTCAATGAAAACGAGTTTGATGAGTTTTTTAGAGAAACAAGAATAGTTGTTTACGAGGAAATAGGAATTAGGAACTAGGAATTGGGAATTAGGCAAATAAAAATTATCCTATCATTTGAGGTTGCGAAAAAATTTAAATGATAGGATTGCTTTTTAGTTGTCTTGTAAATCTGCAAAAGGAATATCATTTTCTATATTATCTCTTGCAAGGTCTGTATCAATAGCTTGATAAGCGTGTGATATAGGTTTTTCTTTTTTTGATGTTTTTGTGTGGTAAACTTTTTGTGTTACACCGTTTATGCCAGCAATAATTGGGTTAACTTCTTTCTTTCCAGTTTTTGCTTTGCCTTGAATTTCTGGTACAGGTGGTGCATCGTTTCGTTTTTCTGTGTGAGTTTTTTCGGGCCTTTTCATTCCTTTTTTAGCCATAACTTTCACTCCAATAAATTTATTTTATTTTTATAATTCCCTGAATACTGAGAAATATAAAATTCAAAAGTTGTAAAAAAAGATAAAATATGATATAAAAATTCTGGAGGAGATGATTTTATGTTTAAAAAAAAGAAAAGAATTATAATTGCGATAATCACTGTAATTGTAGTAGCTCTTGTTGCGATATTTTCAATTGATTTTGAGCTGACTTCTGCAAAAAATCAAGAGATTACCAAACTTGATGAAATTAGTTCACCAGATAATAAATATCTGATTGTAATAAATCAGGTCGGTTATCCAGAATTTTTTGGTTCGCATAATGTAAAAATACAATTAATTAATACTAATACCAATGAAGAAATAAAGGTAATCGAAGAAGATATAAGTAATGACGGTAAAAGTTTAACATCTGAAAATTGGGAAGTAGTGTGGTTTGAAGAAATAGTAGTTATTACGTTAATTGGTGAAGAACAAAACAATGAGGAATTCAAAATTCAATTGAAATAAAAGCAAAATAGTAAAATTAAACATCCTATCATTTTAGTTTGTGAAAAAATTTTAATGATAGGATGTTTTTTGTTCTTCTAGGTTCTAATTCCTATTTCCTACTCAAATTATTTAATCTGAGTACCCGCTGGCACACAGTCTGGTAAAAATACTACCTGACAACCACAAGCACCGTTTGTTGCAGCTACAAGCATACCCTGACTTTCAACACCAGCAATTCTTGCAGGCTCAAGGTTTGCAACAACAATAATCTTCTTACCAACTAATTGCTCACAAGTGTAGTCGTTTTTAATTGATGAAACAATAACTCTGTTTTCACCGCTACCATCGTCAAGTGTGAGCTTTAAGCAACTGTGAGATTTTCTGATTTCCTGAGCTTTTACAATTTCGCATACACGAAGGTCTAACTTGCAGAAATCATCAATGCTTATTTTATCAGTAGAGAATGGAACGAAAGCATCTGCTTCGCCATAAACGTGTTTATCTTCATTTTCTACTACTTCTTCAACAACAGGAGCTTTCATTTCCTCTTCTGTTTTTGGGTAAGAGAAGTCAAGAAGACCAACGTATTTTTGTGGGTCGATAGCAAAAAGGAATAAGTAAAGTCTTGGACCTTTTTCTTTATCAATAAGAAGCTTATAAACATTCTTGAAGAATGTGCCCTGAATTGCTTTAAGAGCTTTTTCATCAAGGTCTGTGCCGTGAACTTCTTTTGGAATAGCGTAGAGCTTTTTGTTGAGTTCATCAAGGTCGTAGCCGCCTTCTTTAATGAAGTTAAATAAAAGCTCAACCTCTTTTTTAGCTGTATCATCAAGAGTTTCATAAACTTCCCAGTTTCTTAATGTTCTGAGTCTGTTTACGTTTTCTGGAGCGCAGTGCTCAAGCCAATATTTTGCTCTTTCGAGTCTGTCAGCGAATTGTTCATATTTGTAAGGTGTGTCAATCTTCTCAAATACTGTTTCGAGCATTGGAACGTTGAAGTCAACAACTGAACCTAACTGAACAAGGTGACCCATTGGAACAGTTTCTAATACTCTGTCGCCAACAGTTGTGTTATACATAATTGCTTTTTCATTTTCATTAGCAGTACCATTCTGTACGTTTGTGTACATCTTGTCAAATTCAAAGTACTGACGAAGAATACCATCATCAAAGCAGAAGTCAAATGCCTTGAGCGGCTCTGTTTTTGAGTAAAGCCAGAGAATAACTTCTGGTTGATAAATCTTTAAAAGTGTATCTGGTGTTAAGTTAAGACCTGAAGAACCAGACATCTTACCAGTTGTACCTTTAATACCAATGAACTCATAACCCTGGAAGAGTGGTGGCTCATAACCAAAGATTTTCTTTGCAATATCTTTACTTGTGTCATAACTACCATGAGGGCTTGCGTGGTCTTTTCCACCTGGTTCAAAGTCAACGCCTTCATACATCCAGCGCATAGGCCAGTCGATTTTCCAAGCTAATTTGCAGTTGAAATCTTTTGTGAAGTCAAATGTACCTTTATGGCCACAAGCACAAGAATATTCTGCAACTGTGCAGTCATCTGAAAGAGAATGAACCTTTGTTGTATCTTTGCCACATTCTGGGCAATAAATGTTAATTGGGTAATAAGCTTCTCTTTCGCCTGGCTGTGCTTCTTGTGTACGGTGACTGTCTAAAATATCAAATATTTCGCCACGATGCTTTAAAGCATGGATGATATGCTCTGTGTATTTACCGCTTCTGTACATTTCTGCCTGATGGCGATAATCCATATCAATACCGAATTTAACAATAGATGTTTCAAATTCGTTTTCGAAATATTCTGCATAAGTTTTAAATTCTGGTGCATCAACGAATGGGTTTTTAACATCTACATAAGGGCAACCTATGTATTTTTCCATATCGCTGTCAACTGCCGCAACATTTACAGGAACTTTTCTGAGACGGTCAAACTCGTCCCAAGAGAAAAGAAGTCTTGCTTTTTTGCCTTTTTTTCTTAAAGCTCTTACTACAAAGTAGCTTGTAGCAATATCACGGAAGTTACCAATATGAATTGAGCCTGATGGACTGATACCAGCGGCACAAACATACTCTTCTTTGTTAGGGTTACGCTTAATTATTTTTTCAGCGATTTCTTCTGACCAATGCATTTTATCACTCTTTTTCTTTTATTTTTTTATATTTTACATTCAACACAGTATTTTACAATAAATGTAAGATTATGTCAATTAAAAAAGCAGTTTATTTGCAGTTTTCTAAGACTTTTAAAAGAATTTTAAAGGTTCTTTCAGTTGAAGAAACAGAAAGTCTTTCTTTTACTGTGTGAACGTCGAACATATTAGGACCTATTGAGATGCAATCAAAATCTTTAATTTTAGATGCAAACACGCCACATTCAAGTCCAGCGTGGATTGCTTCTACTTTAAGAATTTCACCAGTTTCTTTTTCATAAACTTCTTTAAAAAGACCTTGTAAAGTAGAATTTGAGTTAAATTCCCAGGATGGATATTTGTCAAACGTTGTGCATTCACAAGGGAGAACACTGAAAAATGTTTTTAATTTGTCTTCTAAAGCAGAAAGAGCACTCATTTTATTACTTCTTAATGAGGTTTTTAATTCTGTACTGTTTTCAGTTGTCGCTAAAATACCTAAGTTTAAAGACGTTTCAACAAGACCATTTATTTCAGCACTCATATCTAAAACGCCGTTTGGCATACAGGTTAAAGCGTAAATAATAGCGTTCTGAGATTCTTTGTTTATTGCCTCAAAGCTTCCGTTTTCGAGCATGTTAAGTTCATAGCAGAAATCTGATTCTCTTGCTGTGATTTCACTTTTTATAGTTTCGAGGTATTCAGTAGCATCTTTTATAAATTGCTCACTATTATTTACACAAAGGTTTATTTTACAAAGATTTGTAATAGCGTTTGTTTTGTCGCCACCGTTGATGCTTAATAAATTGAAATCTGCGGTTTTTAAATGATTTAAAACACGCCCTGCAAGAATATTAGCGTTAACTCTGCCTTTGTCGATTTCAATGCCTGAGTGACCGCCTTTAAGACCTTTTAAAATAATTTCAATTTCAGTACCTTCAACAGTTTCTCTCTGGAAATTGAAGGTTGCTAAAAAGTCAGCACCGCCAGCGCAGGAAACTGTCATTGTGTCGTCTTCTTCTGAGTCGATGTTAATCATTCTTTTAGATTTTAAAACAGACGTATCAAGATTATTTGCGCCAACCATACCAGTTTCTTCATCTGTTGTAAAAACAGCTTCAATAGGTGGATGAGCGTAACAGTCACTTTCTAAAATTGCTAAAACTGAGGCTACTGCTATGCCGTTGTCTGCACCGAGAGTAGTGTTTTTAGCTTTTATAAAGTCGCCATCAATAAAAATTTCTAAAGAATCTTTTGAAAAATCAATGCTACAATCTTCTGTTTTCTGGCAAACCATATCCAAGTGGCCTTGTAAAATAATCGGCTCTGCGTTACATAAATGCTTCGTTCCATCTTTATAAATTACAACGTTGTTTTCTTTATCGTGATAATATTTAAGATTGTGCTTTTTTGCAAAATCAACGCAGAACGAAGCGATTTTATCCATATCACCTGAACCGTGTGGGATTTTTGTAATTTCTTCAAAATAATAAAAAACTCTTTCGGGTTGTAATCCTTTTAAAACTGACATAATTAATTCCTTTCAGGCTCGTAATTAAATACGGGCATAAGTTCTAATTTGAATTGATTTATTCTGTGAAGATAATCTATTCTCTCTTTTGTTTTTTCATCTTCACAAATACCAGTTCTTATATATTTATCAAGAACTGCATAAGTAAAACCTAAGTTGTCTTCATCTGTTTTACCCTGAAGACCATCAATAGGAGTTTTCTCTGTGAATTTATCTGGGAGACCTAACGCCTTGCCGACTGCTTTAACCTCCTGAACTGTAAGCTTTGAAAGAGGTGAGAAGTCGCCAACGCTATCGCCATAGCGTGTAGAGTAGCCAACCCAGTCTTCAGAAAGATTACAGGTGTTTGCGACTCTGCCATTTACGCTTTGGCTTACTGCATAAACACACGCCATACGAAGTCTTGGCGGAAGATTTGTAATAGCCTGAGCGGTGAGTTCAACATCGTTACTTTTAAATTCATTTAAGAAGCCGCTATAAGCATCTTTAATATTTATTGTTACAGATTTTATGCCTAAAAATTCAACAAGGTCTTTTGAAACGTCAATGTCGAATTGTTCACCATTTGGCATAAGAACACCAACAACGTTTTCTTTGCCTATGGCTTCTACTAAAAGTGCGGCAACAACTGAACTGTCTTTACCACCAGAAATGCCTAAGACCCCTTTACAGCCTTTACCGTTTTCGTCGAACCAGTTTTTAATCCATTCAACAATATCATTTTTTACTTTTTCTGCATTAAAATCCATTAAAACCACCGTATTTTTATAAAAATTTAAATTACTATAATATTTTAACTATTTATCGTAATATTTTCAATATAAATTCAAAAAAATATTGAAAGAATTGAATAAACATATTATAATATACTTATCTATTTTATAATGGGGTTTTATGGTATGACAATCAGCGAATTAATTAAATCTTTAGTGACTTACTTAGAAAAAGAGTCTTTAATTTTAAAAGAAGATGAAATCTGGGCAACTAACAGAATTTTAGAGGTTTTAAATCTTTCTTCTATTGATGAAGATGCTGTTTCAAAAGAAATGGAATTAGAAGATATTTTAAAAGGCATTTTAGATTATGCTTGTGAAAACGGTCTTTGTGAAAATTCGGTTGTTTACAGAGATTTGCTGGACACAAAAATAATGGGTGCTGTTCTTCCAAGACCATCTGAAGTAATTAAAACTTTTAAAGAGAAATATGCAGAGTCACCAGAAAAAGCAACAGAGTATTATTATCACTTTGCAAGAAAGAGTGACTACATAAGAGAATATCGTGTTAAAAATGATATGAAGTGGGTTACTTCTACTGAATATGGCGATATTGATATTACTATAAACCTTTCAAAACCAGAAAAAGACCCTAAAGCGATTGCTGCGGCTACCAAAATGGAGGCTTCTTCTTACCCTAAATGTCTTCTTTGTAAAACAAATGAGGGCTATGCTGGCAGAGTTAACCACCCAGCAAGACAAAACCATAGAATTATTCCTGTTACATTAGATGATGACAGTTACTTTTTACAGTATTCACCTTACGTTTATTACAATGAGCATTGTATCGTTTTCGATGGCAATCACGTGCCAATGAAAATAAGTGAAAAAGGCTTCAGACGTCTTTTCTCATTTGTAAAACAATTCCCACATTATTTTATTGGTTCAAACTCAGATTTACCAATTTCTGGTGGTTCAATTTTAACTCACGAGCATTTTCAGGGTGGTAATTACACCTTCGCTCAGGCAAGGGCTGAGATTGAAACAGAGCTTAAATTCACTGGCTTTGATGATATAAAAGCGGGTATTGTAAAATGGCCAATGTCTGTTATAAGACTTATTGGTGAAGATACTGACAGAATTTGTACTCTTGCTGGTAAAATTCTTAATTGCTGGCGTAATTATAGCGACAGTGAAGCATTTATAATTGCTAAAACTGAGGATGGTGTACCACATAACACTATTACACCAATTACACGTTTCAGAGATGGCAAATATGAAATAGATTTAGTTTTAAGAAACAATATTACTACCGAAGAATGTCCTGATGGTTTTTATCATCCACATCCGGAATATCATAACATCAAAAAAGAGAATATCGGTCTTATTGAGGTTATGGGTCTTGCAGTTCTTCCTGCTCGTCTTAAAACAGAAATGCAAGTTTTAAAAGACGCTATTTTAAATGGTGAAGATATCACCCGAAATGAAACTATTTCTAAACACGCTGAGTGGGCAGAAAAGTTTATTATCTCTAAAAAACCTACAAAAGAAAATATTGACGAAATCACAAGAAATGCAATAGGCGACACCTTCGCAAAAATCCTCGAACAATGTGGCGTGTTTGAGAGGAATGAAGAGGGTAAAAAGCAGTTCTTGAGGTTTGTTGATAAGGTTAATTCTTTGAATTGAGAATTAAAAATGAAAAATTAAAAATTGTGGGACCTGCGGTCGGCAAATATAATTGAATAACACAAAAACCTATCATTTTCGTGAATTGAAAATGGTAGGTTTTTGTGTTTTAATTATTTATATTTTGTTGAGTTGCTTCGTCATTTGAAAGTAACTTCATAGATTTGATAAGACCCAAAAATTTGTAATATTCTATTTCATACTTAGAATCCAAAAAATTACCATAGCCCATAAACCCTGAGCGTTCATTTAAATCACCTAATCCTAAAATATCGCTTGAATAATATTTATAACGCTTTCTTTTACCACTTTCATCAATAGCAAATAAGAAAAGTTCGTTTGGTTTAGATGTTACTAAAAATTTTCGTGTGCAAGGAATAGTATCTATTGTAACAATAGCTTTACCGATATCATCTTTTTTGTAACAGATATATGAAGCAATACGTTTTATTGCAAGTCTTATAATAACTATATAAAAGAGAATTACAATTGGTATAGAAATTATAAAAAGCTGTTCTGCTATTCCTGGTAAAGTTTTGGGTAATAGATTCTTGCAAAGTATAACATAAAAAGGTATTGTAAGTATCAAAAAAACATCTAATATAAAGCCATCAGTATAATTGGATATAAATGTTTTATACGGTTCTATGTTGAGTGACTTTTTAAGAACCTTCTTTTTAGATTTCTTTTTTCGCTTACTCTTATTTAAAGCTACAATATCATCTGGATTTTCATTGTTGAATGTAAGTCGTCTAATTGAGTGAATACATCTTGAGTATTTATAATATGTAATTTCATATTCTTCATCGGTTACAAATTCAGAATAATTCTGTGATCTTTTGTATAACCAAAACTCGCATTTATCATCGTAAAATTTTACTGTAAAATATGCACCGTTTCTTGGTTCGGAACAAACTTCGTAACCTACATTTTGAATTTTAAATATATCCTTAACTAAAATCTGTTTTTTGTAATCAATAAAAACCAAAATTAGTTTCTTTACCTCCGATAAATAATACCATCCAGCAATCGGAAAAAACGGTATGCATAGCATTAATTTGATAGTACTAGTTGTTGTTTCACCTGCAAAAAAATCAGTTGTTTTAATAAAAGTCCAAATAACAGCAAAAATAAAACCAAAACTATAAAATGAGGTTAGAGCAAAATTATCTTTAATGTACATCTTCAATGATTTCATATTTGTTCCTCCAATTTATATAGTAAAATATAGCAGATATAAAAAATGAAATCAAGCAGAAAAGTAAAAATGTCTAACGACAAAAACAACCTATCATCTTCTCCAAAAATGAAAATGATAGGTTTTTGTTTGTTGCCACATTAGGGATTTAAATAATTCCGAATTACGCATTACGCATTCCGAATTATTTTTTCTTCTTCTTCCCAAATATTCCGCCTTTTTCTTCAGGCTTAACGTCTTTACCGCCAGAGGTTTTGTTGAACTCAAGAAGTAATTCTTTTTGTTTATCGGTAATATTTTTAGGAATAACAACGTTGATTTTTACAAGCTGGTCGCCACGTCTTGTGCCGTTAACTACCTGAATACCCTTGCCTTTGAGCTTGAATACATCGCCAGGTTGTGTACCAGCAGGAATGCTGTATTTAACCTGACCGTCAAGAGTTGGCACTGTTAATTCGTCACCTAAAGTAGCCTGAACTATTGAAACATCTACCTCGCACCATACGTTGTAGCCATCTCTCTGGAAGAATGGGTGTGGTTTAATTGCAACTGCAACTCTCAAGTCACCACTCGGGCCTCCATTCAAGCCACGGTTACCTTCGCCACGGACTGTGAACATCTGACCATCGTCAATACCAGCAGGGATTGTAACGTCTTTCTTAATAGGTCTTCTGATTCTGCCTGCGCCTTTACATTTGTTACAAGGTGTAGGGTTATAAGTACCTTTACCGCCACATTTCGGGCATTGTTTCTGTGTTGAAATAACGCCGAATGGTGTACGTTGCTGAGTGCTTATCTGACCACGGCCGTTACACTCAGGGCAAGTCTGTGAAGATGTACCTTTGGCAGCACCGCTACCAGCACATTCGTCACAAGTTTCAATTCTTGGGAATTCAACATTTTTAGTGCAACCCTTTGCAGCTTCTTCAAACGTTAAAGAAACTGTAATCTGAATATCGTTGCCACGTCTTGGAGCGTTTGGATTTGAACGTGAAGAACCACCAAAACCGCCACCACCGAATCCACCACCAAAGAATGAACCGAAGATGTCGCCTAAGTCAAATTCCATTCCGTCGCCAAAGCCACCGAAACCACCAAAGCCTGCACCGCCCTGACCAGCACCGTAAGATGGGTCAACACCAGCAAAGCCGAAGCGGTCATACTTTTCTTTCTTACCTGGGTCAGAAAGAATTTCATAAGCTTCGTTTACTTCTTTGAACTTTGCTTCTGCTTCTTTGTTGTCTGGATTTAAGTCCGGGTGATATTTCTTGGCGAGTTGACGATAAGATTTTTTAATTTCGTCATTAGAAGCACCTTTGGAAAGTCCAAGGACTTCATAATAATCTCTTTTATCTGCCATAGTAAAACCTTTCTACATATCGACAACAGAAACCCATAAGGGCTTCTGTTGCGAAATTGATTTTAAATTATTCGTTTACATCTGTGAAAGGTGCTTCGTAGTAGCCGTTTTCATCTGTGCCACCTTGAGCAGCTGATGGGTCAAAGCCTTGTGCTTGAGATGGGTCAAAGCCCTGAGCACCGCCAGCAGCCTTGTAAAGCTTTTCAGAGATTTCATAGAATTTAGCCTGAAGTGCTTCTTGCTTTGATTTAATAAGGTTGATATCTTCACCTTTAAGAGCTTCTTTTAATTCTTCAACTTGTGAAGAGATAGCGCTCTTGTCAGCTTCGTCTAATTTGTCGCCGTTTTCTTCAAGGATTTTTTCGCATTGGAATACCATCTGGTCTGCACCGTTACGGATATCAACTGCTTCTTTACGTTGTTTATCTTCTTCTGCGAATTGTTCTGCTTCTTTAACAGCCTTTTCAATATCTTCTTTGCTCATATTTGAAGAAGATGTGATTGAAATTGATTGTTCTTTACCTGTACCAAGGTCTTTTGCAGAAACGTGAACAATACCATTAGCGTCAATGTCAAAAGTAACTTCAATCTGCGGAGTACCACGGCGTGCTGGAAGAATACCATCAAGGTGGAACATACCGAGAGTTTTGTTGTCTTTAGCAAATTCTCTTTCACCTTGTAATACGTGAATTTCAACAGAAGTCTGGTTATCAGCTGCAGTTGAGAAAATCTGGCTCTTCTTTGTTGGGATTGTTGTGTTTCTTTCAATAATCTTTGTGCAAACTGAACCGAGAGTTTCAATACCGAGTGAAAGTGGAGTAACGTCTAAGAGGAGAAGACCTTTAACGTCGCCACCTAAAACACCAGCCTGAAGAGCAGCACCGATAGCAACACATTCGTCTGGGTTAATACCTTTGAATGGTTCTTTACCTGTGTATGATTTAACAGCATCCTGAACAGCTGGAATTCTTGAAGAACCACCAACCATAAGAACTTTGTCAATTTCAGATGTTTTAAGACCTGAGTCAGAAATAGCCTGACGAACAGGGCCCATTGTTGCTTCAACAAGGTCAGCTGTGAGTTCATTGAACTTTGCTCTTGTGAGAGTTGTATCAAGGTGTAAAGGACCTGCTTCTGTCATTGTGATGAATGGTAAGTTGATAGCAGATGAAGTAACACCTGAAAGCTCGATTTTTGCTTTTTCTGCAGCTTCTTTAAGTCTTTGCATTGCCATTTTGTCGCCTTTTAAGTCAATGCCGTTTTCTTTTTTGAATTCAGCTGCAAGCCAGTCAATAATTCTCTGGTCGAAGTCGTCACCACCGAGGTTGTTGTTACCAGCAGTAGCGAGAACTTCCTGAACACCTTCGCCCATTTCAATGATAGAAACGTGGAATGTACCACCACCGAGGTCATAAACCATAACTTTCTGGTCGTTTTCTTTGTCAATACCATAAGCAAGAGCAGCAGCAGTAGGCTCGTTTATGATTCTCTTAACTTCAAGACCGGCAATTTTACCAGCGTCTTTTGTTGCCTGACGTTGTGAGTCAGTAAAGTATGCTGGAACAGTAATAACTGCTTCTGTAACCTTGTCACCAAGATAGCTTTCAGCGTCAGCCTTAAGTTTACTTAAAATCATTGCAGAAATTTCTTGTGGTGTGTATTTTTTGTCATCAATAGTAACTTTGTAGTCAGTACCCATTTGTCTTTTGATAGAAGCAATAGTTCTGTCTGGGTTAGCAACAGCCTGACGCTTTGCAACCTGACCAACAAGTCTTTCACCAGTTTTTGAGAAACCAACAACAGATGGTGTAGTTCTGTTGCCTTCAACGTTAGCAATAACTACTGGCTCGCCGCCTTCGATAACTGCTACACATGAGTTTGTTGTACCTAAGTCAATACCAATTGTTTTAGCCATAATAAATTACCTCCGAATTTGATTTTATTTTAGATTCTGATTTAATTAGTTATTTGAACACTTGCAAATCGTAACACACGATCGCCCATTTTATATCCTTTTTCAAATACTGCTGCAATTGAATTTTCAGGCAAGTCAGGGTTTTCTGTGGTCAT
Source organism: Acutalibacteraceae bacterium (assembly GCA_045613085.1). Classification (GTDB taxonomy): domain Bacteria; phylum Bacillota; class Clostridia; order Oscillospirales; family Acutalibacteraceae; genus DTU089. The sequence continues at coordinate 74,784 of JAZLAG010000014.1, read as the reverse complement.
AACTGCATTGTGTATTTCCGGGTTGAATTCTTCGCCGACTTCACCGAATGAAACTACATCTAATTTATTGAAAATTTCCTTGAATTGATTGTAGGTCATTTCAATACCTTTTCTGTAAGCTTCTATGTCATCGGTTTTATTATCTATCGCCCTGTCAAAGTTATCAATAACAGGGAGAAGAAGTGCTAATGTACTTGCTTTAGAATCATTATATGCTGATTCTTTTTCTTTTTGAGTACGTTTTCTGAAATTGTCATACTCAGCCAAGACTCTCATATATGAGTCTTTTGTTTGGGCTAATTCTTTTTCTAATTTTTCTTTTTCGGCTTGAAAAGCATCAGCCTTTTTGTCAGCCTTTTTAGATTTTTTTGTTTCTTTAGTTTCTTTTGAAGAAGTGTTTTCTTCTTCGTTTAAGATTTTTTCGTCTGCCATATTTTACCTCACTCAAGTGTTTCTGAAAGCAGGTTACCAATGACACCTGCTAAATATTTAATGCTTGGAATAAGCCTTGCATAATCAATTCTTGTAGGACCTATAATTCCGATTGAACCGCTGTCACGGTCGCCGACAGAATATTTTGAGAATATCGTTGAAGAATTTCTTAACTCTTTAAAAGCGTTTTCTTCGCCGATTTCAACTGTCAATGGCTTTTTGTGAGAAGCAAGAAGTGTTTTTATTGGTGCTTCTCTGTGGAGGAAGTCCATAAGCTCAAATGCATCTGTTGTAAGCTCTGGGTGATTAAGAATGTTTGATTGACCATTGAAGTGTAATTCTGTAGATTTAACTGAATTACAAAGGTCAGCGACACCACAAAGAAGAGGGGACATAACAAAAACTTTATCACCTAAAGAAGCTACAAGAGTCTGAATGAATGGTATATCAATATTATTAACAGAGTTACCTAAAAAATAGGTCTGCATAATATTATAAAAAACTTCAGCAATCTGTGTTGTAATTTCGCTATCAGTACGGACAACCATACTTTTTAGAATACCAGATGATGCTAAAAGAACCACCATTGCAGTTTTACTGTTTAAAGGAACGAGCTCAACTCTTTTAATTAGTGCTTCGCTGTCAGATGGTGCAGAAGAAACTGCTACACAGTTGGTAAGCTCTGAAAGAATGCTACCCGCTTTTTCTAAAAGCTGATCTGGTTCACCAGAGTAGCCCTGAAGCCAGATTTTAATTCTTTCTTGTTCTTCGTGACCTAATTCATATTTAGTCATTAAGTTATCAACGTAATAGCGATAACCTAATTGCGAAGGAACTCTGCCGGCAGAAGTGTGTGGTTGTATTAAAAAACCTGCTTCTACTAAATCTGCCATATCGTTTCTTATAGTAGCTGAAGAAACTGAATTGCCCATTGCGCTCTGGAGTGTTTTTGAACCGACCGGCTCGCCTGTGGCGATATAGCTTTCAATAATCAAAGCGAGTATTTTTTGTTTTCGTTCTGAAATAGCAGGCATATCACACACCCTTTCTTGCAAAGTAGCAATTACTTTAAATAAGTGCTTTTTATATTTTAGCACTGATTAGCACTTGAACTATTAGAGTGCTAACTCTGTTAATAATATACATCTGTTTTTCCCATTTGTCAACCTTTTATTCAATATTTTTTGTAAATAGTTTGTGAATAAGTTACTTAAAAATTGTGATTTGTTGCATAAATAAATAGTTTATGGTAAAATATAACACATATAATAAATAGTATGAAAGGCAAAGCATTATGAAATTATCTCTTGTAGTTCCGTGCTTCAATGAAGAAGATAACGTAGAACGTTTTTTTAATGAAGTAAATAATGTCTTTTTATGTAACGTTGATGATTACGAATTTGTTTTCATTAATGATGGCAGTGAAGATAATACCTATAAAAAATTAAAAGAAATCTATGAGAATAATTCTGCTTATAATATTCAGGTTTTGTCATTCAGCAGAAATTTCGGCAAAGAGTCAGGAATTTATGCAGGACTTAAAGCGGCAAAGGGTGACTACGTTTGCATTATAGATGCGGATTTACAACAACGCCCTGAGGTTGTTTTAGAAATGCTCAATGAAATAGAAAAAGATGACGAAATCGACTGTGTTGCAGCATATCAGGAAGAACGTAACGAAGGTGCAGTTCTTACAAAGTTTAAATCTGCTTTCTATACTATAATTAATAAGCTTGCAGAAGTTGACTTTGTGAATGGTGCTTCTGATTTTAGACTCTTAAACAGAAAAATGGTTGATGCAGTTCTTTCTATGAGCGAATATCATCGTTTTTCAAAAGGTATATTCAGTTGGGTAGGATTTAACACAAAATATATTTCATACGAAGCAAAAGAAAGAGAGTCCGGTGAAAGTAAATGGAGTTTTTTAAAGCTCTTTAAATATGCAATAGATGGAATTGTGGCGTTTTCTACCTTGCCGTTAAGACTTTCTATTGCAACTGGCTTTGTTACTGCTATAATTTCAATAATTTATCTTATTGTAGTTGTGCTTCAGAAACTTATTCAGGGAATTGACGTGCCAGGTTATGCTACTATAATAGTTTTAATTTTATTCTTGGGTGGAATGCAGCTCTTTTGTCTTGGTATTTTAGGCGAATATCTTGCTAAGGTTTATGTCCAGAGTAAAAACAGACCTATTTATATTTTAAAGGAGCATCTTGGTAAAGAAGATGAAAATGATTAAAATACTTTTCATTAAATATAAAGAACTCATAACTTATGTTATTTTTGGGGTTCTTACAACAGTTGTGAATTTTTTTGCTTTCTGGATTTTTACAAAAATATTTGGCGAAGATTTATATTTAGTAAATAACGCTATCGCCTGGGTAGTGGGCGTTGTATTTGCTTATATTACAAATAAATTATTTGTATTCGAGTCAAAAAGCTGGGATTTAAAAGTTATTACTAAAGAAATAACAGGGTTTTTAGGAGCGAGAATATTCAGCTTTTTAGTTGAAGAGGGTGGAATGCTTTTGTTTATATCTGTTTTAGGTTTAGGTAAAAAATCTTTGACAGTTTTAGGATTTGCGATAACAGGGCAGTTTATAGTTAAAATTTTACTTGCGGTTATTGTTGTAGTGATGAATTATATTTTCAGTAAGTTTATTATATTCAGGAAACAGGGAACAGGAAAAAGGAAGTAGAAACCAGAATAAAAACAACATTATCCTATCATTTTCAGTTGATTTTTACACTACAACTAAAATGATAGGATAATTTAATTTCCAAAACTTCTGTTTCCTAGTCCCTAGTTTCTAATCTCTAGTCCCTGAGCAATAAAAATTAAAGGGTGGTCACAAGACCACCCTTTTAAATTTTTATTGCTCTACTGTATAAACACTAACCTTTTTACGATCTTTGCCAAGGCGTTCGAAACGAACCTGACCATCAACAAGAGCGAATAATGTGTCATCCTTACCCTTACCAACATTTGTACCTGGGTGGATTTTTGTACCTCTTTGTCTTACAAGGATGTTACCTGCAAGAACGTGTTGACCGTCTGCACGTTTAGCACCAAGTCTTTTAGACTCTGAATCACGGCCGTTACGTGTAGAACCCATACCTTTTTTATGAGCAAATAACTGGATATTAATCTTAAGCATTCGTTACACCTCCGTAAGTGTTTCTAAAAACTCGGGATACTGCTCCTCTAAACCTTCTAAATGAAGTTTTAAACCGAGCAAGATATCCTTTGCGATATGTCTTTGTTCCTTGTTTACTGTAAGCTTCATTTTTCCATCATCAACTTTGATTTCTGCATTAACCTTTAAAATCTCTGTTATGGTATTTGCTACCATATAAGCTGCAGAGGAAATAGAAGCACAAACAATGTCTTCTCCACTTTCAGCAAAGCCTGAATGACCTTTAATCAAGAAGCCGTAAGGAACATCTTTTTCAAAATAAAAAGTTGCTTTTGTCATTACGCATTGATAGCTGAAATTTCAACCTTTGTGTATGGTTGTCTATGACCCATCTTGCGTTTTTCATTTTTCTTTGGTTTGTAAGTAGCAACAACAATCTTCTTGCCTTTGCCGTTCTTAATAACCTTTGCGCCAACAGAAGCACCGTCCACGTATGGAGCGCCAACTTTAATGCCATCTTCTGCGCCAATTGCAATAACTTTATCAAAAGTTATTGTTGCGTCAGCTTCAACGTCGAGCTTTTCGATGAAAATAACATCGCCATTCTCAACTTTGTATTGCTTACCGCCTGTTTCAATGATTGCGTACATAGTTTTTACCTGCTTTCTTTCAGTCTCGCTAACAAGGCACACTCATGTGTTTGTGAGGACATACCTCGCCCTTAATATGCGGCAAATGGTATTTTAGCAGAAAGCTGTTGCTTTGTCAAGCATTTAAGTGTATTTATTTTGTATTTAATTCATTTTGGATGTCGTCAGCTAACTTTGCTTCAAAAATCATCGGCTCTCCACTCGTCGGATGAATAAACTCCGCTTTACCACAATGAAGACCTGGTCGGCATAAATTTTCGGTAACCTCGCCACCATACATATCGTCACCAATAAGTGCAAAGCCTATAGAAGAAAAATGCACTCTTATCTGGTGGGTTCTGCCTGTTTCTATATTTACCTTTAATAATGCTCTGTCACCGTTTCGGCTTTCTATTTGCCAATGAGTTACTGCTGGTAAAGCGTCTTCTCTTGTAGTAGAAACAGCTCTTAAAGTTTTATTCGGATCAGGGCGATATATCGGTGTATCAATAGTACCTGCATCAGAAATATTGCCTTTTACGAGAGCATAATATGTTTTTTCAATTTTACCATTTAATCTGAATGCAGAAAGTGAGTTTTTTGCAAAAACAATAACGCCAGAAGTACCCTTGTCGAGTCTGCCTATTGCTCTGCCTGCTGCTTCTCCTCCACCATTCTTTATAATGTAATTAGCAACACCATTAGCAAGTGTACCATTAGGATGTCGCCTTGTAGGGTGGGCAGAAATTCCAGCTGGTTTATTTAAAACCAAGATATCCTCATCCTCAAAAATAATATCTAAATCCATTTCGCAAAGAAGTGGGGGAGTAGATTTTTCTGGTATTCTTATTATAACCTTTTCATTTTCGTAAACATTGTCAATCATTCTCACAACTCTGTCGTTAGCAGTAACAGAACCTTCTGTATGACGTAGTGATTGTACTATTTTAGTAGATAACTTTAAATGCCCTTTTAAAAAATGAAGAACGGGTCTATTTGAAAATTCTTCTGGTACTATGTACTCTAAAATTCTCATAACAGACCTCCATTTTTGCTTGTTTTAGTTAAGGTGACGGTAGCCGAACCCCGTACGCCTAAAATTTAAATCTTTCGGCACATTAAGCCGTTTTTTGTCTTGTTATAATGATTGTAATTAGCCGAAACGCAGTTGCGTTTCGAAAAGCCGACTTTATCGGCTTTTAGCAAAATTGTTTTTCGTAAATACAATTTTGCATTACAGTCATTGAAAGGATTATAGTCGAATTTTCGAAGAAAACTCGATACCAAATATATGATTTGGTATCGAAACAGTGTAATTTTACACTGTTTCGACTAACTATAATCGTTATACGCCAGTATGACTGCGCCAAAGAAACACCTTACTGCACCAAAATCTTTACAATTTTAGGTGCAAGCAGTTTTGTAAGACCAAAAAATTTTCAGTAACAAGGAAAAACTCGCAGGAATACTGACGTATTTCAAGAGTTTTGACGATGTTAGTGGGAATTTTTGTCTTCCAAAACCGTGCGGTGTTCGGCTCCCGTCACCTTATTAACAATTTGTATATACAAGTGAATATACAGTATTTGATTTCAAAAATTGTTCATAACTTTGTCAATGTAAAGTTAATTACTTTACTCGTTTTTTGTCAAAAAAGAATATTTTTTGATTTTTGGATTGCTTTATGAACAAAATTGACAGAGTTTTGAACAAAGTAAAGCAAGTCACTTTACAATTGTTAAATTTTGTTAAAGTATGAAAAATTCAATGTTCTGCAAGAGCTTTCACAAAAGAATGAATATTATACAATTGCAAATTCAGACACTTTTCTATCTTTAAAAGTAGCAACAGATTTAAAGCCAGCAGCTCTTGCAATTTCATAAGCTTTGTCGATATTTATGCCAATTCTTTCAGCATAGTGTGAGTCAGAGCCAACAGAAATAAGCTTACCGCCCAACTCTTTGTATCTTTTAATTGTTTCGATATCAGGTGATGGTTTATTTATTGGATATTTAAGACCGCCCATATTAATTTCTAAAGCCTTGTCTTTTTCTGCACAAAGCTTTAAAAGCTCATCAATCCTATTCTTATATTTATTAATATCTTCTACATAACCACAGATATTATAAATGTATCTGAATGGATATGTAATGTGCGCTAAAATTTCAAAATTGCCCCATTCGAGCATTTTAATAAGCTCATCAAAATATTCGTTCATAGTAGCTTGAATATCAATTCCGTCAAAGCTTTTCCAGAAATAAAAGTCCTCTTGTTCTCTTAAATTGTGGATTGAGCCGATAACAACATCGTAGCTATGAGTGTCTATTATTTGTTGGGCTAATTCTGGAACATAATGTGGCTGTGCAAGCTCAATACCCTTTAAAATATTGATTTGCCCCTTTAATTTTTCGGAAACTTCAGAAACATCTTTGTAACTGTTTTCTACAACCTTGTCGTAGTTATCTTTATAATAATAATCCACTTCACAATGGTCAGTAAAAGCAACAGTGTGAATTTTATTGTCCCTTGCAGTTTCTGCCATAAACAACGCTTCGTGGTTACCGTCTGGTGAGTTTATTGTGTGAGTGTGTAAGTCGATGATTGATATATTATTCATAAATTACCATCCTAAGTTTAAATTACAGTAAAACATTCTACCACAAACTTAAAAAAAATAATATAGCAAAAAAGAAAATAATTCCACGAAAAATCTTTATTTAATTAAAAGAATATGGTAAAATACTACAAGGTGATTTAAAAAATGAAATTAACGTATAACGCATATGCTAAAATCAATTTGATATTAGATGTTACTGGTGTAAAACAGAATGGATACCACACACTTTTTACTGTTATGCAATCTATAGGCTTAAAGGATATTATAACAGTTGAAAAAACAAAGGGGGAAAAAATAACTATTTCTTGTACAGATGAAACTGTACCGACTGACTCTAAAAACATAGTATATAAATGTGCAGTGAAATTCTTTGAATACTTTGGTATTAAGAAAAATAAGGGTATTCATATTCATATAGAAAAAAATATACCTCATGAAGCGGGTCTTGGTGGAGGTAGTGCAGATGGTGCTGCGGTTTTAGTTGCTCTTAATGAGATTTTTAATATTAACACCAACAAAAGAACTCTTATGTTTATTGGTGGCAAGGTTGGTGCTGATATTCCGTTTTGTATTGTAGGTGGTACAGCACTTTGTCAGGATATAGGTACAGTTGTTGCGGCTCTTCCTAATATAGACGAGTGTAGTATTGTTGTAGTAAAGCCAAAAAGTGGTAGCTCAACAGTTAAGGCGTATGATGCAATTGATGCTATGGGTGAAAGAATAAAGCATACTAAAAATAACGAAATGCTCGAGCTTCTTTTAGAAGAGAAATTTAAAGAATCACTTAAATATTGTAATAATGTATTTGAACAAGTTATTGAAGTTCCTGACAGAGCAGATATTAAACATATTTTAAGAAAAAATAATTCAATAGCGTCCTGTATGTCAGGTTCAGGTTCCGCAATTTATGGAATTTTCTTAAATGGTAGCGACGCAGAAGGCGCAAGGGCTGAGTTAGAAAAGAAATATAATAAGGTATACTTATGTGACAGAAAAAACTGTGGTGTAGAAAAAATATAGGAATAATTGAATAAAACAAAAACAACCGCCAATAATTCATTCGAGATGAACGAAAGGCGGTTTTATTTATGAGGAATTATACATATAACGCATTTAAAGAAAGACGAGATAAAATATTTTTAATATCATTACTGATAGGGGTTGCATTGTACTTAGCTTTTTCAATAACTTATTTTGCTTCTGCTTCAGGCGAAATAAGAGAAAATGTTGTAAGACTTCATATTTTAGCAGAGAGTGACAGTGAAGTTGACCAGAATGTAAAATTAAAGGTGCGTGATGCACTTCTTGAAAAAAACACAGAGTTGTTGTCGAGTAAAGTGACACCTGAAAATGCAGAAAAATATTTTGAAAAATCTAAAGATGAGTTGGAGAAATGTGCTAATGAGGTTTTAGAAGAAAACGGCTTCAAATACACAGCAAAAATTACTTTGGGTAAAGAGTATTACACAACAAGAACTTATGAAGATTTAACTTTCCCTGCGGGTACTTATACATCAGTTAAAGTAGTTTTAGGGGATGGCGAGGGTAAAAACTGGTGGTGTGTTATGTTTCCACCACTTTGTGTACCTGTTGCAACAGGCGGTATTGAAACCGATGACGGCGTCAGTTTAGAAGAATATTTAGACGAAGATGGGAAACGGATAGTTACGTCAGAAGGAAAGTTCAAGGTGGGGTTTAAAGTGGTTGAGTGGTATGAGAAGTTGTTTAAGTAATCAGGAAACAGGAATCAGAAAGTAGGAAACAGAATAAAATTAGAGTGCCATTTATACCAGTGGTCAGTTGTCAGTAAGTCAGTGATCAGATTTTAAAAATGTAAATGCATTCTATCATTTTCAATTTATTATTAACTGAAAATGATAGAATGCATTTATTTTAACTATTTCCTGCTTCCTGTTTCCTGAAATATCCCTTGAATAATTCAAAATATATGTTAAAATAACTATATTCCAAAATTTAAGCAAGGGATAAAGAATGAACGAAATAAATAGCTTTAAAAAGGGAATTAAGGCTGGACTTCCGATTTGCATTGGTTATTTTCCTGTATCGTTTGCATTCGGGATATTTTCGGTTGAAAATGGTCTTTCTATTTTACAGGCGGGTTTAATTTCTCTTACAAATTTAACTTCGGCAGGGCAACTTGCGGCGGTGCCTATAATGGTAGGCGGTGGCACAATAATTGAGCTTATATTAGCACAATTAGTTATAAATTCACGCTATTCACTTATGTCAATTTCACTTTCACAAAAATTAAGTAAAAGCGTAAAGATGTCACACAGATTTTTAATAGCGTTTGGTAATACCGATGAGATTTTTGCAGTTGCTTCTTCTAACAAAGAAAAAGTCGGCACAAAATATATGCTTGGTTTAATCTTAACCCCTGTTATTGGTTGGGTGTCTGGTACTTTAACGGGTGCTGTTGCTGGTAACATTTTACCAGAAGTAGTAACGTCTGCTTTAGGTGTTGCAATTTATGGAATGTTTATTGCAATTGTTGTGCCTGTTATTAAAGAAGAAAAAAGCACTGCACTTTGTGTAGGTGTGGCAATCATACTTAGTTGCATTTTTTACTATGCACCAGTTTTAAAAGAAATTCCAACAGGGTTTACTGTTATAATATGTGCAGTAGTGGCAAGTGCGTTATTTGCATTTATTAAGCCAATTACAATAGAAGAAATAAAGAATGAGGTGGAAAACAATGGATAACACTAAATTCTTGATTTATCTTGTTGCTATGGCTGGGGTTACATATTTAGTCAGAATGGTGCCGCTTGTACTTGTAAACAAACCGATTAAGAATAAATATGTATTGTCATTTCTTTACTATGTGCCATATACAGTTTTAAGTGTAATGACTGTGCCAGCTTGTTTTTATGCTACGGATTCGTATATAAGTGCGGCTATTGGCTTTGTAGTTGCGGTTGTTGCAGGACTTTTAAAACAAAGTCTTGTTAAGGTTGCAGTTTTTTCAAGCGTTGCGGTGCTTGTGGCGGAGCTTTTAATGAATTATATTTAAAAAGAACATAGCATAAAAGGGATTGGTTAAAACCAATCCCTTTTATGCTATATTTCTAATTCTTTATGTCTCGTCACGTGACAACCAACATTCACAGCAACAGGAAGTCCGGCTATGTGAGTTGGTGCGGTTTCAATATTTACCTTTAATGCAGTAATATCTCCGCCGAAGCCTTGTGCTCCGATATTTAGTTTATTAATTTCTGTGAGCATTTTTTCTTCTAATTTCTTATAATATTCATTTTCATTGGAAATTGAAATATCACGACAAAGTGCTTTTTTAGAAAGAATTGCACATCCTTCAAAATCGCTACCGATACCAATACCTAAAACAACTGGTGGGCAAGGGTTAGCGTCGGCGGTTTTGACTACATCCACAACAAAATTTATAATATCTTCTTCTGTTGCAGATGGAGTAAACATTTTGATTTTACTCATATTTTCACTGCCAAAGCCTTTTGGGGCGGCGGTTAATTTAACCTTGTCGCCATCAACTATTGAATAATGAACGAGAGCAGGTGTATTATCGTTTGTGTTGCCACGGTGAATAGGGTCTTTTACAATTGAACAGCGCATTTTGCCGTCAAAATATGCTTTTCTTACACCGTTATTTATAGCATCATTCAAACTACCACCAACAAAATGAACGTCCTGACCAACTTCTATAAAAAGAACTGCCATTCCTGTATCCTGACAAATTGGTATTTCATTTTCTCTTGCAACTTCTAAATTTTTACACATATCGCAAAAGATATTTTTTGCGGTTTCATTTGTTTCAGCATCTTTAGAAGTATTTATTAAATTTTCTAAAGAAGAGGGGAGTTCTGCATTGGCAGAAATAAATAACTCTTCTACTGCTTTTTCTATAATTTCTACATCAATTTCTCTCATTAGAATTCACCTGAATTTCAAAAAACTACTATTGAATTAATCAATAGTAGTTTTGGTTTTAGTTTTAGAAACCTCTTTGACTTCCGCCACCACGACGAGGAGTAGAACTGCCACGCTTTGCTGCGGTATTTTTCTTTAAATCGCTCATTCTCTCATCACTCTTTGTTTTAAAACGAGCTAACATATCTTCAAAAGACATATTTTCTGGCTCGTTTTTAGGAGCGCCAGTCCAAACTGGTGGTTGGTTTCTTTTTGGTTTATCGCTGTAAGTCTTTTTAGGTGCAGGAGCTTCTTCAGGTGGAAGAGCCTTTTTGATTGAAAGGGCAATTTTACCCTTTTCATTAATATCAATTACCTTAACCTTAACCTCTTGATTTTCAGATAATTTTTCGTGAATATCTTTAATATAAGTATTCGAAACTTCAGAAATATGTACCATACCTGTTGATTTATCTGGAAGCTCAACAAATGCCCCGAAGTTTGTAATGCCGGTAACTTTACCGTCTAAGATTTCGCCGATTTCTACTGCCATGAAAGACTTACCTCGTTTTTTATAAAATAAAATTAAGAATTACCCGGAGTTATGTCAATATAAACTCTTTCGTCTGTTTTGACATATCCGTTTTCTCTGGCATATTTTTCAGCTATAGCGGCTTCATCATTTTCGTCAATTGTGTTTTGCAATTCTTCATTTTGTTTTAACTGTTCTTCGTAATGAGTTTGAAGCTCGTTTAATTCTTGCTTTTTTTCATTTATCTCTTTATTAGTGTTGAAAAATGAAATAGCAAAATAAATAATAGCAGCACAAAAAAGTACAGCCATAACAATGCTTATTTGTTTGCGTTTTTTGTTAACTCGCTTCTTTTTCATTGTTAAAGCCACCTTTCTTTTTGACGATCCGTTGCTTTTTAAATACGCCTAGTAAATTATACACATATAACCTGAGTTTTGGCAAGAGTTTTTTTCGATTTTTCTGTGTTTTTTTCTGAACTTTTTTAAAAAATTGTGAAAATTTTGATTTTATTTTTAAAGTTACCTTAAAAATGAGTCTGAATGGTGCAGAAATAATCTTGTAAATCAATGAAAAAAACTTGTGAACTACAGAAACAAATGCATCAGTAAAGCTTTTTGCAGCTATTCCAAATGACAAATAATAAAATATCCATCCAAGAATTTCACCAAATATCATATAAGAACGGAATTCACCTTTGTTGGTAGCTAAAAAGAATAAAAAAGTGACTAAAGCAAATATTACAAAATAAAGAATATCAAAAATGAAAATAAGTGCTTTTCCTTTTGTGAATGTCAAACGAATTGTTCTTAAAATATCATAAACAATTCCTAAAATGAAACCAGCACCTAATGATAGCAAAAATAATTTTAATTGCTCACTTTGCTCGAATGAATACATTATCTGAAAACCTTTGAGAAAAAGCCAGTGCTTTTAGGTGCAATATCGGTGTAGCTGAGTGCAGCAATATTACCCTCGACCTGTAATTCACCGATTTCAAGTGAAAGTCTTGTGATGTGCAGTTTTTCGCCACGAATTGTTAATTCGCCTAAGTCAGTTGAAGCAACAATAGTCTGCTCGTCAAAGCTGTCAACATCATTAACACCCGAAACTGAGAGTGTGCGTCTGTCCTCTAAAATACAGTTGTGTGGTAAAAATCCAGTCTTTTTTTCTTCTGTTAACATAAAAAAGTCCCCTTTCGGTAATATATATTACAAAAAGGAGAGTTTAATTACTGTTTATTTTATTTTTTTAATTTTATTACCCTTTACAAGGTAAACGTGTTTACTTATATCCATAAGTGGCTTGTCGTTAAATGAATCTGTGTAAAGGTCGTCAATTTCTGCATTCGGGTATCTCTCAAAAAATGCAGTTACTTTGTTTTCACGAAGACACAGTCTTTCGATTTTCCCTTCTTCCTCATTAATTGAAGTTCCAAGATAATTTTTTACACCTAATCTCTTACAGATTTCACTCAAAGAGATTTCAGGAAGACAAGAGAGAATTAAATCATCATCTTTTCTCACGTCTTCATAAAAAGGTTTTATATTCTTTTCGTGTTTATCCCAGAATTCAGGAATACAATGCTTATATTCTGGGTTCTTTATATAATAATCCAAAGCTCTCTGGGCATAGTTGTTTATCGCTTCTTCTACTGTTAATTTACCGAGCTTGTATTTTGCAAAAGCAGTAACAACAGTAGGCATAAAGGTTATAAGCTTTTTATCCTTTTTCATAAAGAATTTAAAAAGGTCAAAAGCACTTTCGCCGTCATAAATTGTGTTATCAAAATCATATACATTCATTTTGTTTAAACCTGTTCCATTTTTTAATATTGAGTGTGGTAAAGAGTAAAGCGATTATGTCAATTACAATCCACACAATAACAGTACCATTCCAGCCGATATTGTCTGAAATAATACCGAAGCCATAAGTGGCTGCGGCACAGCCTATGTAAGCAGTAGCGTTCATCACACCTGTAACAGTTGCAGTTTTGCCGTATTTTGCAAATTGCATTGGCACTAAAGTAATAATCATATAGTTAAAGGTGTGCATTGCAGTAGTGCCAAGTGCTAAAAGAATAACGCTTACAACAACTGGTAAGTTTTTCATAAATATTAGGAATGTAAACGGAATTAAAACAAATGCTAAAATAGCGGCACCAGTTTTAAGCTCATCTTTTTTGAATACCTTGTTATATAAAGGAGTAACAATATAGTTACCACTTAAATTTACTATTGGAAGAATTATTGAAACAAATACAGAAAATGCAACAGGTGTGTTATAAGTTTCTGTAATCATAGTTGGTACCCAGGTGGTAATACCTTCTTTAATAGCGCCGTGAATTGCATCGGCTGGTAAAACTAAAAGAAGACCAGCAGAGAGGAAAAGTGGTAAGAACTTACCTGCATTTTTAGTCTGCTCACTTTTTTTGCTATTATTAAGAGGAGTTGAAATTTCAACCTCTTTAATGTGTTTTTTAGAAAGCATATAAGTAACGGTAAAGAAAAAACCTGAGAAAAGAAGCACAACAGTTGAAGTATAGAAAACATATTTCCAGTTGAAAAAGTTAATAGAAACAGATGCTAAAATATAAGCGAGCACAGTACCAATAGGGAGTGTAGCCGAAATATTAAGACACGCCTTAGAGCGCATATCGTAATTAATAATATTTGCTAAAATTTTAAGAATTGCCGCCCATAAAAGAGAAAGAGCAAAGCCGTTAAAACCCCACACAATCGCCATAGAAACGTTAGTGGTGCAAAACGTCATTACTGTGTTAGCACCGGCAGAAAGAAACGTTCCTAAAATAATCATTTTAAAAGGCGAAATTTTATCGCCCAAAAATCCGTTTATAATCTGGAAAAAACCGTAAACTATAAAGAAGGCAGAGCCAATAATACCCGCTTGTGACTTAGTGAAAAGCCCTTCTTCTAAAATATCTGGTAAAGCGGCAGAGTAGTTGATTCTGCCAACGTAAGATGCGGCATAAGCAATAAAGCACGCTATAAAAACAAGCGAAGAATATTTTTTGCTTTCTAAATAATGTTGTGTTTTCAAATAATCGCTTCCTAATAAATTTTATATAGGTATTCTACCACAATTAAAAGTAGTGTCAAGCATAATGAAAATAAAAGTTGAGATTTATTTATATATATGTTAAAATAGAAAAAAGTGCTTCCAAAAAGGAGTGTTATACTATGGCAAAAGAAAAATTTACTCTTGAAAGAGCAAAAAGTCCTGAAGAGGTTGGCGTTTCTTCAAAAGAGGTTGTAGAATTTTTAAGGGATATGAAAGAGAATAAACTCGAGTTTCACAGCTTTATGGTTATTAAAGACGATAAAGTTGCGTGCGAGCTTTGTCGCTCTCCATTCAATGCCGAAACCCCACACTCGGCGTATTCTATAAGTAAAACTGTAACTGCTATTGCGGTAGGTTTTGCTATAAACGAAGGACTTTTTTCACTTGATACAAGAATAGTGGACGTTTTCCCTGAGTGCATTCCTGAAAAAGTTGACGGCAGAATTTTTAAAGTTACTGTTCGCAATCTTCTTACAATGACTGCAGGTGTATCACCAAACCTTTTACTCGATAAAAATAAAACAGATTGGCTTAAAGAATATTTTAAATCTCCATTTTATGGTGAGCCTGGTACATTCCGCTATGTTAATGAGAATGTTTTTGTTCTCAGTGCAATGATTTGTAAGCTCTCAGGTGAGACGTTACGTGAGTATTTGTTGCCTCGTCTTTTCTTACCATTAGGAATTGATTTTCCTGAATGGGAGACAAATCAGGATGGCATTGAAGCAGGTGGCTGGGGACTTTCTTTAAAATTAGAGGACCTTGCAAAAATTATGTATTGCCTTAGTAATAACGGCAAAATTGAAAAGAAACAGATTATTCCAGAAAACTGGGTTCTTGAAATGACAGATGCTCACGCTGACACATCAATTTGTAAAAATATTGATACCGATAAAGGCTACGGCTACTGTGTATGGCGTAATGGTGGTAACAGTAGTTACAGAGCAAACGGTATGTTTTCACAATTTGGTATTGTGTTCCCAGAAGAAAATGCAGTTTTAGTCTGCTTTGGTGCAATAGCAAGTGAGCAAGAGGCAAGAGACTGCATCTGGAGACACTTCCCTAAGGCATTTATTGAGCCTGATAAAAAGGCTAAAAAGCCAGTTTATGAAGATTTTTATAAAATAGCAGATGAATTTAAAATAGATAATCCTGTAGTTTCTGTTCGTTCATTACAAGAAGCAAAATTAAACAACAAAACAATAGAAATCAAAAGAAAAGTTCTTTTAAATCTTATCGGTTTCCCGGTTAGTGTAATTCCTTTTACTGTTACATTTTTAAATGGCAAAAAGGCTGGTAATATTGATAACATCAACTTCACTTTTAAAGAAAGTGAATGCTTGATGAGCTGGTGTGAGGGTGCTGAAAAAAACACAGTCACTTGTGGTATGGATGGTCACCTTCGTTATGGTGATATTACTTTGGGCGGTGTAAAATATAAGGTTTGTTGCTATGCCGAGTGGGATGAGGACAATATTTTAAAAGTAAACATAAGACCAATTGAAACTGCTTCAAAGAGAAAACTTAAATTTACATTTGTTGGTACGGAAAACGTTATTATGAAGCCGCTTTCCACACCAAGCGTAAAGGAAATGGCAGTATCCTTGGTTGGTGCGGCATCAGAAGTTATTGACAACGAATTAGTTGTTAAGATAATGAAGAAGGCAACAAAATACGTGCCGTGGGTTTTAGAGCCGAGGCATAAGGGTAAATTAGTAGGTCGTAAAGATATATATTAAAAACTGCCATATTTAGCGCATAAGACAATTTTTTACCCACTCGACGTACCTTCGTACGCCTTCGGGGTAAAGAAATTGCCTTCTGCATCTAAATCTGACAGTTTTACAGAGTTGTGTATTTAGCGCAGAACAAAACCCCTGAAACAGTTGTTTCGGGGGCTTATATATGATTTGGCTTGTGTCATGAATTGCGTAAACGCATAAATTGTTTCACATGATTTGATTTGCTATATAATGCCGAAAGGCAATTCATGCATCGAAAGATGCAAATTATGAAATTTATTTCAATTTATGCCAAGGGCAAATCATTTTTATAAAACTTAGAAATCTTTTAAAAGCACTACCGCACCAAAAGCCGGCACAGTAACAGACTCAGTTACTGGAATATCCTTTATAAGTTCAACTGTGTTGTGGAATTCATAAGGTAAATTATAGGTTATATCGTGATTGTTTTTATTTGCAATCACGAATATTTTTTGTTCTTTACTTTCTCTTATATATGCTACACAAGAGAGCATTGCAGAGTATGGAATAAATTTGCCTTTCTTCAGGCAAGGGAGAGAGTGACGAAGCTCGCCTAACTTTTTATACCAGTTAATAAGGGACTTGTCTTCATTACCCCAAGGGTAAAACGCTCTGTTAAATGGGTCGCTTCCACCCTCAAGACCAGCTTCATCGCCATAATAAATTGATGGGAAGCCAGGTAGTGTATATTGTAAAACAGTAGCAGTTTTTAAAAGTCTTTTTGCAAGAGCATATTCGTTATCAATTAATCTGTAGCCTGCCTGCATTTCACGAGGCTTGTGTTCTAATTCAAAATTAATAAGCCTTGTTAAAATTCTTGCAGTATCGTGAGTGCCAATGTGATTCATTAAAGAATCAAGTGCCGGCTTCGGGTAGTTTTCGCAAACAGAAACAACTGTCTCCATAAAATTTTCTGCTACGCCGTAGCGCATAAAATCTAAAATGGCATTAGCAAATGGATAATTCATTACACTGTCTAACTGACCGCCTAATAAATAACGTCTTCTGCCACCATGGCTGAATTTGTTTGTGGCATCTTCCCACACTTCACCAATAACGAAATATTCATTATTAAGTGATTTTACAGATTTATAAAGTGCATCTATAAATTTATCTGGCAATTCGTCTGCAACGTCTAAACGATAACCAGCAGCACCGAGATTTAACCATTTTTCTAAAATGCCGTTTTTACCTGTAATGAATTCAATATATTCGTCATTTTCTTCATTTGTTTCAGGGAGAGTGTCAATTCCCCACCAGCTTTTATAAGTACCGTCACCATTAAAGGTAAACCAAGGGGAATATTTTGAGTCTTTAGAGTTATATGCACCAACAGAGTTGTAACGATTTTCACGGTTAAAATAAATACTGTCACTACCTGTGTGGCTGAAAACACCGTCAAGAATAACTTTTATGCCATATTTTTCAGCTTCTTTGCAAAGCTCTTTAAAATCGTTTTCGTCACCTAAAAGCGGGTCGATTTTACTGTAATCGGCGGTGTTATAGCGGTGATTTGAATGTGCTTCAAAAATAGGATTCAAATAAAGAATTGTAGTGCCAAGGTAGGCAATATATGGGAGTTTTTCTTTAATTCCCTTAAAATCACCCTGAAAATAATCGTTATTTAAAATTTTGCCTTCTTCGTTTGGCTTCCAGACTGGTGTATCTGTAATATCGTTATGAATAACTCTGTCCCCAGGCACGTTTTTCTTCTTTTCGCCTGAAAAATAAAATCTGTCAGGGAAAATCTGATACATAATTCCACCCTTTACCCAGTCGGGTGTTTTGTAATCAGGGGAATAAATAGTTTGTTGCCATTCTTTACCAGTTGAAGCAAAAACACCAACACCAGAAGATTGTAAATAAATGTGATTTGTACCAAATGGTGTTTCGTAATTAAAATGGTAGAAATAAAGACCTGCACTTTGGAAAGTGTAGTCAGCACTCCACCATTCTTCATTTTCGCCGTTCATACCACTCCACATTAAATCGTGGTAAGAGTAGTTATTAAAATCATCGTGAATAACCAATGTTACTTTACTACAATGAAATGAACGGGGCATAAGAACAGAAAACCGCAAGCTTTCACCTGCGGCTGTACTACCGAATATTGATTTGTGCTTTGTATCTCTCGAATTAAAAGGTACAAAATTCATTATTTAATCAATCCTCATATCCGTTAGGGTTCTGGCTCTGCCATCTGTAAGAGTCAGCGCACATTTCGTCAATACCTTTTTCTGCTTTCCAGCCTAATTCTTTTTCTGCTTTTGCTGGATTTGAATAACAAGTTGCAATATCACCAGGGCGACGTGGCTGAATAACATAAGGAATTGTAACACCTGAAGCCTTTTCAAATGCTTTAACAACTTCTAAAACGCTGTAACCACAACCAGTACCAAGATTGTATATGTTAACGCCTTTTACTGAATATGCTTTGTCAAGTGCCTTTAAGTGACCTTTTGCTAAGTCAACAACGTGAATATAGTCACGGACGCCTGTGCCATCTGGGGTGTCATAATCGTCACCGAAAACATTAAGGTGAGGGCGTTTGCCTACAGCAACTTGTGTTATGTATGGCATTAAGTTGTTTGGAATTCCGTTTGGTGCTTCACCAATAGTGCCACTTTCGTGTGCACCAAGTGGATTGAAGTAACGAAGAATGCAGACTGACCATTCAGGGTCTGCTTTTGCTAAGTCTATAAGAATTCTTTCAATGAAATATTTTGTTGTGCCATAAGGGTTAGTTGTGCCACCTGTCTGCATTTCTTCATTAAGTGGTGAAACATTGTGCTCACCATAAACAGTTGCAGAAGAACTGAAAACGATTGTTTTACAGCCATGTTTTGCCATTACTTCGCAAAGAGCAACTGTACCAGAAATGTTATTGTAGTAATATAAAAGTGGTTTTTCACAAGATTCACCAACGGCTTTAAGACCTGCAAAGTGAATAACTGAATCAATTTCATTCTCAGAGAAAATCTTTTCTAAGCCATCTCTGTCATTAATATCACACTCATAGAATTTAAAATCTTTGCCTGTGATTTTTTTAATTCTGTTTAATGATTCAGGACAACTGTTGTAGAAGTTGTCAAGAATTATTATATCTCTGTCATTGTTTAAAAATTCAACTGCTGCGTGAGAGCCTATATAACCCGCCCCGCCTGTAATAAGTACTGCCATTTTTATTACCTCTTTTATAGTATTTGATAATTAATTAACCCATTTCACCTTCAACAAATGAGAATAAAGGCTCTGTTGTGTCTTCTTCTGGTGTTTCAGGCTCTATTGGTTTTGTTGTAGTAGGCTTTGTGGTAGTTGGCCTTGTGGTAGTTGGAGCCATTGTGTTTGGCCTTGTGTAATTTGGTCTGGTTGTATTTGGAATCTGATTTTGATTAACATCAAAGATAGATGTTGTGCTCTCAGGTGTAGAAACAAATTCTGTAATATTATTTGCAGGATTTGTTGTTGATGGAGTTTTTTCGGTGGTTGATGATACAGGAGCTTTTGTAGTAGATGGAGTAACATCCCCCTGAGTTGTCTGTACCTGTTGAAGAACATCGGTTTCAGGCTCATCATCGTTTTCAATAAGATAACCACTGAATTTGAAGCCAACTATAACACAAGCAATAACTGCTAAAATGAGAATTGCAATAGCCGCAATCATACCATTTTTGCTAAGAGTTGCAGTAGGACGCATTTCGGTTGCAACTTCTGATTCAATCTGTGCTGTTTCATATTTTTCTATTTCTTCTTCTGGTGCAACCTGCTTGAAAACGAATTCATCAATATATTTATCAATAAGATTGTAAAGCTCAACAGAAGCTTCCTTAACTAAGTTAGGAACACTCTCGTCTGCACTTGCTATAAGCTTTCTTACAACAACCTTATCGTCAACTGCAACACCTATAAATGCGTAGTAGCTGAGTGTAATATCGCCCTTTTTCTCTCTGAATATTGTAGAAATGGTAGCGCCAATATGGGCGTTTCGTAACTCTTTCGCACCGCGAGCTAATTCGGCTGAATATTCCTTAGGTTCAGTAATACCTTTGTCGTTTACGAATGGCGTAAAAATAACTCGGTCGCCACCATCTATAGTGTTAAGTCTTTCCTGAAGAGTTAAAGCAGCGGGTGTTGCAGGGATTGCGATTGTTAAATCGTGCTCTACTAATTTAGCTACAACAGCTTTTGCTTTTTCTAAAATATCGTCAGTAGGCTCTTCTTCTACTGAAACAACAGAAATAGTTTTTTTCTTTATAAATGGGAAATCTGAGTTTTTAAGAAGATTAACAGTAGTGTCTTTCTTTAAAGGAAGAACCACAATGTGCTTGCCTTCAGAAATTACATAGAAGCCGCTGTAAAGCCCATCATTTGTTAAAAGCTCTGTTGACTCATCTGGGATGAGCATATGAGCCTTTCTAGTTTTTTCATCAGAAATACTCTGTGGAATTCTGTTCTGGATTTTCCCGCTATATGATGGGGTGAAATTGAAAGCTTTTATAAGAATAGGCTTAAACTTCAAGTAGAGTGAGCTTTCAATACCTAAAATTACGACATCGTTATCATCCATTGAATTTGAAACTGCTTCGAAGAAGCTGTTGGCATTAGAGAAACTTTCAAAATAAAGCCCAGCACCATCAAGTGTTTCAATAACAGATTTTTTTACTTCTGAAAGAGTAAAGCTATCACGCTCAAATGAAAACGCTTTAATTTTCAATTCAGTTACACCTCACTGTTAGTTTTGAATTATCTTTATTTTAGTATAAATACCATTTGGCATCGTCTTTATATGGATTTTTTGATTGATTACTGTAGTAAGAGGCTGGGTATTTAATAGGAGTTTCTTTCTCCTTTGCAAGAGAAATATCAACCTCTTCGCTTTCACCCTCACGCACCATTCTTGCAACAATAATAAGTCTTGCATTATTCATTTCATAAGTACAAGTACAAAGGGTAATAAGCTTATCTGTAGGGAGTATATCAACTCCTGTATCATAAAGTTTTCTTTTATCAAGCTCAACTAAATACTCTTCAAAACAAGTGTCAGAGCAATTATTGAATGTGAAGTCGAAGAAATAACCATTGTCACCCTTGACATCACCATTTGTAATTATGACTGCATAAATTTTCCATTTATGCTTTTCATAAAGAGTATTAAACTCAATAACAGGATGTTTTTTGAAATATTCGAGTGATTTGTAGTTTTTAAGAGAACCAAAACGAGAACCATCGTTCATATTGTGACCATAAATTAAAATGTTGCGGTCTAAAGGAGCAAGATTTGCAATATATGTTGCATAAATCTCACCATAGCTTGTATATTTGCCGTAAAAGTCGTGATTCAAATAATATTTGTTATTATCTGCCTGAACAACTGGGGTATCAATATTTGTTCCCTCAATTTTTATATAACCGACTGTGTCGGGATTTTCTGCGTAATATAAAGCGTATTCGTGATTGAAGCCAACAGGGAAAACAATATCTAAAAGATGAGGGTATTTGTCATATAAATAAGCCCAAGCCTCTTCTTCGGTCATACTGCTTAATTCTTTGGTGACATCTTTCGGAATAACATACTCTTCTTCATTCTTTTCCTGAGTGTAAACCAGGTAGCTTTCAAAACCGCGTTTTCCTAAAAAGAAAGCAGAAACCAAAACTGCAAATGCCGAAATAATTGAAACAATTTGCTTTAATTTTTTTAAGCCGAACTTTTTTCGGGCAACATTTTTAATTTCTTCTTTTTTAGGACTGTTTTCGCGAATTACTGTTTCTTCGTAATTGTCGAAATGAACAAGGTTTTGAGAAGAATTTTTTGAAGATGTTTTGTTTTTATTATCTTTCATAAATCCTCATTCCCTAAAAATTCAAGAACCGTTTTAACGGCGGTGAATCTGTTTTTGTAACGGACATCACCAGTAAAATCATTCTCTAATTTAATGACATCTGTTTTGCCATTATATGTTATTGAAATATATATAAGTCCTACTTTTTTTTGAGTGTTGTCAGATGTAGGCCCTGCAATACCTGTAATGCCGACACCAATGTCGGTTTTCATAAGCTTTACTATTGCTTCTGACATTTCTCTTGCGGTTTCCTCACTTACTGCACCAAAGCTTTTGAGTGTTTCTTCTTTAACACCTAAAACATTTTGTTTTACATCGTTGCTATATGAGCAAACACCGCCCATAAAAACACTCGAAGCACCACTGATTTCAGTTAATATTTTACTGAGCCAACCGCCAGTACAGGACTCTGCAACACTTAAGGTCATCTTTTCTTCTTTGAAGCGATTTATAACCTTTTCGCCGAGTAATATTAATTCGTTTTCAACCATTCGTTTTGAACTCCATCTGAATTAATAAATATTTTATTTATTCCATTTATTGCTTCTTCGCAGAGAGCATCAATATCGAGCGGTTCTTCTGCTTTTTCAATATCAGCTAAAATTGGTTTTGTTTTTGGGTGCTTAGGAGTAAACACGGTGCAACAATCCTCATAAGGCTGAATAGAAATTTCAAAAGTGTTAATTTGCCTTGAGATTTTTATAATTTCTTCTTTATCCATACCTATGACAGGACGGAATACAGGGAGATTTGATACGGCATCTGTACATCCTAAGGCGAGCATAGTCTGACTTGCAACCTGTGCAACGCTTTCGCCTGTGATTAAAGCATGACAGTCAATTTTTTCTGCTAACATATTTGCAATTCGCATCATAAAGCGACGCATAATAAGTGTAAAGCAATCCTCAGGACATTTTTCTTTGATTTCCTCCTGAATATGTGTAAAAGGTACTGTATAAAGTGAAATTCTGCCACTATATAAAGCAACCTTTGAAAGTAATTCGTGAACCTTTTGTTCAGCTCTTTCAGATGTATAAGGTGGGGAAGCAAAGTGAATAGCTGAAAGGTCAATTCCTCTTTTTGCCATCATATACCCTGCAACAGGACTATCAATACCACCAGAAATAAGAAGAAGACCTTTACCAGATGTGCCAACAGGCATACCGCCAGCACCTTTTGTCTGATTACCTCTTATATAAGCATCTTCACGGATTTCAACTGTTACTGTAATTTCTGGATTATGAACATCTACAGTGAGGTGGGGAAAGGTTTCTAAAAGTCTTTCGCCTAAGGCAGCTGAAATCTCGGGTGAAGTGAGAGGGAATTTTTTGTCCGCTCTTTTTGCTTCAACCTTAAAGGTAGAAACCTCGTTTAATTGCTCTTTTAAGTAGATTGGAGCTAAATCCAGAATTTTATCAATATCCTTTTCGGTAACGGCTGCACGGGAAAATCCTGCAATACCGAAAACATGAGAAATTTCGTAACAAACAGCCTCAAAATCAATATCATCCTGAAGTGGTGTAATAGTGATTGTCGACTGAGCCTTTTTGAATTGAAAATCCCCGTATTTTTTTATACGCCAACGAATGTTTTTTACTAGAACATCTTCAAAAGTAGAACGGTTAAGTCCTTTTAATGCTAATTCGCCATCTTTAATAAGAATAATTTCTTTCATAGTTATCTTTTCGTATTATCCTTTTCCATATTTCTGATTTATTTCTTTT
Organism: Acutalibacteraceae bacterium; assembly: GCA_045613085.1. Classification (GTDB taxonomy): domain Bacteria; phylum Bacillota; class Clostridia; order Oscillospirales; family Acutalibacteraceae; genus DTU089. Next base: position 51,123 of record JAZLAG010000014.1, on the reverse strand, counting down.
ATAGCGTCAATGAGAAGATTGACTTCATCCTTTGTATTATATCTTGAAAAGCTGATTCTTACAGCAGAATCAATAACCTTGCTGTCGAGCCCCATAGCAGTTAATACCGGGCTTCTGTGACCCATTTTACAAGCAGAGCCTGCTGAAATATAAATATTTCTTTCACTCATAAAATTAAGAATAGGCTGACTTGGTAACCCTAGAATTGAAAGGTTAAGTATGTAAGGGAGTGAGTCCTCAGGAGAGTTTATCCTGACACCCTTTAAGTCCTTTATATTTTCAAGTAAATAGCTTTTTAATTCAGTAACTTTTTTTGAGTTTTCTAAAATATCTTTTGATTCCTCGGCGGCTTGACCAAAGCCCAGAATTGCGGGCATGCCTTGAGTACCAGCAAAAATATTACTTTCTTGTTCGCCACCTAACATATATGGCTTGATTATATTTTTGGCTTTCAAATAAATTCCGCCGACTCCTTTAGGTCCGTGAATTTTATGAGCACTGACTGTAATAATATCTGCACCTAAAGAGTTGGGTAAAAACTGGATTTTACCAAAAGCCTGAACGCAGTCAGAGTGTATTAATGCGGGTGCTTTATTTCGTTTGATAGCAGAACGGATTGAAGAAACGGGCATTATTGTGCCAACCTCATTGTTAACTGCCATCATTGAAACTAAAATTGTTTTATCGTTAATAGATGAAAATAATTCATCCTCGTTTACATTACCGTTTTTGTCGGGATTAATTCTTATAACCTCAACACCGTTTTGCTCAAGTCTCTTTATAGGTTCTAAGACACTTGGATGCTCAATAGCGGTAGTAACAATTCTGTTGCCAAGTCTTTTTTGTTTCTCATAAGCACCAAAAACTGCAGTGTTATTTGCAGCAGTACCAGAAGAAGTGAAAAAGAAATTTTCACTTTGACAACCTAAAAGGGAAGAAACCTGCTTTTTAGCTTTGTTAAGTGCATTGTTTGCTTCAGTACCAAGAGAATGAAGAGAAGAGGGGTTACCCCAACATTCAGTAAGTGCAAAATTCATTGCATTTACTACTTTTTCAGTTGGCTTTGTTGTAGCACTATTATCAAAATAAGCCAAAGAGCATACACCTCCATTTAACTGATTTATTATACTATATAAAAGAGTTTTTGTAAATGCTTTTAATAAAGATTTAGCAATCAAAAAGTGAATAAATCTTTAATTTTTTGGAAAAATAATTACAAAAATTAAAAAAGGTGATGAAAATGAAGAACGGCAGAAGAAAAACTGTACGCAAAATATCATTCTTAACAGCAATAATTGCACTTCTTTTAGTTTATGGAACTGTAAGTACTGTAAAGTTTGTTAAGGCTGAAAGACTTTTAAATGCTTCAAGAGAAAGGGCGTTGACAGAGCTTGGTACACATCTTGATACAATAAGTCTTAATTTAGATAAATGTCTTTATGCTGGGACCTCACCAATGATTGCAAATGTTTCAACTGAGGTGTGGCGTGCATCAACTGCCGCTAAGACCAATCTTTCTGAAATTACTGATGGTGAAGCAGAGCTTTCTTCCATTTATAAGTTTCTTTCTCAGGTCGGAGAATATACAATGACACTTAATGAGAAAAGTGCTTCAGGTGTAAAAGCGTCAAAAGAAGAAACCGAGAATTTAAAAAAACTTGCAGAATATGCAGAAAAATTAAGCGGTGAGATAAATTATTTAATAAGCGAAGAGCAAAACGGTTCGCTTGAATTTGAAGAGGTGAAATCTACCTTGGCAGATGAGGGAAACGAGAAAATTTACCTCGGTAAAGAATTAGATGATGCTACACAGACTATGGCAGATTATCCGACGCTTATTTATGATGGACCTTTTTCAGATAATATTGACACAAAAATCTCAAAGCTTATAGAAAATCTACCCGAAATTTCTAAAGAAGAAGCGCTAAAAAAAGCAGCACTTTTCTTAGATGTAAATGAGTCGGAGCTTTACTTTTTGAGTGAATGTCAGGGAAATCTTAGTTGCTATAGCTTTTATAATCCAGATGTTACTATTTCTGTTACAAAAAAAGGCGGTATAGTTTCATATATGCTATATTCACGCTTTGCAGATGAAAGCACATTAACACACGAAGAAGCAATAGAGAAAGCAAAATTATTTTTAAATAGTCGTGGCTATAAAAATATAAAGGAAAGCTATTATGCAGAAATAGATGGAATTTTAACTATCAATTTTGCATATTATGAAAATTCTGTGACATATTATACAGACCTAATTAAGGTAAGTGTTGCACTGGATAATGGCGAAATTACGGCATTTGACTCAACTGGATATTTAATGAACCACACTAAGCGTGAAGAAAACGGTGAATATAAATATACCTTGGAAAGTGCTAAAAAGCTTCTTAACTCATCTTTAAAAGTGAAATCGTATAAAAAGGTGTTTATTCCAACTGATTTTGGTACTGAGATTTTCGCTTTTGAATATCATTGCGTAGCACCAGATGAAAGAGAAATTTTGGTTTATATTGACCCGACTACAGGTGTAGAAGCAGAAATTTTAATTTTGCTTTATATGGATAATGGTGTTCTTACAAAATAAAAGTAATATTTTAAAATTTTTGTGAGAAAATAAGACGGGAGTAATTACAACTCACTCCGGAAAGGATGTGAAAGAAATGAAAAAGCTTATTACACTCGGCGTTGCAATTCTCTGTGTTGCTATGGTTGCAGTTTTATTTTACGGCTGCGGTAACAACACAGAAGATATGACAACTACCACAACAACAGAAAACACAACTACAGATACAACAATGGATATTGTGTCAGTACCTGATGTGAGTGATGGTGTGGTTTCAGATGTTTCTGGTGAAAATGAAAATGGTTTAGTCGGTGATGTTGTAACAGATGCATCTGAGGCTGTTTCTGAGGGTCTTACCGATATTAGAAATGCAATTGAATAAGAAAAATAAAACTACTACCATTCCTCGTAAAGAAGAGTGGTAGTAGTTTTGCATTTATTTGATTTTTAATGTTCTTAAATATGTCTTTTGTTCACTTGTTATTCTGTAGCTTTCAATAGCTTTCTGGATAGCCTTGTTGTGAACCCATTTATCTAGTTGTGGTTTTTCTAAAAATTTAATTGCTATATTATACTGTTTTGCTAAAGAAGTAGCAAAATACCATGCAATCATCATATTGACATAATAATCTTCTGAATGTATTTTTGCAATTTTTTTCATATATGAAACATCAAAAGATTCATCGAGATAATATGTCATATACATCTTGATAGCAAAACGGATTGTATATGGATGGGATGAATTAAGCCATTTATCAAGTTGCGAGGGCAAAATATCAAGATGCTTTTTGAAAAGCTTGATACTCATTATGTCACAAACAGCCCAGTTATCCACAAAGGGCAGAAATTTATTAAGGGCTTCTATAATTTCATCATAGTTTTTTATATTTTCTAACAATAATGCGTGTAAAATATATTCTTCAATATATTTATGAGGTAAAGTGCTTAAAAACTCTTGAGAAATAGAGGTGTTTCTTATTTTCTTTTCATATTTTCTTAAAATAGGACTGCGTACACCTATGATATTATCTTTATCAACATTAGGAATAAGCTTACTGTTAAAGTCTCTATATTCTTTATCCTGAAAGGAAAATAAATCGTCTAGTATCTTTTTCATAAAATCACCGTGTTCATAATATCACTTTTTTGTTGCTTTGTAAATTGACTTTTAACGGTAATTATGGTAGATTTACTTTATAAATAATCTCATTGGGGGTTAATATTATGAGTAAAAAAAGAAATAAGAAAAAGAACAAAAAGTTTTCAAAAAAGCTTATTAAATTACTTTCTACAATACTTGTGGTAGTTTTAGCAGTTGTTCTTGGTGCAGGTGTTATGTGCCGTGTGTCAGATGGGGAGGAGCCAGTAGAAGAGCAGCTGACCAATCCATTTATAACAACTGAAAAGGCGTTGGTTTCAGCACATCGTTCAGGTGCAGATATTGCTCCTGAAAATACTATGATGGCTTTTCAGTATTGCGTAGAAAATAAAGATTTTAATGTTGATACATTTGAGTTTGATTTACATATCACAAAAGACAATAAGCTTATTCTTCTTCACGATGATACTTTAGACAGAACAACAAATGCAGTTGAAGAATTTGGTTATGAGGAAGTAAAACCAAGTACATACACCTATGAAGAGTTAAGTGTGCTTAATTTCGGTGAAAACTTTGAAACGCCTGATGGGGAATATCCATATAAAAATCTTCGTGGTGAAGATATACCAGAAAATCTCAGAGTTGTTCTTTTAGAGGATGTGCTCACTTATCTTGAAAGTAATGGCGATTTTACTTATATTATTGAGATTAAAGATAAAGGTGAGTTGGGATTTAAGGCTGCAGATGAGCTTTATAAGATTTTAAAAGAAAAGAATTTGTTAGGAAAAGTAGTTTTTGGTACATTTAATGGTGATGTTACTAAATATGTAGATGAAAATTATCCTGATATGCTCCGTTCATCATCAATTGTTGAGGTTGTTGTTTTCTATTTGGCGGCTGCGTATAATATTGATTTGAATGATTCATTTTATAAATTTGATGCTTTACAGATACCAACTAACCAATATGGATTGTTAATGCTTGGTACAGAACGTGTTGTAAATTACGCTCACAGACACAACTTAGCGGTACAATATTGGACTATAAACGAAGAGGACGAAATAAAAAGACTTAACGAAATCGGTGCAGATTGCATTATGTCTGATGTGCCTGATTTAGCTTATGATGTAATTAATAAATAATTAAGGTGGGTGATGAATAATATTCGTCACCCAAAATTGTGAAAAAGAGGATACTATGGTTAAAGATATGACAAAGGGCAATCCTATGAAAATAATCATAAGATTTTGCCTGCCACTTATGTTGGGTAATTTGTTCCAGCAATTTTACAATATGGCAGATACAATTATCGTTGGTAAATTTGTTGGTAAAACAGCACTTTCTGCAGTTGGTTCAGTTGGTGCTCTTAACTTTCTTGTTATCGGCTCAATAATTGGTCTTTGTACGGGCTTTGCAATTCCTATTGCACAAAGCTTCGGCGCACAGGATTTTAAAAAATTAAGAAAAATAACTGCAAATATTATATACACAGGCATATTTATGGGTGTTATTTTAACAATATTAGCAGTCGTTTTCACAAAACCGCTTTTAAGAATATTAAATACACCAGATGAAATATTTTCTGATGCTTATGACTATATAGTTATAATTTTTGCGGGTATTTGTGCCACAATGCTTTACAATATTTTAGCAGGTATTATCCGTTCATTAGGTGACAGTAAAACGCCACTTTATTTCTTGATTTTTTCATCATTTTTAAATGTCGGTTTAGATTTACTTTTTATAATCGTTTTCAAAATGGGTGTAAAAGGTGCTTCTATGGCAACAGTTCTGGCACAGGTTATTTCAGGTGTGCTCTGTTTAGTGTTTGTAAAGAAAAATTACCCGATGCTTCATTTACAGAAAGACGATATGAAGCTTGATTTTAAGTGTATTAAAGAACTTATCAGTAATGGTATTCCGATGGCTTTACAATGCTCAATCACAGCAGTTGGCTCTGTTATGCTTCAATCGTGCGTTAACACATTAGGTGCAAATGCTATTGCGGCTATGACAATCGGCGGTAAAACTCAACTTATGATTGTCCTCCCATCTGAAACAATTGGTTTGACAATGGCTACTTATTGCGGTCAGAATTTGGGTGCAAGAAAATATGACAGAATCAAAAAAGGTGTAACAAGTGGGGCTGTTTTAGGTGTAATTTATTCTGTAGCTGCTTTTTTTATTGCAAGATATTTAGGTTCTTATATAGGGCTTTTATTTATTGATGCAAAAGAAACTGCAGTTTTAGCTCTTTCTCAACAATTCTTAGATACTTGTAGTTGGTTTTATCCTATTCTTTCATTTATATTTATTTATAGAAATGCGTTACAAGGTCTTGGATTTGGTACAACAGCGATGTTTGCAGGCTTTTTTGAACTTGCAGCTCGCGGTGGTGTAGGCTTCGGTTTTGTTCTGAAATACGGCTTTGATGCTGCTTGCTTTGCAAATCCTACTGCGTGGTTTGCGGCAGATATTTTGCTTATTCCAGCATATTTTGTAGTAATGAAAAAATTAAAGAAAAAATTTATTATTGATGAGAAAGTCAATTAACAAACATTGTCAAAAAAATTTTTTAATATTTTCGCTCTTTCAGAAAATAATATGATTACAAACGCAAATCAATTTTTCTAAAAGGAGTGAAAAAGACATGGCATCAAAGAAAAATGTAGTTCCAGAGGCACGTGAAGCTCTCAACAGATTTAAGATGGAAGCTGCTTCTGAAGTAGGCGTTAACCTTAAGCAAGGTTACAACGGTGACTTAACATCTCGTCAGGCTGGTAGCATCGGTGGCCAGATGGTTAAAAAGATGATTAAATCATACGAAGAAGGCATGAAATAAGAAATTTCTTATTTTGAATAAAAAAGGCGACAACTACTAATGTAGCTGTCGCCTGATTTTATGAAATTGTGATTTTTTGTGAACCGATTGTTGTACCATCAGCAGTATGAATTGAGAAGGTTACTGTGTAACCTGAGGTAGTTGTTGGTGGGTAAACAAAAACTGTGCTTGTGTTATTTTCAGAAAGTGTAACTGTGCTTGATGCAGAGTAGTTATATTGTGTTGTATATTTAATTGTAAGTTTTTCGCCGTAATATAACTTATCTAAAGCAATAACATGGAAATAAGCACTTCTTAAATGGCTCACACTGTCAAGCTGAGTTTCTGTATCGGTAGAAGATGTGTTAACAAAGAATTTAAGAGAAGAATCAGTTGATGTGCCTAAAAGCTCGGTTTTTAAGTCAGCACTGTTTCTGTATTTGATTTTTGCTAATTCATTTAGATATTTAACAGTTGTTTTATTTTCTGCTGAAAGATTTTCTGTTACATATAAATATTTAGCTTCGTTGATTTTTTCAGAAGAATCAGAATACTTTTTGATTTTAGAAAGAATTTCTATAGCTTCATCGTACTTCTTAGATTCTATTAAAGAGAGGGCTTCTCTGTAGGAGCATTCTTTAACCATATCCTTGCTGTCACCGTAGTCACCTAAAGCAGTGAAAGCTTCTTTGGCTTTTTCGTACTTGCCTTTTTCAAGGTAAGATTTTGCTATAGAGTAGTTACAAATCTGAATTTTTGTTTCAACATCAGCATTGTAGCCCTTTAATTCTTCTAAAGAAGCTTTAGCAGCAACAAAATCTTCTGCCTCAATAAGCAAGAGTGCATTCTGATATTTACATTCAAGAATTTTATCCTTGCTATCCTGATAGTCTCCAAGCTCCCGGAATATAGCAATAGCATCTGTGTAATTCTTTTCCTCAATAAGAGTAATAGCAGAGTTGTAGCGTGTTTCAGCAATAAAACCAGGTAAAAATCTTACAGCATTTATTGCAACAATAGCAACTATAAAAATAACAACAGCAACAATAATTTTAGTTTTATTGTTTTTCTTTGGAAGTAAGGTTGTTTCTCTGTTAGGGTCATTTTTTCTTGCACGGTCAAATTTACTTGCGAGCTTCTGGAACTCTTCGGTTTCAGTGTTTACGGTTTTAATTTCTTTAAAACGCTCGTGTCTTGCAATATCGTCCTGTTCTTCCTGCGAAAGCTCCGGATATTCTTGTGTCTTAGCAGTTTTACTAGCTTCTAATTCTTCGTCAGATACTTCACTGTCTTGTTCTTTTTCAGTAGTGTCAGACTCGGGAGCTTCATTTGAGGTTTCGTAATTGAAAGGTGAGGTTTCGGTATCCTCAGAAGAGGATTGTGAACCAAAAATATTTCCTAAATCAACATTTGTGTTAGGTAATTCCTGAACATTGTCAGCTTCAATAATAGGAGCAGAAACATTGTGGATTTCAACAGGTGTATCCTCAAAGCTTAAATTATTGTCAGTTTCAGCTTCGCTCTCAGGGTTGTTTTCTGTAACAGAAGTTTCTACTACTATATCAGCATCGTCTGTAGAGTGGATGTCATTTATTTCTTCTATTTCAACATCATCAGTTATTTCAGTAACCTCTTCAATAACAGTTTCTTGTTCTTCGAGGTTTATTTCTTCAACTTCAATTGTGTCAGCCTGTGTTTCAGTTTCTGGTTCAACCTCAACATTATTTTGAAGAACATTATCGTTATTTGTCTCTTCATTGATAATAATAACAGATTTTATCTCTTCGGATTCGTCGTCAGATTCTTCTCCCTTGAGGCTTTCTTCAAAGAATGAATAAGCTGTAATTTTGAGCTTCTCTGCAGTAGCTGCAGTACCCTGAATTGATGTGTAATTACCCTCTTCGAGAATTTTTGCAAGCTCGATAAAATTCTCTGCATTTTCCATAAGGTAATCATATTTTGCTTTGTTCTTCTGGAAGAACATAACAATACAACGATAATAAATTTCAAGGTTCCTTATATCTGTTGTTAAAATTCCTGTGAAAACTGTGTGAGAAGCAATATCTGATTTAATCTTATTGAGTTTCTTGACACCAATCTCATTAGCAATTTCAGGTGTAATAAGGAAGCATTTTGAAAGATTATAAATCATTGAATTGCCGTTACGCTTATTGTAAGCATCAGCGAAATCAGCTAATTTATTTCTGAATTTAATAGCACTGTTCTGAATATTTAAAATTAATGTAACAATGCTTTTGATTTCTTCGGCACCTGCTGTTTCAAAGCCTTGGCTATGAAGCTTTGCTAATTCTCTTTCTAATTTTTCAGCTTCGTCATTAGCAATTTCAAGGAATGTAGGAAAATCACTGTCAGGAACTAACTCTACTGCAAAAATGATTTGTTCGTAAACATTTTCTAAGGAGGTAGTATCCTCGTCAAAATTAAAGCCGTCACCTAAAGCCTTGTATAAAAGAGCTTTGTAGTTGCTGCCGTCACTTACAATTGCTTTCATAAGATGATCAGCAGAGTCTTTAAGATTGCCCTCTTTATAATAATGAATACCTAAAAGAAGATTCTCTTCTGCTTTTGGGTGGAACATACCACAGCTTGAACAAAAATAACCTTCTTCAGTTTTCTGTAAATAAGCGTTTTTACACTTTTCACAAATAATTTTTTCCATAGTTACCCCCGTAAATGTGGAATATAATTAATTTTTTGCGATTTCTAGCTAAAAGAAATCAATATTCACTATATAATAACATAAAACGCACAAGTTTTTCAACAATTTATTACAAAATAGTTTCAAAATTAGCGAATTAATTACAAAAAACCAGCTTATTATTCTACTTAAGAATAATAAGCTGGTTTCGGATAGTTATTTATGCTTGTCTTATGAAGAATTCGCAGATTTCAATGCCTTTTGTTTTTTCGGTAATAAGCAAATCAAGAGTTCCATTAATAAGGAATTCTTTTTTTATTCTATAAGAGACACTTAAAAATCCGTCGCAAAGCATTTCTTTGTCAAATTGCGGATTTTTCTCACCACCAAAAGAAATTCCCTCATAAACGGTATAGCCGTTTGCGGTGATTTTTTGATGTGTATTTTCAGTACTATGGTCTTTGTAAATTACTGTAAGTGTGTAATCCTGGTCATTGAATCCACCGAGCTTTGCACGGAAGCTATAATGGTCATAAACCTTTAACATGCTCATTGGCATAGTGCCGTTATTACTAGGTCTGTCACCTTGAAAATTCATATAAAATTCGCCATCTTGCTTGATACCTAAAGCTACTAATTCGTGAAGAGCAACAGAGTAGTAATATTCATCACTTGCCACCTTATTTCTGTTTAAAAGGCGGGTGATAAATGCTTCTTGCTCACTTACTGGTAAAGATTCACAGTAAGAAATTCTATTTAAAAGCCAGAGCTTATCTGTTATAGGGCGGTCTATAGTATCAAGTGTTGCACCGCGTTCCCAGTTATCTGTATGATAGTGTTCCACATCAAGCTGAATACCAATAAGGTTGAAAAGTTTTTCTCCAAGTTCAAAGATTTCCTTGTGTAAATTCTTATAAAATTCAGGATATTCAGTGTTCAAAATAGTTTTTGCATTGCTTAAATCAAATTTCTGAAGATAATATTTTGCCTCATCAATCAGCTTATCTTCAAAATTAATTCTTTCTAAAATAAGCTTATCACAACACGCTCTGAAATATAAAAGTAAAAATCTCCAGTTGCTTGAAAGGGTAGGGTAATCATTTTTTAATTCCCAAAATGCTCTGTATGTATTGTTTATAGATGGGTTGTTGTGAGGGTCGCCCTCCCAGTTTTTTTCAAGTCCGAAAATTGCATCTGTGAGGTATTCTGTATCTGTACCAAAAAAGAAATATCTTACATAGTCTCTGACTGCTTCTCTTAAGGGATAAGTTGAGTCGAATTCTAAAAGTGACCATACCATTTTATTAAGGTCATCATGAACACCTTCTGAGTAACTCACGCTACCTATTGTGTAGTGCGAATAGAGTCTGTGAAGTGTCTGGAATTCAACAGGTCTTGGGTTTACACTTTCTCTTGAAAGAGTAGAAGCAAAAGCGTAGTGCCAGTCGTCATTAAGGAAGTGGACAGGGTATTCGCAACGCACATTGTGAGTAATATCAGGGTAAAATCTCATCGGGTATTTTTGTGGAGTTTTTGCCCTTAATTCGTGCATAGGAAAAGCGTGGTTAGGACCCATAATAAGTCCGTCAATTTCTTCGGGCCCTTTTTCTAATTCTTTAATTAAAGCGTCGCCCCAGTCATTATATTTATGTGGAGCCTGTGCAGATGGATACATAAGTGCTTTGGGGTGATTTTCTTTAAGCACTTTTGAAAATGCTTTTGTTCTTTTAATGAATTCATCGGCATAATATTCACCAGGGTCGCCACCGGGAATGAATAAATAATCAATTCGTGGAACTTTTTTGTAAAGCTCCCGTCTTTTAGCTACCGCTTCTTCGAGTGTTTCATCATCTGAATTCGGATGCCATAAAGAAACATCTAAATCAACTGTGTCGGCAAGTCGGGAAGCTTCAATTAAAAATTCTTCTTCATCATATTTCATAAGGCAGTTTCTGTTTGAAACCCCCTTTTCATAAGGAATATGCTCACAAGTGTTTGTGGTGAAAGCCATCATTTCGAGATAATACTGAAAATACTGCTCATAATCCCATGCATCATAGGTGTTAGGTGTTGTGCGGTAACCAATCTGATGACCACGAATTTTCTTTTCTGGTGTATATGTACCGCTTATATCTTTTGTTAAAATGATTTTTCCATCTTTAAATTCGCATTTTCTTAAAAAATGAGAATATGCGAAAATCATACCACGGATTGTTTTAGCAGAGAAAGTGAAATTGTTATTGCTGAAAATAATGTTATAGCAGTCATTATTTTTTAAGGTCGCATCTTGTTTGAATATAATGTTAAGAGCATCCTGAGTATTTAGAGATACAGCGACATTACGCTTCTTTAACTCAGTTATAAAGTATTCAACAGCCTTTAATTCTACATCATTTTCAGCAATAACATATACTTTTTCAAATTGCACAATATCACCCCGAAGAATTTATATAACAATATTAACATATTGTCGTCTTGTTATCAAGAAATAAAATTTATGTTGCAATTTATATTTGGTGTATGGTAAAATCAAAAATGATAGTGTGAGAAAGAAGGCGACAATATGACTTTTCGTACAATTAAGTGGTTTGCACAGGTGGCTTGTTCACTTTTAAGACTTATCCCGAAAATGAAAAAGGGCGTTAAGCTCAAAAATACAGGGGATATTTCAGTTTATAAGCCATTTGTAGATGAAGAATTAAGAAAGTGGTTAAACCCGTTAATGAAATCAGCAGGTGTTGATTTTGTTGTTAAGGGTAAAGAAAATATTCCAGAAGATGAAGCAGTAATTTATGTACCAAATCATCAGGGTCTCTTTGATATGCCTGCACTTATTTTAAACACACCAACACCTTGTGGCTTTATTGCAAAGATTGAACTTAAAAAAGTTCCGATTGTAAGAACGTGGATGTGGCTTCTTGACTGTGTATTTATTGACAGACAAAATAAACGTGAAGCAAGGGTAGCAATCAAAGAGTCAATTGAACTGATTAAAAAGGGGAGAAGTATGGTAATCTTCCCAGAGGGTACTCGTTCACGCGACGGTGTTCCATTGCCATTTAAATCTGGTGTAATGATGATTGCAAAAGAAACAAAAGCTAAGATTGTTCCTGTTGTGCTCGAAGGTATTATTGACCGTTTTGAAGGTACAGGCAATATTACCCCAGGTACTGTAAAGGTTACATTTTTACCAGCTATTCAAACAGAAAATCTTTCTCGTGATGAAATGAAAGCTTTACCTGAACAAATAAGAGGAAAAATTGTTACAGTTTTAAAAGAAGATGGAGCAATTCCACAGGATGCAGAATAAGAATAGTCGGAGTAGTTAATTCTACTCCGATTTTTATTTTTTGAAAAGTATGATTCCACCTACTGCAAGAAGAACACCAATAAGCTTAGACCACTGAAAATTCACTTTTTCTACTCCGAAAAGCCCGAAAAGTTCAATTAAATATGCAACTAAAACCTGTGCAGTAACAATAATCATAACGGCCTCCGCTGGTCCTAAATTGGACATACTACGAATAACAGTATAGGTAATAAGAGCGCCCATTACGCCACCTAAAAGCATATATTTATTCTGAATAGTAAAGAGTGAAGATAAATTACCGTCACGACCTGTAAAAAACCAGGCTAAAATACAGACAATAAAAGCAGTTAATTGCACAAAAGAAGCCGAAACCCATATTGAAGTCTGTTTTGTAACACCTTCATTAAACACGCCTTGTAAACTCATTAAAGCGCCTGAAATAATAGCAGTTATAATACCCATAAAAAATCACCCGTTAATATTATTAACGAGTGATTTCTTTTTATTAGTAAAATTATCTTTCTTCTCTGAAATAGTTAAGTCCAAGGCTTTGTGGTGGTTGATGCTCTCTCTTTTTACGCATACTTGTAATAATAAGGACGATAATTGTAACAATATAAGGAAGCATTTTGAAAAGCTCCTGTGTTTCAGTACCAAGACCTTGAATATAGTTGTTTGCATTACAAAGAGCACCGAAAAGGAATGAACCCACAATTGCAGCAGATGGTTTCCAGAGAGCGAATATAACAAGTGCAATTGCCATCCAGCCACGATCGCCAAAAGCGTTGTTTGACCACACACCACTTGCGTAAGCCATAACATATTGAAGACCGCCAAGACCCGCAATAGCGCTACCAATACAGGTTGCAACATAGCGATATTTAGTAACATTTATACCTGCAGCATCCGCAGTAGCAGGGTTTTCACCAACAGAACGAAGATTAAGACCAACGCGTGTGCGATTAAGTACAAATGAAACTACTAAAGCAATAGCAATAGCCACATATGTAAGAAAATCGTGTGAGAAGAGTAATTCGCCAAACCAGCCTAATTTATCAGCAAAAGGAAGTGAAGCTGAGAAGAATGAACTTGTTTTAGTAAGTGCGATTGATGGTAATTCACTATCAGTAATATTTATGAGCGAAGCACCAAGGAAGTTACCGAGACCAATACCGAGAGTTGTAAGTGCAAGACCGGTAACATTCTGGTTTGCGTGAAGTGTAACTGTTAAGAAACTGTAAATAAATCCCATAAGTGATGCACCTGCAATAGCACATAAAAGTGGAATGATAATTGCAAGGAAAGCGTTCATATTGGCAATATCATTACCGCAAGCGTTTTCATAAAGAAATGAGCCAACAACACCACTTATTGCACCAACATACATAATACCAGGAATACCAAGGTTAAGATGGCCTGATTTTTCTGTAACTATTTCGCCTGTAGAACCATAAAGAAGCGGAACACCAAGGAGAATTGCACGGCAGATAAATTGTACAATCATGCTTTAACCTCCTTTTTATTGTGACGGAACTTGATTGAATAGTGAATAAAGAATTCACAAGCAACAAGCATAAGAATTACTATGCCTACAATGATTTCTGAGAATGATGAGTTGAGTAAGGAGGTGTCAGCAACTTTTGCAACACCTAATCTTAAAAATACCACAATGGCAGTCATGAAAACCATAATAAATGGGTTAAATTGACCAAGCCATGACATAAGAATAGCAGTAAAGCCTTGACCACCAACAAGATTTGTATTAATGGTATGGTCTTTACCAGCAACAAGAAGCATACCTGTAACACCGCACAAAGCACCAGAAATAAGCATTGTACGTATGATAACCTTTTTAACATTTATACCTATGTAACGGGCAGTGTTCTGACTTTCACCAACAACAGAAATTTCGTAGCCCTGCTTACTGTATTTAAGATAGATAAACATAAACACGGTAATAACAGAAACGATAACTATATTTACAAAATAATCGTTGTTTCCAACAATTGGGAAGTTACCATAAGGTACAGGGTTAATAACATTTGACCCGCCACCCTCAATGTAAACATAATAAGCAATCATCTGAGTAGCAATGTAGTTCATCATAAGGGTGAAAAGAGTTTCGTTTGTGTTAAAGAGTGCTTTAAAAATTGCGGGAATAACGCCCCAGATAGCACCAGCGAGAATACTTGTAATAGCAATTACAATAATGAGAGTAGTGTAGGGGAGTTTTTCGCCAAATTGTATCATACAGAAAATAGAAGCAAGACCACCAATAAGAGCCTGTCCCTCAGCACCACAGTTCCAGAATTTCATTTTGAAAGCGGGGGTGAGTGCAAGAGCGAGACATAAAAGAATCGCAATTTCCTGTAAATATTTCCAGAGCATTGTGGTACTGCCCTCAAGTAATCTGCCAAATACACCTATGAACATAATATTGTAAGTGTCACCAAGGCTTTTTTCAGTAACAGCCATAGAAAGAATACCGACAAAGAGAAAACCGACTAAAATTGTAGCAATTCTTATAAGCCACGCTTTCCATTCGGGCATATCATCGCGCTTAACAACATGAAAAAGTGGTTCGCGATGCTTGGTTTCAGTTGTTTTAGCCATTGTTATTCTCCTTTCCATCATCAGATGTTTTAGTCATAAGAAGACCAATTTCTTCTTTCGTAGTAGTTCTTGCATCAACAATACCTGTGACTTTACCAGAACCTATAACCATAATTCTGTCACAGAGCTCGAGAAGCACATCAAGGTCTTCACCAACGAAAATAATTGCAACGCCTTTTTCTTTTTGCTCGTTAAGAAGATTATAAATCATATAAGATGAGTTAATATCAAGACCACGAACAGGATAAGCAACCATTAAAACAGTAGGTGAAGCGGCAATTTCACGACCAACAAGAACTTTCTGAACATTACCACCTGAAAGTCGCCTTACCGGTGTACTTGCACTAGGGGTAACAACTTCAAGGTCGTTTATGATTTTCATAGCAAGGTCTTTAGGGGATTTGCGTTTTAAGAAGAATGAGTGACCTTTTGAGTAGCTTCTGAGCATCATATTATCGACAATATCCATATTGCCGACAAGTCCCATACCAAGTCTGTCTTCAGGAACAAATGAAAGACGCACACCCATTTGTCTTATCTGCATAGGGGTTTTGTCTCTTAAGCTTTCTTTTTTGTTGGTTTTAGGGTCAAAGTAGAAAATATCACCAAATTCAAGTCTTTGAAGACCCGCTATGGATTCAAGCAACTCTCTCTGACCAGAACCCGCAATACCAGCAACGCCTAAAATTTCACCACTTTTTGCAGTGAATGAAACATTATCAAGCACAGTAGCACCGACTCTGTCAACACAGGTAATGCTGTTTACTGTAAGTCTTTCTTCTGTGTTTTTAGGCTCGTTTCTCTGAATGTTAAGGTCAACTTTTTTACCAACCATCATTTCAGTAAGCTCGTTTTCATTTGTATCACAAGTATTTACTGTTCCTACATATTCACCTTTACGAAGAACAGAAACCCTGTCAGAAAGAGAAAGAACCTCGTGGAGCTTGTGAGTGATGATAATAATACATTTACCATCGTCACGCATACGCCTTAAAACATTAAAGAGCTTTTCAGTTTCCTGTGGAGTAAGAACTGCAGTAGGCTCGTCAAGAATGAGAATATCTGCACCTCTGTAAAGAACCTTTATAATCTCTACAGTCTGTTTTTCTGAAACCGACATAGAGTAAATTTTCTTTTGTGGAGCGAGTTCAAAACCATATTGTGAACTGATTTTTTTAATTTCCTCAGTAGAATTGTTAAGATTATATTTTTTATCTTCAATACCGAGGACGATATTTTCTGTAGCACTGAAAACATCAACAAGCTTAAAATGTTGATGAATCATACCAATTTTATAGTCAAAAGCATCTTTAGGAGAAGAAATGAGTGCTTCTTTGCCATCTATAAAAATCTGGCCTTCATCAGGAAAATAAATACCTGAAATCATATTCATAAGAGTAGTTTTACCGCTACCATTTTCACCTAAAATGGAGAGAATCTCACCACGGTAAGCGGTAAGATTAACATTTTTATTGGCAACTACCTTGCCGAATGTTTTTGTTATATTTTTAAGTTCAATAGCAGGTTGTTTTGACATATTAAACCTCCTCAGACTAATTTTCAAGAAATAGTTATAAAAGAATAATTATAGCTCTTTCTTCAAAATTAGTCTGGGCGGAAGAAGTTCTCCCGTCCAGACATAATTTAATTGAGTGTTTTATCAGCCGTAGTTTCTGTCAAGAAGAGTGATACCATCGATTTCAACATCGAAGTAAGGAGCTGAACGATGTTTTGATTCGTAGAATACACCATTTTCAACAGCTTCTGTATCTTTCTCAAAGTTAGCGTCTGTATCAACATCAGCAAGATAAGTTGTTACTTTTTCACCTTTAACTGTGAAGTTAGCAGTGTCAAATACATTGATTGAACCATCAAGAAGCTTTGCTTTAACTTCTTCAAGCTTTTCTTTTGTGCCTGCAGCAGCAGCTTTTTCGTTGATGTCTGTAAGAACAACTGAACCTGTTTCAATAGTACCTGTCCAGTCAGCATCAATAGCAGTACCATCCTGAACGCACTTAATCATATATTTGAAGTAAGGAGTCCAGTCAATTCTTGAAGAAACAATAAATGTGTTAGGGCAAGCAGCAACTGTAGAACCGTTGTAAGAAACGTTTGGAACACCAGCTGTTTCACAAGCTGTAGGAGCACCCATTGAGTCAGCGTGTTGGCTAATAAGAACGCAACCACCAGCTATAAGAGCCTGAGCAGCTTCTTTTTCTTTTTGCTCGTCATACCAAGAACCTGTGAATTTAACATCCATTGTTACTGTAGGGCAAACAGATTTTGCACCAAGGTAGAAAGATGTGTAGCCTGACATAACTTCTGCGAATGTGAAAGCACCAACATAACCCATTTTTGCTTTGTCAGCAGTGATTTTACCAGCATCAATCATTTCGTTGAGCTTTAAGCCAGCAGCAACACCAGCAAGATATCTGCCCTGGTAAATAGATGCGAAAGCATTGTGGAAGTTAGCAAGACCTGCTGTGTGAGCCTGAGTACCTGTAGCGTGACAGAATTGAACATCAGGATATTTTTTAGCAGCATCAATGAGGAATGATTCGTGACCAAAGCTGTCAGCAAAGATGATGTCACAGCCGTCAACTTCAATAAGCTCAACAGCAGCATCGTAGCAGTCTTTTGATTCAGGAATCTGAGTTTTCTGAGCATATTCTACGCCCATTTCTTCACAAGCAGCTTTAGCAGCGTCAATGAAGTTTTTGTCGTATGTTGATTGCTCATCGTGAAGGAAGATGAAACCAACCTTTAATGCAGGCTTGTTGTCATCTGAGTCTGTGTTCCCACCGCAAGCGCCAAAGCAAAGTGCAATCATAGAAATTGCAAGGCAAAGAGCGAGAACTTTTGCAAGTTTTTTCATTGGAATTACCTCCGTTTGAATGAATTTATCTAAAAATGCAAACGCATTTTGAGAACAGGTTTAAAAATTAAGAATTAAGAATTAAGAATTGAGGGAC
Organism: Acutalibacteraceae bacterium; assembly: GCA_045613085.1. GTDB lineage: Bacteria > Bacillota > Clostridia > Oscillospirales > Acutalibacteraceae > DTU089. The sequence continues at coordinate 33,089 of JAZLAG010000014.1, read as the reverse complement.
CTGCGGTCGGCATAATATTGATTCTTAATTAAATTAAAGGTTGTTTCTTTCTTTTGTTGTTTTTATTATTTTTGCCAGAAGATTTTCAATTTCTTTACAATCATTTAATAAGGAGTCTTTTTGTTCTTGTGTTAAATAATCAGTATCAGAAAGTAATTCTATCCAATACTTTGTTTCATTTGCTTCTTTAAAAGCAATGTGTAATTTTGATACGAAATCTGCACTGCTTTGTGCTGCTTGCGATTCTGCCACATTAGCACCAATACTTGTGCCACTTTTGAGCAGTTGCTTTGATAATATATATTCCGATTTTTCTTCTTGTAAATATTTATAAACATTTACAATTCTTACTGCAAACTTATAACTTTTTTCTTTAACAGGATTCCCCATAGTTACCCCTTGATAGTTATATAAATAAAATATCCGACCGCAGGTCCCACAATTCTTAATTCTTAATTCTTAATTCTTAATTCCTGAAACCAACTCCGTCAGTTTCATCCATTCTGTCAACTATCGCAAGCGACTGCAAATTAATCCTCATCTCGCGTAATTTCTTACCGCCATCCTGAAAGCCTTTTTCAATTGCAATACCAATTCCCACGAGGTTTGCACCTGATTGCTTTAAAATGTCAAGAATAGAGAATGCCGCGTTGCCACCAGCTAAAAAGTCGTCAATAAAAAGAATGTTGTCTTTTTCTGAAAGGTATTTTTTAGAAACTATCATTTCGTAATCTTTACCATGTGTAAAAGAGTGGCTATGAGCTTTAAAGACATCGTCGCCAACATTTTTGTGGCTGGATTTTTTAGCAAAAACCACAGGAACATTAAAATATTTTGCCGCCATAACAGCAATAGCAATACCAGAGGACTCAACGGTTAAAATTTTATTTATACCCTTGTCCTTAAAGAGCCTGTAAAATTCTTTACCCATTTCATCTAAGAGGTTCACATCAATCTGGTGGTTTAAAAACATATCTACCTTTAAAATGTCAGTACCAATAACCTGACCCTCTTGTCTGATTTTATCTTCTAAAAGCTTCATTTTTACTCCACCTTTTTATGTGAACAATAATACATTTTAATTATATAACAATTTTCGACAGTTTGCAAGAGGTATTTAGTTGTTAGCTATTAGCCATTAGCTACTAGTCCCCAGTCCCTAGTCCCAGTCCCCAGTCCCTGACCACTAGCCAACAAAGGGTTGACATTTTTTTGTAATCTGCTATAATAAAATTAAACAAGGAGCTACCCTACATAGACGGTTAGCCCGAGTTAAGTGATTTAATAACCGCTTGTTTTCTCAGGACAGGGCGGTTATTTTTTTATGCTCTGAATGTAGCCTGTGGCTACAATAAGTATCAAAACGACTATTGTTAAATACTCCATCAGCATCACCCCCTTGATTTACTAAGAGGGCAAATGCCCTCTCATAAAGAAAGGGCTAACCGCCTACCGTATAGAATAACTCCTTGGGAACTTATGTTCCGGGTTGTAATATAGCATTATTGTGTAGGTTTGTCAAGCTGTACTAGCCGTTAGCTATTAGCCATTAGTCGTTAGCCGTTAGCTATTAGCCATTAGTCGTTAGCTAATATTAATGCATGGAAAATGAAAGAATAGATTTAATGCAAGCGAAGCGAACCTCCTTTGAAAAGGAGGGGGACCAAGCTCGCTTGGTGGAGAATTGATATTTGAATACGCTTTAGCGTACGGATACGAGTTTTATTATATTAATTAACCAAACTCATTGCCTTGCACTAGCGTGCATTCAAAAATCAATTTTCCACCATTCCGTTTTTTATTTATAGGATTATAAAATTTATTTATCGTTTCAAAGTTTGTTTTAATAATAGAACCTACGTGACGAATGGTCCCCCTTCTTTTCAAAGAAGGTAAGGCTTCGCTATAATCACTTTATTGTTTCATTTATATCCTCCCTAACCCCTAAAATCGTAAAAATAACCAAAAAACCACCCCTAATTTTGTGTATCTATACACACCCGATTTATTGACTTTTTTAGGAAAATGATGTAAAATTGAGTTAACCATAAGGTTGGGGTAATGGGGCAATTCTGCTTATTTGAGGGGTATTTATATACCATTATATATAAGCAAATCTGCGTTCCCCTTATTAAGTGAGTAAAATCACTGTAACCTAACAGTGTGGTTTGTAAAAGCGGAAAAGGTTTTTAAATACTGTGGCTAAGAGTAGGTCAGACTCGGCACCCTTTAAATTTATTTGTCTTGTTTTCGTTTTTACTGTTGCACAAAAATGTTAGGTTACCCCTAACAGCTGACTAGCAATTAGCATATTAGCTATTAGTCATTAGCAATTAGCGATTGTGCGAGAGGATTTTTTATGAGTTCATTTAGAGATTTGAATGTCTGGAAAAAAGCAATGCAGCTTGTAAAAGAAGTTTACTCAGTTTTAGATTTTCTACCAAGTCAAGAAAAATTTGCGCTTTCAGACCAAATCAGAAGGGCTGCTGTGTCAATACCAAGCAATATTGCAGAAGGGTATGCCAGAAACTCTGACAAGGAATTTTTGCAGTTTTTGTATATTGCAAGGGGTTCTAAAGCAGAGTTAGAAACGCAACTTGAAATAGCAGAAATGCTGGGGTATTTAAGTCGCAACCAATTAAATGAAATTAATGCAATTTCAGAAGAAGTTGGGAAAATGTTAAATAAACTAATCGCTACAATAAGGAATAGCAAGGTTAGCCATTAGCTAATAGCTGACAGCTAACAACTAATTGCCAATGACTAATAGCTAATAGCCAAAAGCTAATAGCTAAACAATAGGTGCTAACAGCTAATAGCCAAAAGCTAATAGCTAAAAAAGCACGCGTATTTTTGTATTGGCGTACAAAAAATATGATGGAGGAAAAATTTATGAAACAATCAAAAAAATTATTAAGCATTTTCTTAGCTATGCTTATGTTACTCGGTACTGTTTCAGTTGTAGCTAATGCAGCACAACAAAAAGTAACACGAGATGGCATGGTTTATGACTCAATTGACAATGCTGTTTTAACACCTGAACAAGTTGCAAACACTATTCTTGATGTTCTTGACCAGGATGTTATGCCAGGTCTTGGTACAGTGGACATTTTCGTTGGTAAGCTCAATTTAACCTCAGTTGACAATGCATTGGAATCAGTTTATGACTTGTTAGATGGTAGTATTGGTACTATTGCGAGCATGGTTGCTGATGTTAAAACTCTTAGAAATGCAAGAGGAAACCTCGATGTACGACGTTCAGACGGTGACTTAGAGGTTGTTTACGGACTTCTTAACTTTATAGGTGATGAGGGCGTTTCTGAAGTTGTCAGCAGAATCGTTTGGGGTATTGGTACCAGTAAAGGTATTACTTTAGGTGATACTATTAATGGTATGTTAGGTAGTGCGCTCGATGATATCAACGAAACCGTAGCGTACATTCCTGAATTGATTGTAGATATGGCTTACGATATGCTCATCTACGGCTCATACGACGATAAAACTGGAAAATATACTATAGATGCTGGTGAATATAAAGAGACTAACGGCTTCTCAGAAGGCAACAAATATCTCCCAGCAGGTGTGCAGACACTTGACGATATTGCTAACACAGCAATTAGAGGTCTTCTTACAAAACCACAGAAGTATACTTGGGAACCTACAGATGCTACTGACCCTGAAACAGGTGAGCCTATCTCTACAAAAGTTTGGGATGATAGCTCATATATCCTCGATGCTTCAAAGGTTGAGGGTATGGATTTATCACTCACAGGTAACTCAGTGTTCTCAATTCTTGATAAAGTAATTCAGATTGCTTACGAAGACTTCGGTACAGTTGTTCTTAACCACGATGTTAAGAAAATCTTTATGGAAGCTATGGGTGTTGACTTCGTTAGAGTTACTGACGAAAACGAAGAAGCAACAATTAAAAGAGATGCTGACTATATTGATGTAGAAACAGCTGAAAAACAAATCGAAGAAAATGGTAGTACTTCTATAGATACATCTTCTGTTAAAAACTACTTCTGCAACGCACAGATGTGGAAGGTAGGCGACACTTGGTACTTCAGAGACTATGTAACAACAGATGTTATTGACCCTGCAACTGGTGAACCAAAGGTTGATGCTGAAGGTAATGTTGAAACAACAAAAATTCATCGTTACTTCCGTGCAGAAGCTTATGGTGCAGATGATCTCTTTGACCTCGTTAACTGGGATTATTATCTCACAGGCGAGACAATGAACTTTAATACATTAATTAATAAGAACGGTTCGCTTATAGGTTCTCTTAACGACCTTCTTAACATTTTCTTAAACCAGGCACTCAATTTAGAGGGTCTTAACAAAATTCTCGCAGCAAATGGTGAAAATACTATTTCAAGCGTTGACGCTATCTGGGCACCAGGCGGTCTTGATATGTTCAACGAAAACTTAATGTCATTAGCAGGTATTCTTCTTAAGAACTTTACATTTATGTTCTTTGGCAGAAACCCAGCTTATGTTGACCTTAACACATTACAGGCAACAGCAGACTTCAAAGCAACAATTGATGGTTTCGTTACTAATAACGACAGAGAAGGTCTTATAGCTTATATGCTCCTTCCATTCCTTGGTGATGCTTTACCACAGCTTGTTTACTCAACAGATATGTTTGATGCTGGCCTTCAGATTGAACAGGTTGCAGTTCTCCTCGTAAGAGAATTCCTTTCAGACCTTACACCACAAATCAACTATGACGACCAAATCTTTACAGATGCTTCTCTTGCAACTGGAAGAGATTTCCAGACTAAGACATCAAAAGAGTGGATTAACCTCCTTCTCAATATGGGTCTTGATTTAGCTGCAGTTTACCTTGACAATATTGCAAACTTCAATGTTGATTTAGATACACTCGGCAAGCTCCACGCTATAGCAGACGACAGTAACGGTGCAATTCAGCGTTGGGAAGTAGTTCTTGAAGAAATTGTTGACTGGGCAGTAGATTATGTTGCAGACGGCACAGAATATAGCGTTATTGCTGGTCTTGAGCCTAAAACACTTGGCTCAGCTCGTTGCGTAACTGGTTATAATTCTGACAACAATACAATAGCAGGCTTTAATGCAGGTAACTATGCGGGCAACGCATTCAATATCCTTTCAAAAGCTCTTAATACACTTCTCCCACTTGGCCTTCTTTGCAATGTTTCATCAGATGCTTATGCTCTTGATGTAAAGATGGTATTCGATAGACTTATTGATGTAATAGATGACTTCGACCTCGAGGTTCTTCTTAAAACATTTGGTAGAAATGGTAGAGGCGACAACCTTCTTGGTGCTACTAATATTGTTAACCAGCTTCTTGATAACCTTGTAAACAGGCTTATCAAAGCCCTCTTTGGCACTGCTCTCTTTACCACTAATTACACAACCTCGCTTAACAGTGCTATTTCTAGAGAAAGCCTTAGAGATGTTGTTCAGCATCTTCTTAGAGGTCTCTGTGCTAGAAAAGAAGCTCTCCTCAGAAGTGCACTTCCTGTAGTTGCAGTGTTTGTTGATGACTGGGGCTCAGAGCAGGCAATCCGTACACCAGACCTTTCTCTTGAAAATGTAACCTATGCTTCTAATGGTTCACTTAATACAACAGTAACTATCAGAAACGCTAGCCGTGGTTTATGGCGTGGTTATATGAATGGCGATAAACGTGAAAAGGATCAGCAGTATTCATACGAGATTGTAGAGATTACAAATGCACAAACAGACGCAGTTTCTGTCAGTGATGCTTCAGGAACCTTGGCATTTGGTGAAACAGATACATTCCAGATTATAGGTACTATTCCGGCAACTGGTCTTGCAGACCGTATAGATGTTTCTTACCAGGTTTATAATGAAGACGGCCAGTTAATGGACAACGGTAGGGTATACCAGAAATCATTCTTCACATATTATGCTTATGGTACAGAAGACTGGAACCATGTAAATGACAAAGACTACGAGCATTTCGTTAAGAAAGCTGTTATTTTCGCTGTAGAAGCTGATGAAAATGGTAAGCTTCAGGCTACTGACGAAATGAAAGAGCTTGGTAATAAGGATTATGGTAAATTCTACCATGAAAAGAGTGGTAATGATAAGAAATATAGCTTTGAACCACTTGCACAGCCAGGTAATGGTTTTACTGCAGTTGCTTCTTCAGGTAGTGAGTTGAGCAAGGAAACAGATTACTGGTACAAACCAGTAAGCTTTGACGCTAATGCTTATACACCAGTAGATGCAGCAACTGGTGGTGACTATTCATTCACTTATAGAGCATACAGCCATTGGCAAGATGGTTTTATCACTAAGAAAGACCACTATAGCGGTTGGCATGAAAATTCAGAATCTGGCTACACAACCCTTCCAACCTTCTACATCAAAATTTACGACACAGTTTCTATGGAACAGCTCCGTGAATTAGTAGAGCTTGAAACAAGCCTTAACAGAAGACCAGAAGCTTATGGTGCTGATGGCGACTACATGGGCTGGTTAGGTACACTTGCAGAGGCTATTACAGTTGCTTGGAACCCTGGTATTGATGGTAGCTTCAGAACAGACGCAGGTGCAGTAATGGCAAGGCTTGAAGCAGCTATTGCAAAGCTCGAAGCTGCAAAGTTAACTCCTGCAGAACAAGCTGCAGCAGGTGTTGTAACAGTTGACTCTGTTATTCCTGCACTTGAAACAACACTTAGCTCTATAGAAGATAACTTAGATGGTAAAGACTACAGAACTCATATGCTTTACAGATGGCATCGCTTCCAGGATGCTAGAAAAGATGCTAACAGAGCAATTGCTCTTTCAGCTGAATACAACTATGGTCTTCCAACAGCTAAATTTGTTCATGGTTCACTTCCTGTTTACGCTCTTAACGATGCAGTTAAAGGTGACCAGACTAATGACAAGTATGCAGATTACATCTTAGCTCTCCTTCAACCTCTTAATGAAGAAGAAGCAGCACAGACTAAAGCAAACTTTAATAATGTAACAAGAGAATACGGTGGTTACACTACTCTTGATATTGCACAAATTTCTAACCTCCTTACAAGAATGCATTCTAGACTCCTTCCTCGTGAGGGTGGTGTTGTTAACACATATCTTGTAAAAGAAATCAATGCTGCTAAGGCAGAAATTGGTACAACTAACACTGCTGGCTACTCAACACGTAGCTGGAAAGCTTACAGTGAAGCTCTCGATTATGCAGATTCTGTTAAGAACAGTGCTTCACAAGACACAATGTTCAATGCTAAGTATCAACTTCAGGTTGCTCGTAACAACTTAAGACTTGCTACAGCAGAAGCTGATTACACAGAACTCCAGAGACTTATTGATCAGGCTGAGTATGCAATTAATCACCTTGATCAGTACAAAACTGAAACACCAGCACAAAAAGCTGACATCGGTGGTGTTCTTGCAGCTCTCGGCTATCAGCCAACAAGTGATGGTGTAACAACTAAAGTGTTCTACGATGGCGCTTATGACATTATTAATAAGTCAATCGACGCTCACGATCAGGAAGACATCGACGATGTTGCAGACAAACTTAAGGCTGCACTCTCTAAGTTAGAGTTTAAGACCTATGATGCTGCTGCTGACTCAGTTGAAACAAAAGATGTTATTACTTCTGAAAAAGACGAAAACGGTGAATACATTACAGAATCTATTAAAACAAAATTAATTAAGTCTGAACAAAATGTTGAAGCTGTTAAGAGCTTATTAAAAGAAACATCAGGCTACACAGTTGCTATTTCTCTTGATGACAAATATACATCAAAAGATTCTCAGAAATATGGCTTCGTTGGTACAGGTGCTACTATTACAATCCTCAAGGATGTTGGTAATGGTGTAGCTGCTCCGGTTGCAACAATTAAGGTTGTTGTTCAGGGCGATATTTCAGGTGACGGTGTTATTGACGTAATTGACTGCGCAATTGCAGAGCTTGCTCAGCATTCTCACACAGAACTTGTTGGTGTTTACCACTCAGCAGGTAACTATGACGGTACTGACGGCATTTCTGCACAAGACTTCGCTGCAATTGTTAACGAAGCAGTTAAATAATTGAGAAACTAAGTCTTGAATTAAAAAAATTAAACCTTTAAACTACGGTCTGCCCTGCCAAACAGGGTGGGGCAGACTTGGTTTGTTTATTTTTACTAAAACATTCTTAGTGATTTATTGTAAAATTTTCGATTTTGCTATTGCAATTTTTAATGTTTTGTATTAGAATAGAAGAATGTTACAAAGACGAATTTAGGTTTTTGTAACCATTTCGTCTTAAGGAAAGAGAATTAAATAGTTCTTAAGGAGGCAATCAAATGTCTAAAAAAGTTTTAGGCGCGCTTCTTGCAGTAGTAATGGTAATCAGCGTATTCAGTGTTTCTGCTTTTGCAGTCAGAGCCGATGAGTACGAACCAGCTGACACAACTTATAAGTCAAACTGGACCATTTCTTGCGACGGAAGCAGTGCAACAATTACTGTAACAGCTAACTATGCACTTGGCGCGATTTCGTTTAAGCTCCTTAATGCTTCAAACATTCAAACTAATGTTACAGTTACAGGCTATTATGACGCTTATCTTGCAACTGCAAGTAATGCATCTGGTGAGGTCTTCATTATTCCAGATTCACCAGAAGATGGTGCAGGTAGTACACCTGTTCTTGCTGAAAACACAACAGTTACAATCAAAGTTAATTGTACAACAAGTGCTTCAACTGCAATTGACCCAACACCAAAGTCTGCAATGAATCCTGCGGGTACTCTTGTTGCTGCTCGTCTTTCAGGTACAACTGTAGAAAATTCAAACATTATTATGGGCCAGCTTGCAAATGTTGCAGGCCAGGAAGTTGTTCCTCCAACAATCCCAGAGGAAGAAGAACCAACTGATGTTACTTTAACTGGTGTTGGTACTGGTGTTGTTGATAACGAAAATAATTATGTTTATGGTATTCCGGTAGATGAAGATCCAGCTGATTTTTTCACAACTACTGGTTATATTGAAGTTGTAGCAAATGGAAAAGGTGAAACTTCTGCAACTGGTGCTAAGCTCAACCTTTATGATAAACAAGGTGGTAGCCTCGTAAAAAGCTACACAATTATTATATTTGGCGATGTTAACGGCGATGCTGCAATAGATGATACCGATTCAATGGATATTGAAAAGTATGTTTACTATGTAGTTGATGATTTTGAGTTTGGTGAAGTTGGTTATTTCGCTGCCGATGTTAATGGCGATGGTTCAGCCGATGATACCGATTCAATGGAAATTGAAAAGTATGTGTACTATGTTATAGATGAACTCAGCGTTAATCCATACGCTTAATGTCATATTAAAATAAAAATTTTCCAAAGGAGATTTTAACAATGAAAAATGTTAAAAAAGTGTTAGCATTGATGTTAGCAATAACAATGATGTTTGGCGTTGTTTCAATTTGTGCTTCAGCAGCAAATACAACTACAGCTTCATTTAAAATTACTTACAAAGATGCTAATGGCGAAGTAATTGATTCTGCAAAAGCAGGTGATACTATTGATGTTTTTATTGCTATTAAAACAGATGGTTATGCACCTAACTTTTACATTCAATCATTTTATGATGTTACACTTTTAACTCAGGTTTCAACATCAAGTGCAGCATTTGATAAAAATACTGCTTATGAGGCTCAGGGCAGATTTACTCAAACTGGTGTAGTGGATGCTGCTAATGGTGGAAATGGTGAAGCTCTTGATTGGGGTACTGGTACTTTTAATAGTGCACTTCATAATAAAAGAATGTATCCTAAAACATGGACAGATGCAGAAAAGGCTCAGTACCAGGGTTTTGTTGTTGGTTGGAAGGCTCCGGCTTCAGCTGGTTCTATTGTGACCGTAAACACTCAAAATCAGTTTGAGGATTTTGCTAAATTAAGATTTACAGTAATTGCTGATACAGCACTTAATGATAGTACTTTCAAATTTGAGAAAAGTATGACATATGTTAATATTGATCCTGATGATGTAGCTGTCAATATTGAGCAGACTTCGAGTCCGGTAAAAGTTACAGGTGATAGCTTAAATATTGAATATGCAAGTGCTGGCGGTTCAACACCAGCTCCACAAATGACAATTGTTAACGCTTCAACTCAGGTTCAATGGCAAGATGAAGCTGCTGGTAAAATTAGACTTGGTTTCCGTGGTAATGTTCAGAACTTGGTTCCTGATTTTGTTGAGGGTTCAACAAAAGATATTACAAATATTAAATGTATGGGTATTGTTTACTCAACAGCAGTTGAAAACCCAACAGTTAAAAACGAAGTGAAATCTTCAACAACAGAAGATGGTAAGACTGTTTATTATTGTGAAGCTTCAGATAATTGTACAAATGTTCCAACATACACACTTTATGACTTCACATCAGGTGGTTATTTCTTCCGTGCAGTTGTTGGTAGCGTAGATAAAGCTAGTGAAACTAAATTCTATGCTAACGCATATATTGTGCTTCCAGATGATACAATCGTTTATGCAACTAACGGTGCTACATCAACTACAGGTAAAGCTCAATATGACAGACTTGTAGCTGCTTTGGCGAATAAAAATGCGTAACAAATATATTTCACCAGAAATAAAAATCATAAAATTTGAAATATCCGATGTTTTAACTAATTCTTCGGTTGTTACTACAAACCCTGGTGGCAATGTAAATATAGGTGGCACTGGTGGCGACGGATATATTGATTTTGATGATATTCTGTGATTATATACATTGAAAGGAGAAAATAACCATGGTTAATTACACAAAACCAGAGCTCGAAATTACAGAGTTCGAAATTATTGATGTTCTTACTGTCTCCATTCAAACTGACTCTAGCGACCCAGTTTATGGCGATTGGTATTAATAAAAACTTAGGAAATTGACTTTCCTTAAAGGGACTGCTACTTCGGTAGCAGTCCTTAAGTTTTTTGTTTTTATTTGAGTATTGAAATAGTGCTTAGGAAATGGTATAATTAGTTGTTAGCTGTTAGCTGTTAGCTGTTAGCTGTTAGCTGTTAGCTGTTAGCTGTTAGCTGTTAGCTGTTAGCTGTTAGCTATTAGCCGTTAGCCATTAGCCATTAGCTGTTAGCCGTTAGCCGTTAGTCATTAGCCGTTAGCTATTAGCCAAAAAATAGGAGTAAACAATGAAATTAAAAGTAGCAGATCTAATTATTGAATTTGAACCGAAATACAATATGATGAAAGAGCGTATAGCTCAATATAAATATAATGGCAAGGAAGAGCCGGATATTACAATAAATTTAAGTAATCAGTTTTATATTGACCGACAAAAAGATAACCCTCACTTATCACTTGAGGAATGTGAGGCAATTTACACAGCTTCTTACTTCTACACTGAAATTGTTAAGTTTAATGGTGTAATGCTTCACGCATCAGCGGTGCAATATGAAAATTATGCATATCTTTTTTCTGCGGACTCTGGCACTGGAAAATCTACCCACACACATTTGTGGCTCGAAAAATTCCCGACTGCAGAAATTTTAAATGACGACAAGCCAGCTATACGTTACATCGATGGTAAATTTTACGCCTATGGTACTCCCTGGAGCGGTAAATTTGACGAAAGTATAAACACTAAAACAGAAATTGCCGGCATAACATTTCTTTCGCGTGGTAGTACTAATGAAATTCACCGCGTGTCAGGTGCTGACACTATGATGGATTTTATGAATCAGACTGTAAGACCCGTAAAAAAAGATTATATGATTTTGTTTATGGATACCTTAGACAAAATTCTTACAAATATTCCTGTTTATCGTTTAAAATGTAATATATCACTTGAGGCGGTTGAAGCTTCTTACAACGCTATGAAACCAAAGGAGAATTAAAATGAAAATTAACGCAAATTTTGTTTTGAAAACTATTGCAGGAGAGGCTGTTGTAATGCCTGTGGGTGATGCAGTAAATAAGATTCATGGTATGATTAAATTGAACCCTACTGCAGAAATTATATGGAAAGCACTCGAAAAAAACACCAGTATTGAGTCAGTTGTAGCAGAAGTTAAGAAAAACTGTGAAAATGTTGACGAGGCTACAGTGAAAGAAGATGTAACTGCATTTATTGAAAAACTCTCAAAGCTTGGAATTATAGAAGATTAAAATTATGAATAACAAAGTAACTATGCAAGAGCTTCTCCCGTTTATAGAAGAAGCTCTTAATAATGATAAAACATTTACAATTCCAATTACTGGTACTAGTATGAGACCTCTTTTAATTCAAGGTCGCGACACTGTTACATTAAAAAAATGTACCGAAAAACTAAAAAAAGGCGATTTGCCATTATACCGAAGAAAAGACGGTGCATTTGTGCTACACAGAGTTGTCGGTTTTACAAATGAAGGTTCTTATATAATGTGTGGCGACAACCAGTTTTTAAAAGAAAAGGGTATAGAGCACACTCAGATTATTGGTGTAGTAACCGAAATAACTCGAAACGGAAAAACGTTTTCAGTTGATAGTAAGAAATACCGGAGATATGTTAAAACAGGACTCGCTCTTCTTAATGTGAGATATCCGTATAAGAGGGTTAGGTATTTGTTAGCTGTTAGCCGTTAGACAATAGCCAATAGCCATTAGCCAATAGCTAACAACTAATTATAGTAAAGTGAGTAATTATGAAAAACAATACAGCCGAATTAAATCAACAAAAAAACACCTCTTGCCTTTCAACTGGTGAGGTGCTTATAAAAATTATTAAGGGAATAATGGAGAATGAAAAGGCAGATATTCCCGAAAGTACTGATTTTAATAAAATAATGAAGCTCGCTTACGCACACAGAATAAGCGGGTTTGTTGCGTATGCATCTAAATATTACAATATAGATGAGCAAATCAAAGCAAAAATGGAAACCGAGATTTTTAAAACCGCTGCTCGTCACACAGCACAAGAGCACGAAATTAAAGAACTCTCCGGCGATTTTACAAATGCAAAAATTGAGCATTGCTTTTTAAAGGGATTAAAAATCTCGTCACTTTACGATATTCCGGAAATGCGGTTTATGCTTGATATTGATATCTTTATAAATTCAGAAAACTATGACTCTGCTGTAAATGTAATGAAAAACAGAGGCTACGAGGTGGGGGCTGCTGATGAAAAAGACTGCTCACTCTCAAAAAAGCCGTTTCTTAATGTGGATTTACACAAGGAGCTTAAATATGACTACGATTTAGGCTACGAGTTTTATGAAAAAGTAAATGACCGTTTAATACAAACAGAAAATTCTTACGAAAAGCTTATGAGTAACGAGGAGCTTTATGTTTATCTTCTTTCTCACACGGCTCACCATTTTGCTACGGCTGGTACAGGAATTAAAAGTGTAATCGACCACTACTATATTTTAAAAAATCTTGCTCCGAAATGTGATAACTCTATTTTAAACGAATATTTAGATAAAAGCGGTTTAGCTTCATTTAACGACAGCTTTACAAGACTTACTAAATATTGGTTTATGGATGGGGAGTCCTGTAAAACTATAAAAGAAATGTCTGACTACATTATTTTAAGCGGTGCTTATGGTACAGATGTTAATTTTTATGTGAATAGCGTTCTAAGATTAGCTGACAACAAGAAGGAATATTTTATAGAGCGTATTTTCCCTAAATATGAGACTATGTGCTACCGCTACCCGATTCTTAAAAAATCTAAAATTCTTTTACCACTTTTTTGGGTAATAAGAATTCTAAGCACTATATTTGATATAAAGCGAATTAAAAATGAGGCTACAGGTGTTGCTACAGTCGAAGCCCACAGCAAAGAAAAGCAAGATATTTTTTTGAAAAATGTTGGATTGTAAATTTTTATAAAACCACTTGTAGAACTAATTATGATGTGTTATAATAACTTGTCTAAAGATATATAAGGTAAGGTGTAAAAATGGCTTACGAAGAGAAAAATGGTAATGTTGTTGAGGAGTCTTTTAACTTATATGCGTTTTTAAGACTCATGACCGTTATTGCTAAAAAATGGTGGTTTGTTGTCATCTTTATGGTGGTGTTTATGCTCTTTGGCTTTATTTTTGCTAGAGTGACATATACTGAACAATACTCTTCTCAGATTATTTTTAATGTTTCTAATAAGGACAAGGATATTGCCGGTGCTGCAGCGACATATATTACACAATCTGACGCTGAGGCTTCTGCGATGCTTGCTATTAACTTCAAAGAGATTGTTGAAAATGGTAATGACTTTATTTCTGCTATCCGCAACAGTGTTCTTGAGGAAACTGGCAAAAAGTACGAAAAAGAAGAATTACGTGAAATGATTAGCGTTAACATTGTTACAGAGGGTACTTTGGTTTATGTCAGAGTTGTTTCTGATGATAAGGAGTTATCAAATGTAATTGCTAAAGCTATTAAGGATTGTTATTTAGATATTACAACACGTGCATTCCCTACAGCTAACTTCACAATTGCTGACGACCCGACACCATCTAAATTAGTAACAGATACTTCTATGATTATCTACTCCTTAGCGGGTCTTTTACTCGGTGCGATGATTTCTGTTTTAATTATTGTTATTCAGAGTAAAATTAAAAATGTTTTGATTTCAAGTGATGATATCAAGAATAAATATAATGTTGACATTATGGCAACAGTTTCGAAAATTGATATGAAGAAAACAAGCATTTCAAAGCTTCTTATTACAGACAGAAATGTTGGTTTGCCATTCATTGAAACATTTAAGCTTATAAGAACCAAGCTTGAAAACACAAAGCTTAAAAAAGGCTATTCTGTATTTGCTATTACCAGCTCCACTGAGAGTGAGGGTAAAACTACTTGTTCTGCAAATATTGCACTTTCTCTCGCTAAGAGCGGTAAGTCAGTTATTCTTATTGATGCCGACTTAAGAAGACCAGCTGTTTGTAAGACCTTAGGCATTACACTTGATGGTGACAGAGGTATTTATGAAATAGTAAGCGGTCAGAAGAGCTTTGATGAGGCTGTTAAATATGTTGAGAGATATAATCTTTATCTCCTTATTTCAGATACACAGACTGTTGACCCATCAGAAGTTCTTGCTTCAAAGGCGATGGAGGAAATTGTTAACGAAGCAAGAAAGAATTTCGACTATGTTATTATTGACTGTCCGCCAGCTGGTGTCGTTGCCGACGCGGCTATCATTTCTAACTATGCAGATTCAATTATTTTCGTTGCTTCTGAGGGTAGAGTTTCTCTTTCTCAGGTTGAGTATGCATTGTCTGACCTTATGACTACTAAGTCAGATATTTTAGGATGTATCTATAACTACGCTGACCCGAAATTCCTCGGTTTAGGCAGCCACAGAAACGGCGGTTATTTCTCTGGTGCTTATGGCGGTTACCACAAGAGTGGTTATGGTTACGCAAGCTCCTACGCTTCAAGTTACCATCGTCAACACGCTCAGAGTACGCGTTCTTCTGGCTCAGGCTCGTCGAGGACGAGGAAGTGAGTTTAGCTATTAGCTACTAGCCGTTAGCTATTAGACGTTAGTTAAGAATTCTATCATTTTTAGTTGAGTTAAACTTTAAATGATAGAATTTTTTTATTGTTACAATACTAACCACACTAATAACTGACTCAGTGACAACTAACTACTAAATTATGTTTTCTTCTTTTTGAAAATATGAATAAATTGTAAACAATTACAAAAAATCAAGGAATCTTAAGAGAAAATTGCGAGAAAATATTACAAAATTGTAACTTATGAACAAAAAATGTTTATAACTTTTTACATTTTTTCGAAAATAAATATTGATTATTTACAGAAGTTGTAGTATGATTATGAATGAGATATACTCAGATAGGTGTATTATGCCCAAAAAATGAGAGTTATTTGGATATTTTTACTACAATTGCTGAGTAAAATTATAGTAAATATATATACCCATATATTTACAGGGTTATAGAAATTTGAGTTTTTTATTGCGAAATTCGGAGGCTTTTATTATGGCGCTTGAGTTAACGAGAAAAGGCGGTAACAACAAAAAACCTAAACCGCAGGTGAATATTCTTCCAAAAATCGAGGAATTCTTCCAGAAAAACCCGATAATGAAAATTATCGTTCCCGTTGTAGGTTTTTTGATAATTGTTGTTATCTTTTTATTAATAGTATTTGGAGACAAGGTTTTAATTGAGGATCCATCACAAAATACGGGTATTCAGAATCCTAATTCAAATGTTGGAGAGGTGCTTCCAGGAGATAACGAGATTACCGACGAAGAGGTACTCGAAATAATAAATAAAGACCCACTTTCTGCAGATATTCTTGCAGGTGCAAAATATAAGGGCTATGTTAATGGCTCCAGCGGTCTTAAAACAGCACTTGTTGAGTTGAAATCTGACACGCTTGTGCTTTCGGTAGGCGAGTCCGTCGGCGAGTCAAGCTGGGAAGTAATAGAGATTACTGAAGATTATATTCTTTTCAGAGCTGGCGAAGCAACCAAAAAGCTTAAAAGATAATTTCGACAATAACTTATTTTTAATATAAATTTTAAGATACAAAAATGTATCAATTCGCTCTATTCAGGAGGACTACATAGATGAAAATCAAAAATCAAGCATTGAAAACAATCAGCATGTTTGCACTCGTACTTATTTTACTTATGGGTGCAGTGCTTCCAATGTCAGCAGCAGGTAGCTCAATTGACGAATATATGGCTACTTACACTGTAAAAACCGGTGATACACTTTCTTCTATCGCTGCAAAATATGGTGTTACTGTTTCAAGCATTGTTAAAGAAAATGATATTTCTGCATCATCAACTCTTTTTGCAGGTCAGATTCTTTACATTCCCGGTGCAACATCAGTTCACGAGGACTCTACAACATCTTTTGGCAATTCAAGCTCACTTTCTATGGAGTTCGAAGATGCTGACCTTGTTGGTGTTCTTGAAACTATTCTTGCACATACAGGTTACACAATGATTTTCAAGGGAAGTTCAACAAATGTTTCAATTTCTCTTCCAAATGTTTCTCCGCTTACAGCCATCGACTATGTTCTTCGTATGGTTGATATGACATACATAAAGCACGATAATATAATTTATGTAGGTACTGCTTCAACACTTAACTCAAGCTTTGTTGATAAACAAGCACTTACAAAGTACTCTCTTAAATACATCTCTGTAGATACTCTTATGTCACAGCTTTCTACTCTCGGTGTTTCTGTTACACTTGTTAAGATGGAAGATAACAACCGTGAGTTCTGGCTTACAGGTACACCAATGCAATTAGCAAAGGTTAATGATCTCATTAAGACACTTGACCTTAAAAAGCACACAACATTAGGTAGTGCTGCTATAAGCTCAAGCCTTACTCCTATTGAATTAAAGTATATATCAGCAAGTGAATTCAGTTCACTTCTTTCAACACTTGGTCTTCACGCAGGTATTACAATGTCTGCTCACCCAATGACACTTTATGCTTATGTTTCTGGTGATGAGCTTAATGATATTATGAAAATCAAAAAGCTTGTTGACTTCCAGGACGTAAATGCAGAAAAGGGCGAACCTGTAACTGACGAAGACGGTAATGTTGTTGAAGACGATAAAAACAACGCAACAGGCGACAATAATTCTACTGGTAACAACAATTCTACTGGCGGAAATAACTCCACTGGTAACAACAACTCTACCGGTGGTAACAATTCAACTGACGATAAAAATGAAGGTCCGACAACAGATGTTGTTATTACTGATGGTGAAACATCACTCGTTAAGTTAGAGCTTCAACATCTTACAAAAGATGCAGCTAAAAATATTATGACAACATTTGGTTGTGATGTTGATGTGTTAGGTCTTGACCTTTATGAAAAAACACTCTGGCTTCGTGGTACTACTGAAGAAGTAAATAAAGCTATTGAGTTAATTAAAGAACATGACATCGCAGGCAACAACACAGAAAAGGTTTCATTTACTTACGACTTACAAAATATTGTTGCTGCTGAATTGCAAAAGAAAATGGGCAATATGGATATAGATGGTGTAGAATTCTACTTTGGTTCATACCCAGAACTTGCAAAGTCAATTATTGTTTACTGTCCATCTAATCAGGTTGAAAAGGTTAAGAATATCATTGCAACACTCGACAGTAACTTAGGTTCAATGTATTATCCAATCACAACAATTACAAGTCAGGTAGAATATGATGCACTTAATAATCCAAACAGCGAAAAGTTAAATCTTGTTGTTAAATTCCTTAACGACCCTGCAATTACTGTTGAATCATTCGTATTCTCAAATGACCTTGACCCATCAGAAGATGGAGTTAAGTACATCGTTTATGTTTGCGAATCTCCAGAAAAGATTGACTTAATTACTCAGATGTGGGGTATTGTTGGCTAATTCGATAAGAATTAAACAAAATTATTGGAGTGAAAACTTGTGTTAGAATTTTTAAATCAGGATAGTAATTATCCTGTTTCATTAGATGATTTGCTTCGATTAACCGTTGAAAATAAAGGTTCAGACTTGCACCTTGTTGTTGGTATGGAGCCTTGCATAAGAATTGATGGTGACATTATTAAGCAGGATTATCCTAGAATGATGCCTGCGGATGTTGAGGCTATGCTTATGAAGGTGCTCTCACCTCGTGACAGGCAGGACCTTCTCACTAACCTTGAGCTCGATATTTCTTATTCAGTTCCAAGATGTGCCCGTTTCAGAGGTAATATTATTGTTCAACGCGGTACATTAGCGGCGGTTTTCAGAGCAATTCCTTTTGAAATTCCTCCATTAGAATCGTTAGGCTTGCCTGCTGATATTAAAAGACTTTGCACATTACCTCGTGGACTTATTCTTGTTACTGGTCCTACTGGTAGTGGTAAATCTACAACACTTGCATCCATGCTTAACTATATGAATACCAATTTTGAATACAATATGGTTACAATCGAGGACCCGATTGAATTCTTACATTCACATAAAAAATCAATTGTTCGTCAGCGTGAATTAGGTAGTGATACTTTAAGCTTTAACAACGCTTTAAGAACAGTTCTTCGTCACGACCCCGACGTTATTATGATTGGTGAAATGCGTGACCCTGAGAGTATCAGTATTGCACTTACTGCGGCTGAAACAGGTCACTTGGTGCTCTCAACCTTGCATACGCAAACTGCGCCTCTTACAATTGCTCGTATTATTGACTCATTCCCGTCGTCACAGCAAAATCAGGTAAGAAGCCAGCTTTCAAACACACTCAAGGCAGTTATTTCTCAACAGCTTTTACCGCGTTTGGGCGGTGGCCGTGTTGCTGCTATTGAATATATGGTTGATACTCCAGCTATTAAAAATATGATTCGTGAGGGTAAGGATCACCAGATTTACAGTACAATGCAGACTGCTCAGAAAGAGGGTATGCAAACTATGGACCAATCTCTCTTAAAGCTTCTCAGAGAGCAAAGGATTTCAAGAGAGAGTGTTCTTGAAAACTGTATTGAGCGTGCCGATATTCTTCGTCATATGCAGGTTTATTGATTATTTGATTTTTCAAACTTATTATTTATAAATTCTCGTTATCGGGAGGGACATTCTTGGAATTTACTTATGAAGCCTTAAATAAACAAGGTCAACCTGTTTCAGGTAAGGTTACTGCTGAAAATCAGGCCGAAGCTAACGAAAGACTCCGTGAGGCTGGCGTCATTGTAACAAAAATTGATCAGGTTAGAGATACAAAGAAAAAGAAAAGAGGTAAAAAGGTCCCTCTTGCAGATATGTCAATGTTCAGCCGTCAGTTTGCGGCTATGCTTGATGCGGGTATTCCTGTTACACAGGCTCTTTCAACATTGGCTTCACAAACAACTCACCAGACACTTTCAAGCTCTGTAAGAACTATTGCTGAGGATGTTGAGGGCGGTGCTGCTCTTTCAGATGCATTTTTAAACCAACGCCCAGTGTTCACAGATTTGTATTGCTCAATGGTTGCAGCGGGTGAAATAGGTGGTATGCTTGACAAAACCTTGCTTGCTATGTCTAACCAGTTACATAAGGATAAACAGCTTAAAGATGCTGTTAAATCTGCAACCTCTTATCCAAAGATGGTTGGTGGTATGGCTGTTGTAATCTGTATTGTTATGATTATATTCATGGTGCCTACCTTTAAAAATATGACTGCAGCAGTTGAGGATATTAACCCTGTTACACAGTTTATTTACAACCTTTCAGACTCACTCAGAGCTTACTGGTATATATACATCGTAGCGGTAATAGCAATTATCATCGTAGGTAAGTTTGTTATTAAATCACCACCAGTTCAGACTTTTTGGGAAAACCACAAAATGAAATTTCCACTTATTGGTGAGCTTTTAACAAAAACAGTTATTGCTCGTTTCTGTCGTATTTTTGCTACACTTTTGGCAGGTGGTGTTACTGCTATTAAGGCACTTGAAACTGCTGGCCCGACTTCTGGCTCAAGGCTTGTTGCTAATGCGGTAACGGCGGCAATTGAACAAATTGAAAATGGTAGAACTATTCACGAAGCACTTGACGAGTCAAAGCTTTTCCCACCAATGCTTATCAGTATGATAGCAATCGGTGAGGAAGCTGGTACATTGCCTACAATGCTTGATAAGGTTGCTGAATTCTATGAGGAAGATGTTGCTTCACTTTCAAAGAACCTTGGTACAACACTTGAACCATTAATGATGTTATTGCTCGGTGTTGTTGTTGGTTTCCTTCTTATTGCACTTTATCTTCCTGTTTTCCAGGCATCTACCGCAACACCAACATAAAAAAACTAAAATCCATAGGGTGAAAGAGTTATCGGAACCTGCCTAAAAGCGAGTATTTTTCCGCTTTTTGGCGTTTTGGTCTTGCAAGGCGTCAAGCCTCCTTCACCCTCAACACCGAAAATCCAATAAAAATCTTTCGCTTTGTAGGTCGAAGATTTTTTATAGAACGGATTTTTGGTCAATCAAGGCAAAAACACAGCAAATCCTTTATGGATTTGCGAGTATATTAACGATGAGTGAACGGAAATCCGTCTATAAAAAACACGGTTCGGATAATTCTTTTCACCCTAGGGAGTTAGAACTAATGGCTATTAAAGTAAACAGCGCAATCGGAATTGAATATAATTCTCATGAGATTAAAGCAGTTGAATTAACCAAAAAATCAGATGGTTATTTGGCAGTTACTGCGTTTAGCAAAGAAACTATTCCTGAGAATGTTATGAACGAAGGTATGATTGCTGATACAGAAATGTTTACAGCAATTTTAGGTGACCTTTTCAAAAACGGCGGTTTTACAGAAAAAGCACCAGTTGTAGTTGGCGTTAATAACGAAAATGTTATTTTGCGTTATGCTACATTCCCAAAGGTTCCCGATGATAAATTAAGAAATGTTATAACAATGCAGGCAGGCGACTTTATTCCGGTACCTGTTATAGAGTTAGGTCTTGATTATGTTGTTGTTAACGAAGCTGTTGATGATGATGATCAGCCAATAATCAATGTGCTCTTGATTGGTGCAAGAACTCAAATGCTTGAAAATCTTGTTGGTTGCTTTAACGACTCTCCATTTGAGGTTATGGATATTGACAGTTCATTCTTAGCATGGTGTCGTGCAACAATGGAGTCAGCAGTTCCTGATGAAATTTATGGTTTCATCAATTTAACTGATGATGTTTTGAACTTTGTTGTTATTGCTGAGGGCGATATTAAAATGGTTCGTTCTATCACAATTCCTGACAGAGCTGTGTTGGATGTAAGAAAAATATTTGAAAATTCTGAGGAAGTAACAGAAGAAGAAATAACATCTGTAGTTGATTTTATGTATTCAGAGCTTTCTTCATCAATAAGCTACTTCCAGATGCAATATGGCTTCCAGATAAATAAAATTCTCTTCTCAGCTTCAACTCCTGTGGAGAGTGCACTTCTTGAAGCACTTAGTCAGAAATCTTATGTTCCAGTTTCATTACCAAAGCTTTATGATGAATATATGAATAATGATTTTAATCCCGAAGGTTTTTCGGGTTGCATAAGTCTCGCAAAGGTCGCATTGGAGGGTTAAAACAGTGAAATATAAAGTTAGCTTGCTTCCAGAAAGCAGAAAAAAACAAATCAATGCGCGTAATTTAATTAAAAAGATAACAGCCGTGTCTTGTATGGTTTTAGCAGTGCTTGTAGCATTTTTAGCAGTTGTATTTGGTGTTAATCTTTACGCAAACAACCAGCTTGAAGAAGCTAAAAAGTTAGATAGTGAATGCATAGCAGAGATTGATAAGCTTTCTTCATACCGCGATATTCACGCAGCGTTACAAGAGAGAGTAAATCTTTTTGATAAAATTCAGGTTAAAGACCCGCAGATTTATGATTTTATTTTAAAATGGAGTAAAATTGACCACCCTGGTGTCAGTGTTGAGTCAATTCAGTGTACCGATTGGAAAACAACTCGTTTGTGCACTATAACAGGGTCTTGTGACAGTCGTTCGCAATATTTAGCTTATGAAAAAGCACTCTCAAAAATTGATGGTGTGTCTTCAGTAAGTTGTGTATCGTACACATCAAATGTTGGTGGTGACGAGGCTGACCAGGCTACATTCACTATAAGCGTCTCAGTAGGGGGCGGTGTTGTTGTGACAGAGGCTACAACGGCAGTTGCAACCACTGCAGCAGCACAGTAAGGAGGGGCGATATGAAAAAAGATATTAAAGATATTAAATTTGAAGATTTAAAAGAATCGCCTTACTTTATTTTAGGTTGCTTTGTATTTGTAGCTCTTATTATTGTTGGTCTTATAGCTTATTCAACTTACACAATTTTCGGCACAAAGGCTGAGCTTGTAGAAACCCGTAAGTCTTACCAGACTCACTTGCAAGAGATTGCAACCTTAGAAGAGTTGAGAGCACAAAGCCAGAAGGCTGAGGAACAGCTTTCAGTTTATAAAGAGGTTCTTCCTGACAGTCTTGGTGATATTTATCTTCATGCTGAGGGTACTGAGGTTCTTTGTGAGAATTTTGGTCTTAAATTAGTAACATTTCAAACTCCTACCGAGGTCGCTTCTGACACAAAAGAAACAGTGTTTAATATGACTGTCGAGGGTTCATTTTCAGATATAGTTTTGTTTATGCAGTACATTTCAAATTTGCGTCAGATTCACAGAGTTGATGCATTAAGTCTTAAAACAACTGGTGATGCTGTGTATACCGCAGATTTGACAATAGCTATTCTTTCTCAGGATGGTTCAACAGGTCTTGTTGGTGCAACTGAATAATTTAGCAATACGCTTAATGTATTACTTTAATGTGGAAGTTAAAGTATAGGTAGCAGAAGCAAAGTGGTTTAGTTCTGTTACCGAAACAAAGGAGAAAATTGTTTTGGCTGAAAATAATGTTGTAATCCCTGGTAGTATTGGCTACTTTTTAATTAAGGGTAAAATAATTACTGAAGAACAGCTTGCTCATGCTTTAGAGGTTCAAAAAGAAGAAAAAGGTCTATTAGGTCAGATTCTTGTTGATTTGGGCTACTGTAATGAAGCGGATGTTTCAAGAGCTATTGAGCAAAAAACAGGCTGTAAATATGTTTCTATTGAAGAGATTGGTGTCAACTTCGCTATTGCGAATATGATTCCGATTGAATACAGCGTTAAAAAAGGTGTTTTACCGCTTTATGAAGAGGATGGAAAGCTCTTTGTAGCGATGAAGAACCCAAATGATGTTGTTACCAGAGATAACTTGTCAGTTCTTGCTGGCGGTATGGAAATCGTGCCTGTTATCGTTACAGATACTGAGCTTGATGCTGCTCTCGACACAATCCTCAATAATGTTAATGTTGACGAATTTGAGGTTGATGAAGACGATGCAGGTAATGAGGCACTTGAGTCACTTGACAGCGACTTAGACGAAAAACCAGCAGTTCAGCTTGTAAATCAGGTTATTACTAATGCTGTTCGTTCAGGTGCTTCTGATATTCACTTTGAACCAATGGAAAAATCCTTGAGAGTTCGTCTTCGTATAGACGGCGTTCTCCACGAGATTATGACTCAACCTATTAAGCTTCACGCTTCTGTTGCTTCTCGTGTTAAGGTTATCGGTGGTATGGATATTGCCGAAAGAAGAATTCCTCAGGACGGTCGTACAACTGTTAAGGTTGATGATAGAACATTCGATATTCGTATTGCTGTGTTACCATCAGTTTATGGCGAAAAAATCGTTATGCGTCTTCTTGAAAGAGGTTCTAAGTCAGTTCAGCTTAAAGATATTAACTTCTCAAAAGATCAAGAAGCAAAGTTTTTACATACAATTCACTTGCCTTATGGATTCTTGCTTGTTACAGGTCCTACTGGTAGTGGTAAGTCAACAACACTTTACGCTACACTTGCTGAGGTTAGTGATATTACCAAGCACGTTATTACACTTGAAGACCCTGTTGAGCGCCGTATGGCTGGACTTTGTCAGGTTCAGATGAATGCAAGAGCAGGTATGACCTTTGCGGCTGCACTTCGTTCTGTACTTCGTGCTGACCCGGATATTGTCATGGTCGGTGAAATCCGTGACGGCGAAACTGCAAAAATCGCCGTTGAGTCAGCTCTTACAGGTCACATGGTTTTCTCTACTTTGCATACAAATGATGCTCCAGGTGCGGTTACTCGTCTTGACGAAATGGGTGTTGAGCCATTCCTCACAGCATCTTCACTCGTTGGCGTTTTAGCCCAGCGTCTTGTTCGTGTGCTCTGTCCTCGTTGTAAAGAAGAGATTGAGGTTACTTATAAAGAACTTCTTGAAAGTATGCCAGACTTCCCACACGAAGGTAAAAAGCTTACAGATAAGATTAAAATTCATAAAGCAAAAGGCTGTATTTCTTGTAATAACACAGGTTACAAGGGTCGTCAGGGTGTATTTGAATTCTTACAAGTTACAAACGAAATGCGTGACCTTATTATTAGACGCGCAAGTGCTGCGGAAATTAAAGAGCTTGCAATTAAACAAGGTATGCACACACTTCGTCAGGAAGGTATAGATAAAATTATTGAGGGTACTACTTCTGTTGAAGAGGTTCTCCGTGTTCTTGTATAATTCATAGTTTGTTCACCGAATTTTGCCATTTTAGCATTATTCTAAAGTAAAAAAATGTTATTATTTAATTGGGGGGCAAGCGGTGAGGTTTGTTCCCCTGTTTTGGCTATTAGCCGTTAGCTTTTAGTTATTAGAAATTAGAAAACAGGAAACAGGAGTTTTCTAATTGATTGTTTCATTTTTAGTTGATTGTCGTAACTAATAAACTAAAAATGAAACAAAAAATAAATCGACTTAGTTATTATTAAAATAAATTAAAAATAACAGAAAACAGAATTAGGATAAGAAGCTGATTTCTACTGCTTCCTGCTTTCTGCTTCCTGATTAAACGAAAGAAGGTCAGAAATATGAAAATTTTAAAAGCTCGCAACGGTATAGCGCTTATGGCTGTGCTTGTTATAATGCTTATAACTTCATTATTTATACCAGTTATGTTCAGTATGTCTGACACTTCTGTTTCTATTGCCGTTAAAGGTACTGAACGTCAGCAAGCTTCTTACCTTGCAAGAAGTGCTACAGAAATGTGTGTTGCGGCATTCAGAAAGGTTGACACTAAAAAAACAAAAGGTCAGGGCTTAAGTACAGCAGAAAGTACATTTATGGCTGAAATAGATAAGCTTGCAAATGTAGAAAATCCTGCTTTTAACCCATACGGCTCAGTTACATTTGAAACAATTTATATGTTGTCAAAAATCGAGTCCGGCGTTGAGGATATTCAATATGTCAGTGGTGAAACTGCAAAAGAGGATTTAATGGAGAAATCCTATAATTTAATTGGTGAGGCTACTTGTACCGTTACCTATGATGGTAGTGTTACATATTATCAGACTTTTACTGATAAACAAAAACCAACAGAAATTTTAAAGCCAAATCCAGCGGTAGACACTGTTGAGGAGTATAAAGCTGACCTTATTGATCGCGAGAATAAGTACAAGAATTTAATGAAGGAATTCCATGAAAAGGTTAAGGGCAGCGATACAGTTGGTTATTCTTATTCAAAAAAAGAAAATAGGAATTTAAACTTTACTACAGTTGCAACAACAGTTAATGGAATTAAAGCTACAAGAACATGTCTTCTTGTTATGAAAACTGAGCCGTCAGAAGAGGATTGGATTGTTTTCGGTATTCAGGGTCAAAGTAATACTGGTGGTAATCAGGTTTTTGTTGACCCTGACAAAGCAACTAGCGTTGTGCCTATTAAGTATAGTATGGAAATGCAAGGTTACAAAATTCAGAACCAACCACTTCTTATTTATACTGCTGTTGGTAATATGTTAATAGAGCCTACTAACTTTAAGGATGTTAACAATCAGGTTGGTACAGATGGTGACACAACAGTTGGTGTTAATAACTCTCAGCTTGTTTTAGGTGTTCAGCCGGGTCTTAATACCAGCCCTAACAACGACCCTAACTACAAGGTAGTTGACTCTGTTAACTACGACGAGCAAAAAAGTGGTGTTCAGTATAATAACTTTGTAGCGTTTGGTGCAACTAATGCTATTAAGGTTGGCATGCCTGTTAACTTACTTGTTAACCCTTGCCGTGGCAAAAGAGTTGGTGATGGTTACTACGTTAACTATACTCCTAACGCGTCACTTTTTAAAATAATGATTTTCCAGGCTCCTGTAATTCAGTTTACAGGCAGAACAGATATGATGATGTCTTTCTATGAGCGAGATGAAAGAAATGGTAACGCAAAAGCTCGTAGAATGAGCTCAATTATCTTAGCGGCACCAGAAAGCACACCATATAGCTATTTCCATCCAGAATTAAAAAGGACTGTAAAAGCCGGTATGGTTTACTTTGATGCTGACTGTTACATGTGGGTTATTGAGTACGATGATGATGGTAGCTCGTCTGCATGGACTGGGGCACTTGCCGAAACAGTTTATGAAAGAGACTCTGACTTCCAGGTTTATAAAATTGCTAATGCGGGTGATGTTTATTACTTTAACGCAGAGGTAGAGTCAAAAAATAAAGATACAGGAGAACCTGAAAAAACAGGGCTTTCGCTTACCGGCTATTTTCTTGAGACAAAATATAAAACCATTGAACCAGATACTACTGACTGGTGGAATGTCTGGGGTAATACAAAACAAAACTTATTCTCACAGTATTTAAAAGCACAAGAAAATACCTATAACCCTGGAGACCTTTTGTATTTAGGTAATGTTAATGACCCTAGCACAGTTTTCAAAGCTCCAGAAATAGATGATTATTATACAGTCTGGACGAATTAGCTTTTAGTTGTTAGACATTAGCCATTAGCTGTTAGCTATTAGCCATTAGCCGTTAGCCAATAGCTAATAACTAATAACTAACCAGCTAATCCCTAAAACTACTACAAAATTAGGACGATAAATTAATTGGTACGGAAAAATAAATTAGGCGACAGTGCTTACTCTAACTGTTTCCTGCTTCCTAATTCCAATTTCCTAAAAAACGAAAAAAACTGAAAGGACTGACCCAACAATGAAAAGACTCTTAAAAGACAAACGCGGTATGTCACTTATGGAAATACTCGTGGCTTTTACTCTTCTTATGATTCTCATAGTGGGCACTACCCCTGTTATGCTCACAGCTTATAACAGTCTTTACAGAGCGGGTGAGTACACTCAGGACACTTATGATGCAAAAACAGAAATAGAAGACCAGCTTGCTACCAGAAGCTCAGTGGTAGAGCTTCAGAACTTTGCTGTTAATTTTAACAATTTAGGTGCAGTGGCACAAATTAACGCAAAAAAAGCAGTTTCTAAGCTTGTTAATGGTTTAGAAACTGTGTTTACAGGTGGTCGTGCGTACATTACAATTATTTCTGGTAACACAGTTAATGACGATGCTACATCTCATGAAATAACTGTGCAAATTTCAAACTATAATTTGAAGAGTTTTGATGAAATTTGTGATTCGCAAAATTGGACAAAAACAGATAAATCTAAACGCCTTATATTTAATGTAATTATTCCTAGCAAAAGTTCTACAGCTAATAGTGAAGAAATTGTTTATCCTGATGAAGGTGCTGTAAATGCTGATGTTGAAGTAGTAAGGGCGAAGTCTAATTTAGAATTAGGTAGAATTACAATAAAGGTTGATGGTGATTTTGACTTTACTAAATCCCCTTTAAAAATTCAAATTTATTATTATGATGAAGATGAAAACCTCTTATCAACAGCTGACTATCTTCATATTAAAACACCAACAATTATTGCTGCGGGTAAAACAACAAATAATGATTATTACACAACAGCGGGTGTTGTTACAACTGAAAATAAAACCACAAATACAACGACTACCACTTTTGATATTGAGGGTAGAAAAATGACTACTTCTAATGCAAGTGGTACCATGAATTTATTAGGTACTTTTGAAAATGATGGCATAACTCCAGAAAAAGTACCTTTCAGTGACGGGGCAAAAAGACTATTGCCTGAAATAACAACAATAAAATCTGTTAATTGGGTTACTGAGTATGAATTTGACAATGAGGGTAATAAGATTTCGCCTGATGTACCTTATGAAAATAGTTACTATGTTCTTACAGGTACAAATGGTGCAATTTATAGAACTTATTCATTTAATGAAGTTGGTGATGTCTTAGGTTTGGTGGATTTAGATTCAAAGGAACCATTATATAACGGAACGACTCAAAAAGATGTAGATGTAATTAAACCAAACGACCAAATTTTTAATATTAATAATGGTGAGACAACAATTTATCCTGCAGTTTGGGGTGGGGATTTTGCACACATTTATGGTTATTCTGCTTATGATGATAAGGTTGGTTACAAAGGACAGGATACATGGTATACGGAAGATACAAGTGTTAAATCTGCAGGTAATTCGGGTGTAGGTCAGGCTGGTTATTATAGCAATAAAGCCTTGTTTGCATACTATTATCATGGTTACCATACATCTGGTGATTACAAAACAAATTACAGTAAAAAAATTTCTTATCTTCTTACAGAATTAGAGAATTCTTTAAGAGTTGGTGGCTACATGGAAGATTCTGGTGATTACGATTTTGGTCACAGAAGAATCTGGGAAAGACCAGTTGTTTTTAATGAAGATGGCAGTTATAGTAGTGAGCGTGAAAAGAGAACTTCAAAAATTTCTGAAGGTTATTGGTACAATAGACCTGGGGAGACTATTTACAGATGTACAATTATAGAAGATAACAAAAGTGACGAAGATTATCAGGATAGGTATTTAAATCAGCTTCCCTCGTATCTTTGTAACAACGCTTGGAATGAAGGTTCTGGCGGAGGTGCTAACCGTTATGGCGATAGCTCTTTTGCACAGTTGAGGTTAAAAGGTTTAACAACTGTTTCACCTACAGTTCTTGGCGATAATCTAAGTACGGATAAGGGTAGGGTGAAATATGCCTTTGATGTTGATGAAAACTTTTCGCGTGTAGCAGTGACAGATGCTATTTACTTACCAGCAACATCAAAAAACAGTAGTGGCATGTTTTATGTTGGTACTGTTGCAGCTTATGCAATTATAAATCAGTTAGATAATAACACAACTACAGCAAACTATGCTTCAGATATAAAAATAGATGGTGAAGATAACGAAGGTTTTATTACTTCATATTATGTTATGGGTAATGATTCTGGTACGGCTACAACAATTTATAAATATTCTTCAAAAAACTGGGGTAGAGATGAGTCCGGTGTTGATAATAACCTTACTATTTTTCAAAATAAGTCGCAGGCTGAGACTAAATCAATTGAAGCGAATAGTAATAGCGCAAAAAAGTTCTTTGTTACGAGAAATACAGGTGCGAAAACTTGTGAACTTTTTAGCGATCTTTATTTTACAATGGGGTTTGCTTCTAACAGAGAATTGGTTTATTCAAAAATAGTTTACGGTGAAAATAAAAGTGGTGCAATAACTGAGCAAATGAAGTCATATGAATCTTATTATTTCTTGTCACGTTATGACGATTTAACAGATTCATTTTTCCCGAACTGCTATTTGAATGATAGTGCAGCGTGTCAGGATCCCGACAAAAATGTACTTAGAACCGATAATCCAACCGATGCTTATCTTAATTCAATGGATAACGATTATTATAATGTTTGGTTCCCTGGCGAAATGTATAACTTGACAAATATTGCTGAGAAAAATGGTGTTGCTATTGCAGTAGGTTATGCTGTTTCTGGTTCTACATATACATGGATAAATCCTGCTCAAACAACTAATTCGTCAACTGCATTGGGTAGCATTTATAACGATGGTGTTGTTTCTGGTATGGTTTTGGGGAAGGATACCTCATTTAACAGTCTTCTTTATTTTAAAGACCCAGATCTAAAATCTAATGTTACAGATAATAATACAGAAAATGGCTTTGATAACAATTATCTTACGAGTAACTATAATTATTATACTAATTTAAAAGATTCATCAGGTAATTACGGCACCCACGCTCGTAACAGTGTTCAGTTTACTGCGGTTGACCTTTCTATAGAAAATATTCAGATTATAACGGAAAAAGATGAGCAAGGAAAAGACAAACTGGACGATAATGGAAATGTAATAATAACATCTTACAGCGAGAGCTACTACGCTTATTACGCTGACAACTGGGGTCGCGTTTTCAGGTCACTTGTTGCAACTAAAGATGGGTCTGGTAACATAGATATGGTTTCTCATATTGCCGACCAGGAATACACCAGCACAAGACCTGATGCTCCGTCATTTATGGAGGAGCAAAAGGTAGGTACAAACAGCATTGGTACTTATTTTGAAAAAATCACTTCAATTAAGGCCACTAGTGACTTAATAATTGTTACAGGACATCCAAAGGCAGGTTCAGGCTTATATATTGTAGTTGGTGAGATTAGTGATGGTTCAGCTGCTCCTACATGGAAAGCAATTCAGATTGATGGCTTGACAAATGAAAATAAGGCTAACGATATGCTTTATCTCAGTGATTATCTCTACATTGTTGGTGATAAGGGAACTACCAGCGGTGGCTGGATTTCTGCAACAGCTATAAGTTCAATCAAAAAGGCTGTTGAGACTTCCGCAACTACTATAACTGGTACTCGCAAAAAAGAAACAGCCGACGCGCTTTACGCTATAGATGGGCATTCTTAATATTAGCTATTAGCTATTAGCTATTAGCTATTAGTCGTTAGTCGTTAGTCGTTAGTCGTTAGTTGTTAGCTGTAGCCAGAAGACTAGAGACTAGAGACTAGGGACTAGTTAAAACCAAAGGAGGCAAACACCATGTTCAATTTTATGATAAAACACAAAAAGGGCTTTACACTTGTAGAGCTTATGATTGTCGTTGCTATAATGGGCTTTGGTGTTGTAGCCCTTGGCAATTTATTTCAATACGCAATCCGTACATTTAATAAAACAGAGGAGCGCTATATAAAGCAAGAGGCAGTAAAAGCTGTTGCTGAAAGCTTGCAGTCTTATACAAATATTACTATTGCAACTAAGGCAGAATTGTATGCTGACTCAAGCGTTGTTCCTACTGTTGCGGGTGCTGATTTATCTTATACTTACATTTATATTGAGCAAACTGAAGCAAAAGATGGCTATTACCTCTACCGTTTAGACAGAGGTATGAAAAAAGATGATGCAGTTTGTTTAAACCCTGAAACCCCTCTTTACATTCAGTTTAATGCTTATAAAGATAGTGATAAACCAATACCTGAAGGACTTAATGAAGATGAAATGGAAGCATTTTTGAAAGCTAATCCTATAAAAAATCAATGCGGTATCAAGGTGACAATTGGTGCAGTAGATAATGATTTTGAATATAAAGATACTTATACTGATGCAGATGGTAAAGCCATTACTGAACAAGAGGCAATAGCTGATTATATTTTCTATGATACAACGGTTTCTTACCATTTTCCAAACATGGTTGCTAACCGCGACAAAATAAGAGTTAATGTAATGTATATAGATAAAAATGGTAAACTTGACCCTGGCGAAGAGGAAGATGGTGTTGTTCGCGATAAAGCGAATGTTTATAATGATGATGGTCTTGTTATTGCTGGTACCGATGCTAGTGGCAAAACAATTTACCAGACAGCAGACTCAGTTGACGAGGATGCAAAGGTTTTAAGAGTTACTTACGATACAAATATAACTGGCGAAGATGTTACTGTGCCAATTTCTGTTTCAAGCTTCTGCTTTATTGCCACTGCGGGTTATGGTGAAGCAACAGGGGAGGTTGGTATTCTCTGTGATTTCAGAGACCAGTGCTTAAAAACTAATCCTCTGGGCAGAATGTTCGTAAAAGCTTATTACATGGTTTCACCACCAATTGCAGATTTTATTGCAGAAAGTGAACCACTAAAGGCGGCAACCCGCGTTGCTTTAAAGCCACTTGTTGCTTTCGCAGTTTATGCACTCGAGCCTGAGCTTTTAATTGACCAGCTTCCATTTGTGATTATGGGCTTAAGCTCAGTTGTCGGATTAGGTGCATTTGTAATAGTACATAAGAAGAAAACACGACTTGCTTAGCAAGTCGTTTTTTAGCTGTTAGACGTTAGCTAATAGCTAGTGGCTAATAACTAATAGCTAAATAGCTAACATCATTGTGGAATTGTAGAATTAGTATGAATAAATTGTAAACAGTATTGAAACGGTTGAAATTTAGTAGTATAATTGAGCGTGGATTATTCCAGAAAATTCATTTTAAGGAGAAAATTTTATGAAAAAGGTATTAAGTGTAGCATTAGCATTTGTACTTGTTCTTGGTGTATGCTTTAGTGTACCAATGATTGCAAGTGGTGCAGATGTTAATGACTTGACTTTTGAGCTTAACGCAGAGGGCACAGGCTATATTGTTAAAAGCTGCAATCCTGATGCTAGCGGTTCACTCGAAATCCCAGCAACATTCAATCCAACAAAAAACAATGCGGCTGTAGTTCCCGATGAAGAGGAAGTAACAAAATATTCAATTACTATTGATGATAAAATAGTGAATGGTTCAGTAGCAATTGATGAGGCTCTCAATTTTGAAGCAGTAGAGGGTACAGTAATTGATGTAACAGTTACTCCAGTGACTGGCTACAGATTAAAGGCTGATTCTTTAAAAA
>JAZLAG010000013.1:0-201171 GCA_045613085.1 Acutalibacteraceae bacterium | reverse complement strand
ACTTTTCCATTTACAGCTTTCACTGTATATCTGTACTGTACACCGCTTTTTACCTTTGTGTCTGTCCAGCTTGTTGCACTTGATTTTGCTGTTGCAACCTTCTTTGCTGTACTCCACTTTTTAGTTTTTGCGTTGTACTCTGTACGGAGTATCTCGTAGCTTGTTGCAGCTGAAACCTTGCCCCAGCTCACTTTTATACCATTACTTGCATTTACTATTTTTGTTGTTGGTTGAGCTAGTCTTACTATCTGTACTCCCGATTTGTTATATGCACTTGCTACCTTTCCATTCAATGCTTTTACAGTATATTTATACTTTGTTCCGCTTTTTGCTTTTGTATCTGTCCAGCTCTTTGCATTTACTTTTGCTGTTGCTCTCTTTGTGAAGCTACTCCACTTCTTTGTCTTTGCGTTATATGTTGAAGAATAAACTTCATAGCCTGTTGTATTTGCTATTGGACTCCAGCTGACACTGATACCTTTTGAAGCATTCTCTACGGTTACTGTTGGGGTTACATTGTATTTTAAGTTCTTTGTTGGAGTACCTTTGCTAAGAACACCACTGTTTATTGCTTTTACCATATAACTGTAGGTTGTTCCAAGCTTTACTTTTGTATCTACAAAGCTTGTGCCTTTTTGGGCTTTACTGAGTGTTGTCCATGAAGAATATTTCTTTGTTTTAGTATCATATGTTCTTCTATACACTCTGTAGCTTTCTGCACTCGCTACCTTACCCCAAGTAAGTGATATACCTTTTGCTGTATTCTTTTGAGTTACTTTTGGAGCGGCGAGAATAATTTTATCTTCTTCAAATTTAAAACCATTATCATTTGCGTATTTTTCTGCCACTGTACCTTTTACACCCGTGATTTTGAACCCAGGTATTGGATAACCACCGAATTGTCCCATACCTATTCCAGCAACATAATAACCAACACCACATTTATCTATACGCTTTACACTATTAGGAATCTTAATTTCTTTAGTACATTTATCTTCAAAATCCAAATATTCAATCATCAACGCATTTTCGCCTATATATTCCAATCCATCAGGTAAAGTTATTGAAAGAATTTTATCAGCAACAAATGCTTGGTCGGCTATTCCTCGTGTACCGGATTTTATTTTCAAATTAATTTCATCATCATAGTTATAATTTGAAGAATATGCGAAATCGCCTATATAAATTACACCATCTGCAGTTTCCAATTCATTTTGGTACCAAAGCGTTCCATCAAAAGCATACGCTCCTATTTTCTCTACATTTTTTGACATTGTAATTTTTTCAAGTTTATCACAATAACTAAATGCACGCCAACCGATATTTTTTACACTATCAGGAATTACAATATGAGTAAGTGCATCACTATCATTAAATGCTCCTCTTTCAATAGCTTCAACACTTGAAGGGATATTAACACTCATTAAGTTTGCAGATTTTTCAAACGCTCCGGTTTTTATTTTTACAACTGTATCCGGTATATTATAAGTAGTAGCAGGATTTGCAACTGGATATTGTAAAAGCTCTGTTTTATCACTATTAAAGAGAACATTATCAACAGAACAGAAATTTTTATTTTCAGATGAAACTGAAATGGTCAAAAGAGAATCACTATAACCAAAAGCATAATCACCTATTTTTTCAACACTTGCACCTATACTAACATTTTTCAATGCAGAACATTCATAAAACGCAGAATCACCTATTGATTTAACTGTTTTGGGAATTTCAATGTTAGTAAGATTATTACAACCATAAAATGCATTATCACCAATACTACTTAAAGCTTCCGGAAAATCTATACTACTGAGCATCTCACAACCAGAAAATAATCGCGTGGAAATACTTGTAAGATTGGATGGTAAGGACACAACTTCAAGCCCCCTACAGTTTTCAAAGCAGTATTTACCAATTTGAGTTACAGAATCCGGAATACTAATTGATTTAAGGAGATATGTATTACTAAATGCAAAATCACAAATTATTGAAACACTTTCTGGAATCATAATAGAATCCACTTTATTTCCTGCAAAAGCAGATTCAGCAATTAATCGAGTATTAGTAGCAATAATAAATTCGCCTGTTGTGTTATACTCAACTTCCAATAAACAACCATCTACATACAAACCATTATTAATCCAATTCGATGGGTTGTAATAAAACTTGGTATACGCAAAAGCAAGACTTCCAACTCTGGTTACAGTTTTTGGAATATTAAAATCAACAAGTTTACTACAACTTGAAAATGCACTAGCTTCAATAATTTTTACGCTTTCTGGAATTATAACAGATTTAATTGATTCATTAAAAGAGAAGGCAGCATTTGCTATAACCTCTACCGAAGACGGAATAGTGTATTCTGAATCAGTCTTACCCGCAGGATATTTTTCTAATCTCTTTCCGTCTAAACTGAACAAAACACCAGATACAGATTTAAAAGCAGGATTTTTTTCTGAGACCAATATATTTTTCAGTGCATAACAATTATAAAATGATTGATAACCGATTTTTGTAATGCTTTCGGGCAAAATTATTGTTTCAATCAAATCACAATTATCGAACGCAAAATCACCAATTGAAGATACCGGAAGACCATTATACATATTTGGTATTTCAATTGTATCGCTAGCTTCTTCATCACAAAGTGTTAAACAATACGTTTCACCGTCTGAATTTAATTCAAAAGTAAAAAAATCAGTGTTTGCCGCATTTGCTGTAATAGTAATCGGTGCAGAAGCAAAAATACCTACTACAAAAACAATTGCTAAAATAAAACTAATACATTTTTTCATTAATTTTTATCCCCTTTTTATATATATTTTTGTATTTCAAGTTTAGCACATTATTTTCAATTTTTCAATGTATTTTGTTATATTCCGTTATAAAACCACTCTATCATTTAAGTTCAAAAAACAAAAATGATAGAGTTCAGTGTGAAAATAGTTATTTTATTACAACATCAGCATACACTGGGAAGTGATCGGAAACATAACGGTTATCTATACCTGCAGTCACTACCTTATAACTTAATGCTTCGAAATTATCATTAACCATTACATAGTCAATTACATCACCATCGTGCTTTGATGGCTTTGTATCGTGATATGTAAGATAATTCATAGTATCTTTTGTCAAATACTTTGTATCTTTAAGGCAACCAGATGTCATTTGTGCATAATTATCTGAACCCTCAACAACATTCATATCTGCGGTAAATACAACTGGTAAATCATTATATTGCTCTGCCTTAGCTAAAATCAACTTAACACTCTCTTCTCTGGCTTTAACACCTACATGGTCAAAGTGAGAATTTAAGTGAACATATTTCTCACCTGTCACTTTGTTTTCAAGCACTACCCAAGTGCAAATTCTATTACAACCGGCATCCCAACCAAGAGACACTTGGTCCGGAGTTTCAGAAAGCCAGAATGTACCGCTATCAACAAGTTTATATTTATCCTTCAAATAGAATATAGCGGAATATTCACCGGCGTTTTTGCCATCGTCACGACCAACACCAACCCAATCATAACCAGTAAGTTTTTCGTCTAAAACAGCCATCCACTCCGGTGTAGCCTCTTGTACACCAATTGAATCAGCGCTACTTTTAACCATTGTTTCGGTAACAATACCGATTCTGTCTTCCCATGAATCCTTACCAACATTAGTACAACGTACATTAAAAGACATAACTCTGACAATTGCTTCACTTTGCTTTTGATTAAAGTCTTGTATCTGCTGTGGCCATTCCTGACGATTAGCAATACCAATAAGCGAAGTAATAGTTGTAACTAAAGACATTATTAGCGAAAAAAGCTTTGTAATATCAAAAACCAAAATTATCATACCTCTCAAACAAGATGTGTTAAATTATATACTCTTCGCTTTAAAAATTCAAGTCTAATTCACTAAATTTACCTAAAAACTCTTTTAATGCTTCAAGCATTTTTTCAGTACCACCTAAAGAATCACTTTCACTGTTAACAACTAACAATGGCTCATGAAGACTAAGTCTTAAAAGAAGCCAGCCATCGCCCTTTTTCTTGTCAAAATTCACCTTCACTCCCTCAAAATTAAGTTTTACCCTTTCAATACCCTTTGCATCATCTGCAAACAATTTAAATTCTTCTAAAACCATATTGCCATACTGTGAAAATTTCTCTGCATTAATTTTAATTCTGATTTCTCGTTCTTCAGCCGGCATTCTGAGCTTATTTAAAATATCATCAAGTGTTTTACCCTCTTTTCTTAAAGAAGCAACCAAAATCACAATTCTTGTAGCAAGGTAAGCACCGTCATCAAGATAATAATTACTTTTAAATGCTGCGTGACCTGAGGTTTCAATAGCCAAAGGTGCATCGCTACCCTCTTCAAAGGTAAGACGCTTTGCTTCATCTATAACATTTTTATATCCTCTTTTAAATCTACGATGAATACCACCCAAATCGTTCTCAATAAATTCAGTTAAGCCATCAGATGTTACTGAGTCTGTAACAATAATACCCGCTGGATTATCTTTTAAAGCAATATAAGAAGCAAGGGCTACCAATTTATTTCTGTTTATTTCTACCCCACCCTTACCAACACAGGCAGAGCGGTCGCAGTCCGTATCAAAAATGATGCCTAAATCAGCATTAGCATTTTTTGTCGCTTCGGAAATAGAATTCATAGCAGCAATATTTTCGGGGTTCGGCTGATGTGTTGGAAAATGTCCATTAGGACTTACAGCAAAGCTACCAGAGGTGTCAGCACCTAATGGCGCTAAAACATCACGGATATAAAATCCTCCGACACCATTACTTGGGTCAACGACAATTTTAAGGTCCTTTAATGGATGGTCATAATCGGTAGCATTAACGCCTTTTTTTATCATTTCGCGAAGGGTTTCACAATAGGTTGCCATATTGTCTAGCTTTTCTGCTCTTGCGTGAAGCACATCATTAACCCATTTTTTTGTTGATGCACGAGTTAAAATCGCTTTAATATCATCACCAGAAAATCCACCCTCACGAGTAAAAAACTTTAAACCATTCATTTCCATTGGTAAATGGCTAGCTGTAATTTCTATAGCAGCATCCATATCGTGATTTATAATCGACATAAACATTGATGGTGTTGAAGAAAGCCCACAATCATAAACCTTGTAACCCATAGCCAAAAGCGTGTTAGCAATAAGCATTTTAATATTTATTGATGTAATTCGAGAATCGTAGCCAATTGCAATTTTAATATCCTCATATTTACTGATTTTCTGTTCTAAATGATTAGCAAAAGCCCAGGTAATTGATTGCAATCTTTCAGCTGTTAAATCAATTGGCTTTCCATCAGTAGAAAACGCAGTACCTCTGATATCTGTTCCACTTTTCAAATACAATAAATCATCCAAAATAATCGCTCCTTCCCACTATGTAAGTCACTCTTTCAGTTGTTTCATCTGGTAAACTAAAGGTTGATTCAGCAAAACGAGAAAGTACCTTAAATCCTGCATTTTCAACAGCGAATGTCAATTCATCATCTGTATAAGCTCTCTCTTTAAAGCTTTCACCACATCTAAAATAACTTTCCCCATCTTTAACAAAAAAGTCAAGGTTAATATTTACAGTTTTATTATCCTCTAAAAGAGTGTTACGCCACGCACAAAAAACATTTTTTTCGTCATATATAAAAATATTGTTACCCAAAACTTTTTGATGCTTATACACTGTGTTTGCATCAAAAATTATAATTCCATCAGTATCAAGAAAATTTTTTAGATTTTTAAATGTAGCTTTAACTAATTCATAATCTGTAAGGTGATTAATACTATCTAATGCACAGACAATTGCTCTTACAGAGCCATATAGGTCTGTTTCTTCCATTCTCTGACAAAGGAACATTATATTTTCCTCTGAATCAGTCGCTTTATTTTGTGCTTCTGAAAGCATTTCGAAGGATGCATCTGTTCCAATGACCTCAAAACCCTGTTTTGAAAGTTCAATTGAGAGTGAACCTGTTCCACAAGCAAGATCAAGTAAAAGACCATTATTTATATTATATTGTTTTAAAATTTCTGTTATATATTCTGCTCTGCTTTTGTAATCAACATTTTTAGTTAATTCATCATAAACAGCTGCAAATGAATTGTAAGACATAATACCAACTCTTTTCAGACTAATTTTAACACATTCAATTTAATATGTAAATACAACAAAATAATTTTGGTAAATTTATGTATTTTTGTATCTTTCAATATTATTTAAAGTATGTTAAGATTAATCTAGTATCTTATAGGGGGTTCTTTTATGAAAAAAGTTCTTTCAATAATCTTATCTTTAATTTTAACAACTCTCACTTGCTTACCCGCTTTTGCAAATGAAGCGAAATGTGACTGTGGTAATGCACCAATTATTTATGTTGCGGCTCTCGGTAGTGGTACATTAACGCTTGACGCTGGTACAGAAAATGAGAGAGTTCTTTTCAGACCGGATACCGCTTATATTGTTAGCGAATTAACTCCTGTTGTTTCTGCAGCTGGTGATTTAATTAACACAGGTGATTATGATGCATTCGGAGATGTTTTGATTGAATGCGTTAACAAAATCTTCGGTGACCTAGCACTTGACCAGGATGGAAATTCCTCCCCGAGAGTTACATGTGAAGAATTTCATCCAACTGACGAAGTCCCTCATAGCTTGGACCATAACTATTATTTTGGTTACGACTTTAGGCTTGACCCAATTGAAAATGCGAAAAAGCTTCGTCAATATATCGAAGAAGTTAAGGCTTTAACAAAACATGACACAGTTCAATTTCGCGCTTCAAGTATGGGTGGCGTCACCACAATGAGCTACATCAGGCTTTTTGGTACAGAAGATATTGAAACAATCATTTTTCAATGCTGTCCTCTTTTAGGCACTGCAGTTGCTGGTGAACTTTACACTGGTAAGGTACTGTTAAATGCTGGTGCAATTGAGCGCTATGCAGCACAAGCAATGCCTGAGCTTGAAAATGACTTTTTGGGTGGCATTGTTTATATGCTTTTAGAAATGCTTACAACTGCTGGTCTTTTAGATTTAATAGTTGAAATCGGTGACGATTTAATTTTAAATTTAAAAGACAGAGTGTTTGACGAAGCACTTATTCCAATGTTCGCTACAATGCCTGGTATATGGAGCTTTGTTCCACATGAATATTACGAAGACGCAAAAGTTTTTATGAAGCTTGACTCAGTAAAAAATGCAAAACTCATTGAAAGAATTGACTTTTATCATTACGAAGTTCAACAAAGCGCAGAAGAACTTATAACAGAAGCTAAAATATGTGGCACAAAATTTTATAATGTTGTTGGCTACAACATGCAAAGAACACCACTTGTATCCGCTTATCTTAACGACTCTGATGGTACAGTTGACACAAAATATGCGTCCCTCGGTGCTACTTGTGCTAATATAAACAACCTTTTACCATCTGATTACAGACAACAAAACTTCAAAGACCGTGACCATATGTCACCTGATTGGAGAATTGATGCTTCAACATCTATTTTACCTGAAAGCACTTGGTTTATTAAAGATATGATGCACTCCTCTACTCACGATGGACATGGTGAATTGTATAAATGGATGTTCAGTAGCAAAGAACAATTAACTGTTTTTGACAATGTTAATTATCCTCAATTTATGCAGAATGATGTCAAAAACCAGACATTTATCCCAGTAGTTGAGCAAGGCGGTACTATTAGTACAGCATTTACAAATTTCTATAGAATGCCATCATTTATTCATCTGGTCGATTTACTATCTAAATTAATTAAATATTTCTTACCATAATAAAACAAAAATCCTGTCACTCAATCGAATGACAGGATTTTATTTTTAAAACAATCCGATTATTTTACCATCTTCGCTAACATCAATTTTTTCTGCTGATGGAACTTTTGGAAGACCTGGCATTGTCATAATTTCACCTGTGAGAACTACAATAAAGCCTGCACCAGCTGAAACTTTAACATTTTTAACTGTTACTCTGAAGTTT
Organism: Acutalibacteraceae bacterium; assembly: GCA_045613085.1. Taxonomy (GTDB): domain Bacteria; phylum Bacillota; class Clostridia; order Oscillospirales; family Acutalibacteraceae; genus DTU089. The sequence goes on along the minus strand of JAZLAG010000013.1, from coordinate 193,158 downwards.
TCTGGTGCACCTAATTTAGTAGCATCGTCTGAGAAGCTATATTGTGTTTTAGCAACACAAACTGGAAGCTTATCAAAGCCATTTTTATAAAGTGCCCCGAGTTGTTTTTGTGCATTTGGAGCAAAGTCAACACCATCGCCACCATAAACCTTTTTAACAATAGCTTCAATTTTATCTTCAATTTTACCATCAAGCTCGTAAGAATATGAGAAGTTACTGTTATCTTCTTCATTACAAAGTCTTACAACCTCTTTTGCCATTTCTTCGCCACCTTTGCCACCATCAGCCCAGACAGTTGAAAGAACAGTATTAACGCCTAATTCTTTACATTTGTTGATAATGAATTCAATTTCATTATCTGTATCTGTTGGGAAACGGTTTATAGCAACAACACAAGGAAGCTTATAAACATTCTTGATATTAGAAACGTGACGAAGAAGATTTGGAATACCCTTTTCAAGTGCAACTAAATCTTCATTACCTAATTCATCCTTTTTAAGACCACCGTGCATTTTAAGAGCACGAACTGTACCTACAACTACTACTGCAGATGGTTTTAAATTAGCTGCTCTACATTTAATATCAAGGAACTTTTCTGCACCTAAGTCTGCACCAAAGCCAGCTTCTGTAATTGCATAATCTGCCGCACCCATAGCAAGTTTAGTTGCAAGAACTGTGTTACAGCCGTGAGCAATATTTGCAAAAGGACCACCATGAACAAATGCTGGTGTACCCTCAAGAGTCTGTACAAGGTTTGGCTTTAAAGCATCTAAAAGCAATGCTGTCATGGCACCCTGAGCATTTAAGTCTCCACAAGTAACTGGTTCATCATTGTAGTTATAAGCAACAACAATTCTTGAAAGACGTTCTTTAAGGTCTGTAATTGAAGTTGAAAGGCAGAAAATTGCCATAATTTCACTTGCAACTGTAATATCAAAACCATCTTCACGTGGCACACCATTCATTCTGCCACCAAGACCATTTACAATATTACGAAGTTGTCTGTCGTTCATATCAACGCAACGCTTCCAGGTGATTTTCTTAACATCAATATTGAGTGAGTTACCCTGTTGAATGTGGTTATCAAGCATTGCGGCTAAAAGGTTATTTGCTGCACCGATAGCGTGGAAGTCACCTGTAAAATGGAGATTAATATCTTCCATTGGAACAACCTGTGCGTAACCCCCACCTGCAGCACCGCCTTTAATACCAAAAACAGGACCCAAAGATGGCTCACGTAAGGCAACGCAGGTTTTATAACCTAATCTGTTCATACCGTCTGCAAGACCGATTGTAGTAGTTGTTTTGCCCTCACCTGCTGGTGTCGGTGTAATTGCAGTAACAAGAATGAGCTTACCTTCTTTTTTATTATTTTTTAAATATGAAAGGTCAATTTTTGCTTTATATTTTCCATAAGGCTCTAAATATTCATCAGTTATACCAATTTTTTCTGCGATTTCGCCAATCGGCTTCATTTTACAGCTTTGTGCAATTTCAATATCTGAAAGATATGCCATTTAAACTCTCACCTTTCTAAATTCAGTAATCCGTATTTTACTCAATACGGATTACTAAAGTAATTATATCTTATTTAAAATATTTAACTGCTGATTCGAACATTCTGATGTTATATTCACCATCAACATTCTTGTAAAGACCAGCACCGATTCTTTCTGAGTGACCCATTTTACCGAATACTCTACCATCTGGTGAAGTAATACCTTCAATAGCAAATGCTGAATCATTAGGATTAAACTGAACATCTGTTGTAGCGTTACCGCTTAAATCAACATATTGAGTTGCAATCTGACCATTTTCTGCAAGTTGTTTAATCAAATCTTCACTTGCATAGAAACGACCTTCACCGTGTGAAATCGGAACATTGACAATATCACCAACATTCATAAGTGAAAGCCAAGGTGATTTGTTAGAAGCGATTCTTGTTCTTACAATCTTTGACTGGTGACGAGAAATTGTATTGTATGTAAGTGTAGGACAATTTTCGTCTGTATCAATAATCTTACCATATGGCACAAGACCTAATTTGATAAGTGCCTGGAAGCCGTTACAGATACCACACATAAGACCATCACGATTATCTAAAAGGTCTGTAACCGATTCTTTTACTGCGTCGTTTCTAAAGAAAGCAGTAATAAATTTACCCGAACCATCCGGTTCGTCACCACCTGAGAAACCACCGGGAACGAAAATCATCTGACTGTCATTCACTGCTTTTGCAAATTTCTCAACGCTTCTTGAAATACCATCTGCAGTTAAGTTGTTAATAACAATAATTTCTGCTTTTGCACCAGCATCTTCAACAGCTTTTGCACTATCAAATTCGCAGTTTGTACCTGGGAACACAGGAATAATAACCTTAGGTTGTGCTGTCTTTATTGAAGCAGATTTGTGTTCGCTTACGCTATACTCAAAGTTTTTGATTTCTTTTTCTTCGTGAGTAATATTGCAAGAATAAACGCTTTCAAGCTTTTCTTCGTAAAGATTTTCAAGCTCACAAAGGCAAACTGATTCACTACCAAGAGAAATGCCACATTTATCTGTTGTAGCACCAAGAACTTTGCCGTCTGTTACGTCATCTGTAACTTCAAGAATAAATGAACCATAATTGTATTTGAATACGTCATTTAATGTGATAGCTGAATCGAAAGCGAAGCCTAACTTGTTACCTAAGCACATTTTAAGAACTGCTTCTGCAATACCACCTAATGTTGGTGTATAAGCTGCAAGAACTTTCTTTGCTCTTACTAATTCTGCAACTTTATTATAAACAGAAATCAAAGATGATGTTACAGGAAGATTATTTTCATCGTAATCAGGTGTTAAAAGAACTACCTTACTACCCGCTTTTTTGAATTCAGGTGAAACAACATTTTCTGTTTTATCTGTTGTAACTGCAAATGAAACGAGTGTTGGTGGAACGTCGATTTTTTCGAATGAACCACTCATTGAGTCTTTACCACCGATTGAACCAATACCTAAATCAAGTTGAGCTTTATATGCACCTAAAAGTGCGCTTAAAGGCTGACCCCAACGCTTGCCATCTTTGTTTGGTCTTGGGAAATATTCCTGGAATGTTAAATAAACATCTTTAAATGGAGCGCCAGTTGCAATAAGCTTTGAAACTGATTCAATAACTGCTAAATAAGCACCGTGATATGGGCTCTTTTCTGTAATGAATGGGTTATAACCCCAAGACATAAATGAGCAGTTATCTGTATGCTTTTTCTCCATAGAGATTTTTTGTACCATTGCCTGAATTGGTGTTCTCTGATATTTACCACCAAATGGCATAAGAACTGTACCTGCACCAATAGTTGAGTCAAATCTCTCAGAAAGACCACGCTTTGAGCAGATATTAAGGTCAGAAGCTAATTCTTTCATATTGTCTACGAATGAGCCTTTAACTTCTTTTGCGTAGCATTCGCCTTTTTCTACGATAATATCAATGTGCTTCTGAGCACCATTTGAATTAAGAAATTCACGGCTGATATCAACAATTTTTGCACCGTTCCATTCCATAACAAGTCTTTTTTCTGCCTGAACCTCAGCAACAACAGTTGCTTCTAAGTTTTCGCTTTCAGCAAGCTCTAAGAATCTCTTTACGTCTTTTGGTTCAACAACAACTGCCATTCTTTCTTGTGACTCACTGATAGCAAGTTCTGTACCATCAAGACCATCGTATTTCTTTGGAACTGCATTAAGGTTGATTTTAAGACCATCTGCAAGTTCACCGATAGCAACCGAAACGCCACCAGCACCAAAGTCATTACAACGCTTAATCATCTGACAAGCTTCTTTATTTCTGAAAAGTCTTTGAAGTTTTCTTTCTTCAGGAGCATTACCCTTCTGAACCTCAGCACCACAGCTTTCGAGTGACTGCAATGTATGAGATTTTGAAGAACCAGTTGCACCACCGCAACCATCGCGACCAGTTCTGCCACCTAAAAGAATAACTACGTCTTCTGGAGCAGGACACTCTCTGCGAACGTTTTCTTGTGGAGCAGCAGCAATAACTGCACCAATTTCCATTCTCTTTGCAACGTAACCCTCGTGATAAATTTCATCAACGATACCTGTTGCAAGACCAATCTGGTTACCATATGATGAGTAGCCTGATGCTGCTGTTGTAACGATTTTTCTCTGTGGAAGCTTACCTTCCATTGTTTCGCTGACCTTTTTGAGTGGGTCACCAGCACCAGTAACACGCATTGCACCATAAACATAAGAACGACCTGAAAGTGGGTCACGGATAGCACCACCAATACAAGTAGCCGCACCACCGAATGGTTCAATTTCTGTTGGATGGTTGTGTGTTTCGTTTTTGAAAAGAAGTAACCAAGGCTCTTTTTTGCCATCTGCTTCTACTTCTATTTTTACAGTACAAGCATTGATTTCTTCTGATTCGTCTAACTTATCTAATTTGCCTTCTTTTTTGAGAACTCTGACAGCAAGAGTTGCAATATCCATAAGGTTAACTGGTTTTGTTCTACCTAAATCATTTCTCTTTGCAATATAATCGTTATATGCTTCTTCAATTAAAACATCTTCAAACTTAACATTATCAATTGTTGTTAAGAATGTTGTGTGACGGCAGTGGTCTGACCAGTATGTATCAATCATTCTGATTTCAGTTAAAGTTGGGTCACGGTCTTCTTTACGGAAGTAATCACGACAGAACATAAGGTCATCGTTATCCATAGCAAGACCATATTCTTTAACGAACTTTGCAAGTTCTTCTTCATTCATTGAAATGAAGCCTGCAAGAGTTTCAACTGTTTCAGGAATTGAATAATTAACCTTTAATGTTTCGTATTTTTCGAGTGAAGCTTCTTGTGATTCAACCGGGTTAATAAGATGCTTTTTAATTCTGTCAACTTCATCAGCTGAAAGAGAACCATAAAGTGCATAAACCTTTGCAGTTTTTACAAGTGGTCTTTCTTTCTGTGAAATAATCTGAATACATTGTGCTGCTGAGTCTGCACGCTGGTCGAACTGACCAGGTAAGAATTCAACTGCAAAAATTGTAGCATCGCCAAAATTAAGTTCTTCACTTACATTGTCGAGTTGTGGCTCTGAAAATACAGTTTTAACTGCATAATCGAATAAATCTTTTTCAATATTTTCAACATCGTAACGATTTACAATACGAACATCTTCTAAAGCCTTGATACCGAGAAGATGACGGATGTCATATCTTAAAGACTTAGCTTCTGCTTCAAGACCTTGCTTCTTCTCAACATAAACTCTGTAAACCATTTCTTAGCCCTCCAAAACCTCTAATGCTTTTTTACCGATGTCTTTTCTGTAAAATGCATTTGAGAAATTAACTTTATTTACTCTTTCATAAGCTAATGAAAGTGCTGATTTTAAATCATCTGCTACCGCAGTAACACCTAAAACTCTGCCGCCTGCAGTAAGAAGTGTATCATCACTGAGTTTCGCACCTGCAACGTACACGTTATTTTTTATATCGTCAGAAATTACGAGTTCTTTGCCAGTTTCATATTTCTGTGGGTAACCATTTGAAGCCATAACAACACAAGCAGCATTGTTTTTACTGAACTTAACTTCTGTATCTTTTAAAATACCATTTGTTGTTGCTTTCATAATTGTGAATAAATCACTCTCGAGTAATGGTAAAACAACTTGTGTTTCAGGGTCACCGAAACGGCAGTTATATTCAATAACCTTTGGTCCGTTTTTAGTAATCATAAGACCAAAGTAAAGGCAACCTTTAAATGTCCTGCCTTCTTCTTTCATACCCTTGATTGTAGGTAAGAAAATTGTTTCCGTACAAGTTTTTGCAACATCTTCTGTGTAATATGGGTTTGGAGCAACCGTGCCCATACCACCGGTGTTAAGACCTTTATCACCATCAAGTGCACGTTTGTGGTCCATTGAAGAAATCATTGGAACAACAGTTTCACCATCTGTAAATGAAAGAACAGAAACCTCCGGACCTTCTAAAAATTCTTCAATAACAATATTGTTACCACTTGCGCCAAAGACCTTGTCTTCCATTATTTCTCTAACTGCATTTTTTGCTTCTTCTAAAGTGAAAGCGATAATAACACCTTTACCTAAAGCTAAACCATCTGCTTTAATAACAGTTGGGATTGGAGCAGTTTCAAGATATTTCAAAGCCTCGTTCATATCTGAAAAAACTTCATATTGAGCAGTAGGAATATTATATTTTTTCATAAAGTTCTTTGAGAAAACTTTACTACCTTCAATAATTGCTGCATTTTTCTTTGGACCAAAGCAAGGAATACCCTTTGCTTCTAATTCATCAACAGCACCCAAAACAAGTGGGTCATCTGGTGCTACAACTGCATAATCAATTTTTTCGTTTACTGCAAATTCAACTATTTTGTCAATATCTTTTGCACCGATGTTTACACATTCAGCATCGTCTTTCATACCGCCATTACCTGGAAGCGCAAAAATCTTAGTTATATCTTTATTTTCTTTAAGTTTTTTAATAATGGCGTGTTCACGACCGCCACCACCTACAACCATTACTTTCATAAATTCCTCCGAAAAATATTAGTGATGGAATAATCTCATTCCTGTAAATGCCATAGCCATATTGTACTTATCAGCACATTCAATAACTAAATCATCACGGATTGAGCCACCTGGTTCAGCAATATATGAAACACCGCTCTTTTTAGCACGTTCAATGTTATCACTGAATGGGAAGAAAGCATCTGAACCAAGAGCAACGCCTGTAATAGTTGCGAGGTAAGCATCCATTTCTTCTTTCGTAAGTGGAGCTGGTTGTTCTGTAAAGTATTTCTGCCAAATACCATCTGCACAAACATCTTCTTCATTCTTATTGATATAACCATCAATAACGTTATCTCTGTCTGCTCTGCCGAGTTCTGCTTTAAATGGAAGATTGAGAACTTTTTCGTGTTGGCGAAGCTGCCAAGTATCTGCCTTTGTACCAGCAAGGCGTGTGCAGTGAATTCTTGATTGCTGACCAGCACCAACGCCGATAGCCTGACCATCAACTGCATAGCAAACTGAGTTTGATTGTGTATATTTAAGAGTTATAAGAGCAATAATTAAATCACGCTTTGCAGACTCTGGTAACTCTTTATTTTTTGTAACAATGTTTGTAAGGAGTTCTTCATCAATTTTAAAATTGTTTCTGCCCTGTTCAAATGTAATACCGAAAACTTGTTTTGTTTCTTTTTCCATAGGAACAAAGTCAGGGTCAATTTTTACAATATTATAAGCACCTTTTCTTTTTGATTTAAGAATTTCAAGTGCTTCAGGCTCATAACCAGGAGCAATAACCCCATCAGAAACTTCTCTTTTAATAAGCTCTGCTGTTGTTTTGTCGCAAACATCTGAAAGTGCTACCCAGTCACCGAATGAACACATTCTGTCAGTACCTCTTGCTCTTGCGTATGCACAAGCGAGTGGTGAATTGTCGAGACCTTCGATATCGTCAACAAAACAAGCTTTTTTAAGCTTTTCTGAAAGCACTGTACCAACTGCAGCTGATGTAGGACTAACGTGTTTAAAAGATGCTGCTGCAGGAAGACCTAAAATTGTTTTTAATTCTTTAACTAACTGCCAACTGTTAAAAGCATCAAGGAAGTTAATGTAACCCGGTCTGCCGTTAAGAATTTCTATTGGAAGTTCTGAGCCATCTTCCATATAAATTTTTGATGGTTTCTGGTTAGGGTTACAACCATATTTAAGTTCAAATTCTTTCATCTCAAAAAGCTCCTTATTTGTTTTTATTTACGATTCTTGAGTCGTATTTTCCGGTTTCTAAATCAATATATCTTACGAAAAGTGAAACCTTGTTATCTTCATTAAGATTTTTCCAGATTAAATCTGTAAGTTCATCAATAGATACATCAGGTAAAGAAAGTGTTTTTGGTTCACCCTCAAAGCTTGGGAGTGGATTGCCATCACATTTATAAGTGTGAATAAACTTAGCTTTACCTGGAAGTGGATTTGAATAAGCGTATGTATATCTCTGGCATGAAGAACCATCGCCATCTGCTGATTTTAAAATAGACATTGCAAAATTCATATCGCCATTTTCATTGTGAATTATGCCTGAAATACGTGGTGTGTAGTTTGGTGCATCATCTTCAAACTCACGGGTACGAAGCGACTGTTCAAAAGTCATTTGCTTGTCCATAAGCTCATAAATTGTATCTGTCTGGTCACCATTTGTTACAATTGTTTTGTTACCTAACACACGAACTGGTGCATAGATAATAAGGTGTGGGTCAGTCATTTTTGATTCATCAAAAGCCTGAGTTCTGATACCCTCGCCATCTTCAATAAATACTCTGTTACGGCTGTTTTCACTTCTACCCATAATAAAATATGCAGTAACTGCTTTTTTGCCGTCAGCACTTTTACCAATCATAATACCTCTGCCGTGATACGCTAAAGAATTAAGTTCATCAACAATAGTTTTAATTTCCATATTATCTATACCCTTTCAGTCAATTTATTTTGAAATAATCGTTTTGCCATTCTCTACTGTGATTTTATCATCACAGAAAAGTTTAACTGCTTCAGGAAGTATTTTCCATTCAGCGTTTTCCATAATTCTCTTTTGTAAAGTTTCAGGTGTATCATTTTCTAAAACTTCAACTGGCTTTTGAAGAATTATTGGACCTGCATCGCATTCTGCAGTAACGAAGTGAACTGTTGCCCCCGAAACTTTAACACCTTTTTTTAATGCTTCTTCGTGAACGTGAAGTCCATAAAAACCTTTACCACAAAAAGATGGAATTAATGCCGGATGAACGTTTATCATTCTGTTAGGAAATGCATCGCACACGTTTTCATCGAGTATTGTCATAAATCCAGCATATACAATAAGGTCTGCCTTTTCTTCTAAAAGTGCATCTCTCATTGCTTTGCTGTATGAAGCAATATCCGTGTAATCTTTTCTTATAAGGGTTCTTGTTTTAATATTATTTTCCTTAGCTCTTGTAAGTGCAAAAGCACCTTCTTTAGAAGAAATAACACAAGTAATTTCGCCGTTGCCTAATTCACCACGTTTTTGTGCATCTATAAGAGCCTGAAGATTAGTTCCGCCACCAGAAACAAGAACAACAATATTCTTTTTACTCATATTAACACCTATTAGTCAACAATAATAATCTTTTCGTCTGACTTAATGATTTCACCAATAATATAAGCATCTTCACCATTTGCTTTAAGAATTTCGATTGCTTTTCCTGCATCATCTTTCTTAACGACAACGCTCATACCTACACCCATATTGAATGTGTTGAACATATCTCTTTCAGGAATATTGCCTGTTTCCTGAAGAAGTGTGAAAATAGGAAGAATTTTAACTGCGCTCTTATTAACCTTTGCACCAAGACCATCCGGTATACTTCTTGGAATATTTTCATAGAAGCCACCACCGGTAATATGAGAAATACCCTTAACTTTAACTTGTTCTAAGAGAGCAAGAATTGGTTTAACGTAAATCTTAGTAGGTGTTAAAAGTGTTTCACCGATTGATTTACCTCCGAGTCTTTCGAGTGGAGTTTTGATATCAGCATTTTCAACATCAAATACTTTTCTTACAAGTGAGAAACCATTTGAGTGAACACCACTTGAAGGAAGAGCAATAATAACGTCGCCTGCTTCCATTTCTTTATTATTGAGAATATTTTCTTTATCAACAACGCCAACAGAGAAACCAGCAAGGTCATATTCATCTACCGGATAAAAACCAGGCATTTCTGCAGTTTCACCACCGATAAGTGCAGAACCTGACTGAACACAGCCTTCTGCAACACCTTTAACGATATCTGCAATTCTTTCAGGAACATTTTTACCACAAGCAATATAGTCAAGGAAGAATAATGGTTTTGCACCTGAGCAGATAACGTCATTAACACACATAGCAACACAGTCAATACCAACTGTATCGTGCTTGTCCATAATAAATGCTAATTTAAGTTTTGTACCAACACCGTCAGTACCACTAACAAGAACTGGTTTTTTCATTCCTTCTGGAAGTTCAAAAAGACCACCAAAACCACCAACATCTGAGCAAACACCATCTGTAATTGTCCTTGCAACGTATTGTTTCATAAGTTCAACTGCTTTGTAGCCTGCAGTAATATCAACACCTGCTGCTGCATAACTTTCTGATCTTGAATTATTCATAATATCTTTCTCCTTAAAAGTTAGTTTAATATTTTAATCTTCTTTACCGCTCCAACAGTAAGTACAAACTCTGTCTGCCGGAAGACCGATTGCTTTAATAAGTCCATCAAGTGACTGGAATTCAAGAGAAGCAAAGTGAAGTTTATCACAAATAACTTTTCTCATCTTTGCGCCACGTTCAGTAGAAGCATCACTATATTCATCAAGATGCTTTGCACCCTCTTCACCCTCAAGCTCGTAAATAGTACTTCTTGTAATTAACTCCATTTCTGAGTTTGCACGTGAAAAATTAAGATATTTACAACCAAACATAATTGGTGGACAAGCTGAACGCATATGAACTTCTTTAGCACCATTCTCGTAAAGGAATTCAACTGTTTCACGAAGTTGAGTACCACGAACGATACTATCGTCAACAAAAAGAAGTTTTTTATCTTGTATCAAAGCGTGAACAGGAATCTGTTTCATTTTAGCAACCATATTACGCTCTCTCTGGTTAGACGGCATAAAGCTTCTTGGCCAGGTAGGAGTATATTTAATAAATGGTCTTGCAAAGTGAATACCGCTTTCGTTAGCGTAACCAATAGCGTGTGGAGTACCAGAATCAGGAACACCACCTACATAATCGATATCCTGAGCAACGCCATTTTCCTTATCAGTTTGCGCCATAATCTTACCATTTTCATATCTCATAGCTTCAACATTTCTGCCTTCATAGCAAGAAGTTGAATAACCGTAATATGACCAAAGGAATGCGCAGATTTTCATTTTTTCTCTCTGCTCAGCTAAAACTTTTACTTCTTTACTTGTAATTTCAACTATTTCGCCGGGACCTAATTCTTTATAATCATCATAGCCTAATTTTTTATAAGCAAAATCTTCAAACGACACACAAAAGCCATCATCACGTTTACCGAGTAAAACCGGTGTTCTGCCCAACTTATCTCTTGCAGCGATAAGTTTACCACTTTCAGTAAGGATAAGAATTGAAGCAGAGCCTTCAATAACATCTTGTGCAAATTTAATGCCTTCAACGAAACTACTTTTCTGATTTATCATAGCGGCAACAATTTCGCAAGAGTTGATTTTCGCACCAGTCATTCCACTAAAATGACCGCCACTGAAAGATAAATATTGTTTAACCAACGCTTCACTGTTGTTTAAAACACCTACCATACAAATTGCATAGTTGCCTAAATTAGAACAAATAACTAATGGTTGTGGGTCAGAGTCACTGATACAACCTATTGAAGCATTACCACTCATATCATTGAGAATATTTTCAAATTTAGTTCTGAATGGTGAATTTTCAATTTTGTGAATTTTTCTTTGGATACCTATTTCAGAATTGACTGCTGCCATACCAGCTCGACGTGTACCTAAATGTGAATGATAGTCAGTACCAAAAAAGGCATCAAGGACTGCATCGTTTTCTGATACAACACCAAAAAAACCGCCCATATTTTACCTCCGTATTATACGTTGAATTTTTCTTCGATTGCTTTATTTTTTTCTAAAACAACTGCTGTATCATTTTTTCTTTTAGCAATAAGTTTTTCTGCTAAATCATCATCAGCAACTGCTAAGATTTCAAGTGCTAATAAAGCAGCGTTAACACCACCATCAATAGCAACTGTTGCTACGGGAATACCTGAAGGCATCTGAACAGTTGAAAGCAAAGCTTCCATACCACCTAAATTGGCAGATTTAACAGGAATACCAATTACAGGAAGTGTTGTGTTAGCGGCAATAGCACCTGCTAAATGAGCAGCCATACCTGCAATAGCAATAATTGCACCAAAACCATTTGATTTTGCATTTTCACTGAATTCCTTAGCCTCTACTGGTGTTCTGTGGGCAGAAAAAACATGAACTTCAAACGGAGCATTAAACTCCTTTAAAGTGTTAATAGCTTTTTCTGCGATTGGAAGGTCGCTGTCACTACCCATAATAATAGCAACTTTTTTCATTTTATTAACATCCTTTCAAGAATAATTTACAAAATAATAAAAGGGCGCACTTGCTCATAAAACAAGTGTGCCCAGACGGTCGGCAATATAGCCTGAAAGTTCCGTGTGGTGCTCCACTCGGGAATGTTTTAATTTCCCCTTTCCGTCAGTAACAATCAGACAAATTTCTAATAAAAAACTACGTTTAAATTTTAACATTTTCGCTTCTTAAAGTCAATAGAACAAACAATAAAACAGATGACGAAAAATAGAAGTTTAGACCCTCAAATTTGTACACCTTGCCAAATATAAAATAATAAAACAAAAAAGAGTGAAAATTATTCACTCTTTTCATCGTTTACTACATTCAAAAGTTCAAAACAAAGTTTTTTGAAAAACTCAAAATTTTCTTCCCCTAAAATATCTTTATTATTTAAAAGTGATTGTTGATAATCATCAAACATTTTTTGTTTTTGTGAAGATGAATTTTTCTTTTCCATTTCAGCAACCAATTCTCTGAAAGTTTCATTTAAAAATCCTTTTATAATTGCATCTTTTCTTGTGTTTAAATCTTCAAGCTGTTCTGTTGGTTGTCTACCCTCAAAACGCCAATATGGTTCAATTCTAACGAGATTTTCAGTAGTAACTATTAAATCTCTTAAAGATTTAAAAAACACCTGCGGAAACTTGGTAGTATTTACATTTTTAGCAGCAGTTGAACCTATTTTAATATTCCTTGCAACGTAACTATATGTAAGTTTAACCAACTTTTCCTGAGGTATTAATTTCCGGGTTACAGGCGTACCAGAAACAATTTTTTGAAGTGCAATTCTCTCTTCACGGTCAAAGTCACGAGGTTTAAATGAATAACCTTTATTTTCTTCTTGTTTTTTCTTTTTAAATAACATTTTAAAATCCTTTTTCTAGTGTTGTTAACGCTCATATTTTAACACACCAAGCAGTTGTAGTCAACAAAAACACAATTATTCCTTAAAAGCAGCACAAATCATAGCTTTGCTAAGACCTATATCTTCAAGAACCTTGAGTTTTTCTGGAATCTCTAGATATTTAAAATTAGGAAATATTTTTTGAGGCTCATTAAAGCTAATAATCTGGAGTGAATTATTTTTTATTTTCTCAAAATCTGCAACAATATCAAATTTGAGATAATCTGCTCTTTCTGAATGATAAACGTTTGGCTTTATACCATATTCATTAAAACAATTTTCTTGCCACATTCGTATATTTTTACTTTCATTTAAAAATACCGATACACTTTTTACATAAGGTAAAAGTGTCGGTATTTGACATTCTAAAACAAAATCCTTATCTTTAATCAAAACATTGGCATCGCGATAATTACCAGTTGAAAGAATAATACGAAAATTCTCAAATATCGCCTTTTTTAAAAAATTTGATTTATCAAAAAGCAAATCATTAAGCATCGGTTCATCTTCAAGGGATTCAGGAACTAGAATAGAACCCTTATATTTATTAAGCATTTTTTGAAATTCGTAATCCTCAATAGTGTTTTTAGAAACCGAAATAATAAAGTGTGGTTTGTTATTTATAATAATTCCAGCTCTCGAATAATCGAAAACAGGTTCTCTTGTCTTTTTTCTTCTCAACCTGTTACTTTTTTTAAAGTTTTTATTTTCTTCAACAACTTTTAAAATTATCATAAAAAACGCCCCTTTTTCAAAATATATGAAAAAGGGACTGGAAATATATCAATTTTTATTATCCATAAATCTCAAGACCGGATGGCTTTGAAAGATAATTCATAGGATTAACCCAACTACCATTTATCATAAGACCAAAATGCAAGTGAGCACCAAATGAATAACCAGTATTACCAATACCACCAAGTTTTGTTCCTTGTGTTACATAATCTCCAACATTTACAGAAACACTTGACATGTGTGCGTAATATGTCTTAACACCATCACCATGGTCAACAACAACATAAAGACCATAACCACCATTGTAACCACTATGATATGCTGTAGTAACAGTACCAGCTTTTACAGCAACAATTGACGCACCGTAAGTACCGCTATGACGACAAATATCAATACCATTGTGTTGTCTTGTAACACCATTGAGTGTTCTCATTTTAAAAGAAGATGAAACATAACAGTTATTATATGGTACAGGCCAAATCATATTACCAGTTGTACCACTACCATAGCTATCATTTTCACCGGATAATTTATGCTCATAATCAAGAATTGTCGCTTCACCGCGTTCAACTGCAGCTTCATATTGCTTACTTGAAGCGTTGAGTGAATTAACAACACTCATAACCTTATCTAAATCGGCTTGAATTTCATCTTCAGCATCCTGAATAACCTGACGAGCATCTAACTGTTCTTTCTTTTTAGCTTCGAGATCAAGAACTTTTATATCAAGCTCTTCTATCTTTTCAGCTTTTTCGACTTTAGTTGCTTCTATTTCCTCGACCTTTTCCTGAAGCTTAACTATATCGTTCTCTAAACCCTCGATAACTGAGTTGTCGTGTTCAGAAATTCTTTCAAGAAGCTCAATTCTTTCAAGATATGACTGATACTGAAAATCGCTAGAAGTAAGTAAATATTCTAAAGATGAGCTTGTACCTGACATATAAGATGCACGAATTCTCTCACCTAAAATAGTATAGGTATCGGCAATATCCTGTTGAATTTCAATTACCTGCAAGTCAAGCTCCTCTACTTGCTTATTGAGCGCCTCAATTTCATTCTCAATGCCTGTAATTTCATCTTCAACAATCTTTAAATCTGCATCAATCAAAGCAATTTCCTGATTGTATAAATCAATCTGAGATTGAAGTGCATCAATTTTATCCTGATAACCACCTATTTCATCATCATAAGTGGCTGCTTCGTCGCGGAGTGCCTGAATTTTTTTCTTATTCTCAGCAATCTCCTCACGAATTTGTTCAATTTTTTTATTATATTCTGCTTTTTCAGAGTCAGTAACCGCATAAACAGACAATGAAATTGACGAGAAAACAAGAACAACTGCAATTATTAAAGAAATAATTTTACAGCTTTTTCTTTTAGTCATTTTCAACAACATTGTTATGCTCCTTTAAATATTTATTAAGAGATATAAGGCTACCTGCTGTACCGATAACAACACCAACAAATCCAAATACAGCTAAGAAGAACCAGATATATTCAACAAACTCTACCGGTTTTCCACCTAAAAGTGCCATCATATCCGAGAACCAAATAAGTGCAACAGAATAAACCAAATACTGTAATGCCAATGAAATAACAGCTGAAATGATACCTAAAAGCATACCTTCAACAAGGAAAGGCCAACGAATAAAAGAGTTTGTTGCACCAACCGCTTTCATAATACTGATTTCAAGTCTTCTGTTATAAATTGTAATTCTTATCGTGTTTGACACAATAAACATTGAAACAAAGAATAGAATTGCAATTATACCTAAACTAATATATGACACACCATTTCTGATAGTTTCAACTTTATTAGCTAAATCACTATTTTCACGAACCTGTAAAACAGATTCAAGTTTTTTTATCTTACCAACGGTACTATCAAACATTGAAAGGTCTTCTACTGTAACCTTATATGCATCAGGAAGAATTTCTGGTGAAAGCCCTTCTAAAAGTGCAGCTTTATCGCCAAATTGCTCCTTCTGATTTTCAAAAGCTTCTTCACGGGGAACAAACTCAACTTTTCGTATATTATCCATGCTCTCAAGCTGTAGTCCTAGAGACTCAGTTTCATAATCAGTCGCCTCATCACGAACATAAACCATAACAATGTTCTGACCCTCAATCAAATCTAAAAGAGAACTGATATTAAGATACAAAAGTGAGCCTGTACCAACAATAATAAGACAAGCAACCAAAACTAAAATTGTGGCAACCGAAAGGAAACGATTTACCCAGATGTTTTTGAAGCCCTCTCGAGTTAGATAACCTAATCTTAAACCTTTCATTCTGAGTCCTCCTCTCCGAAAACATTATAAGAATCGGTAGGATAAAAATTCTTTGGCTCAGTAGGAATATCCACAAAAGGATTTTCTTCTGTACGCTCAATTGTTTCAACACCATAAGTTTTCATAAGGTAATCAAAATCAACAGTAGTATCGTCCGAATAATAATTGCCCACTTCATCTTCTGGTGTGTCAAAACGGTATGGTTCAACATCAATATGAGAAGCATCCGGATAATCAGAAACAACCTGACCATTCTTTATAGTAATAACTCTATGGTTAAAGGTTTTAACAAGATGATAGTCGTGGGTAACCATAATAACAGTAGTACCATCAGAATTGATATGATTAAGAAGATTAACAATATCAAAAGACATTCTTGGGTCAATGTTACCAGTAGGCTCGTCCGCAATAATCATACCCGCATTATTTGCAAGAGCACGGGCAAGGGCAACACGCTGCTGCTCACCACCAGAAAGCTGGTTAGGAAATGAACGAGCTTTTGAGTTAAGACCAACAAGACCTAAAAGGTATGGCACTCTTTTTCTGATTTCTGCTTCTCTGGCACCAATAACACGCATAGCATAAGCGATATTATCGTAAACATTCATTGACGGAATAAGACGGAAATCCTGAAAAACAATACCAAGAGACCTTCTGAAATATGGAATTTCTCTTTTCTTTAAGTTATTAAGAGCGTATCCGTTAATATTAATAGAGCCCGATGTAGGCACCTCTTCACGCATCATTAATTTTAAAAATGTACTTTTACCAGCACCTGAAGCACCAACAACAAAAACAAATTCGCCATCTTCAATTCTGATATTAAGGTCAGAAAGTGCTTTTGTGTTAGTATCTTCATAAACTTTAGATACATTTCTGAATTCTATCAAAGTTTAACACCCAATTTCTATATAAATAAATTTAAATCCACAAAATGCCATATTATAAAAATAAAATACAACACAAAACATTATAGCACACTTTATTACAAAATGTAACCCCTTTGTAACAAAATGTGCTAAATTTTATTATTTATTAACAATTAAATTGTCTGTAAAAAACTGATTTTATTAATAATCAATATTTAACAGGATTTGCATCAAGATATTTTTTAACCATAAGTGCTACCTTGAATACAATTGCATCGTCAAATTCACGCAAATCAAGACCCGTAAGCTTTTTAATCTTCTCAAGTCTGTAAACAAGAGTGTTACGATGAACAAAGAGCTTTCTTGATGTTTCAGAAACATTAAGGTTATTTTCAAAGAAACGCTGAATAGTAAACAATGTTTCCTGGTCAAGAGTTTCAATTGAACCAACCTTGAAAATCTCTTTTAAGAACATATCACAAAGAGTTGTTGGAAGCTGATAAATAAGTCTTGCAATACCAAGATGCTCATAGCTTACAATATTTCTCTCAGTGTCAAATACCTTACCAACCTCAAGTGCAACCTGAGCTTCCTTAAATGAACGAGCAAGCTCTTTAACGCCTGTAACAGTTGTACCTATACTGATAAGTGAGTGAGTGTAGAACTCTGATGTAAGAGCATCCGAAATTGAACGAGCAAGTTTTTCTAAATCCTTACTTTCAATATCACTCTTAACCTCTTTTACGAGTGCGATATCACTTTCACTGATATTTATAACAAAATCCTTAGTTTTATCTGGGAAGAGATTTTGAATTACATCGTAAACAAAAACATCATTTTTATCAAGAAGTCTGATAAGGATAACTACCCTTGATGCCTCGTTGTTAAAGTGAAGCTCTCTTGCTTTAAGGTAAATATCTCCAGGTAAAATGTTATCAAGAATAATATTCTTAACGAAATTGCTACGATCATATTTTTCATCATAATATTGCTTAATGCTTGAGAGAGAAACACAAAGCATACCAAGATAACCTTTTGATAAATCGTCAGTACCCTCTATAAAAGCCGCACACTCAGGATGAACATGAGTACCAAAGCTTTGATATGTACAATTCTCTGTTGCAACTGGTGAATTTGAAGAAAAGATAGTGCTTAAATTAACATTTCTAACCTCACCAATTTTGCTAAGGTCGCTACAAGAAATAACAGCACCTGACTCATCAATTACACCGATAGTTCTATCTACTGCTTCTCTCATTTGATGAATTACACTTTGAAATAATCTGTTGGACATTTAATTTACCTCCAAAATAGATTTTGAACAAAATGACCATTTAACAATTATACATAATACACAACTTCCATAAAAATTGCAAGTGTTTTTTGGAAAAATTCTTCGTTTTTTTATGCAAAATGTTAATTTTATGCTAAATTTTGACACAAATAATTAAAAATTGCACATACTTTCAGTTAAAAAAGCATATAGTAAAAATTACCAAATAGAATATCAAAAACTTAAATATCACACAATATTTTGTGCTTTTTCGGTAATTTTGGATAATTCCTCTGCTGAAAGAAGTCTGGCTTCACCCTCTGATAAATTTTCATCTAAACAAAGCTCACCGATTTTTATTCTTTTCAGTTCAGTAACTGTAGAACCGAGGGATAAAAACATTCTTTTAACCTGATGATATTTACCCTCTTTAATAACAACCTTATATGTTGGTGTCTTTTCACTTTCAACAAGCTCTAAATCAGCTGAAAGTAAAACTGTACCATCACTTAAAACAACCCCATCATAAAAAGCTTTCTTTGCCGTTTCAAAATCAACAGGCTTGTCCAGCTCTGCTATATATGTTTTGGATACATGGCGGGATGGTGATAAAATATTATGAGCAAATTCGCCATCATCTGTAATAAGACAAAATCCAACTGTATCCTTATCAAGCCTACCCGCAGGAAAAAGGTTTTTTCGTTTTAATTCTTCTGGGAGAATGTCTACAACTGTTAAATCTTTGTTATCGTTTGTTGCACTGACAACACCTTTAGGCTTATTTAACATTATATATACATACTTACCTTTTCTTAATGACTTACCATCAACGACAATATCATCACTTTCGCAATCAAATTTAACAGAACAATCCAAAACGACTGTTCCGTTAACCTTGACAAGACCTTTTTTAATTAAATTTTTAACCTCGCTTCTTGTCGAAAGACCTGAAGAAGCAATAATTTTATCTAATCTTTCCTTACTCATAAACTACTCTTTTCTGAAAGTGTGCATAAAACCAGAAAGCTCTGTTGAAGATACATCGCCACCGATTACAATTCCATTATATATTAAAAGATTTATTCTCACACATGTATCTGTTTCGCTGTACCCTGGATAATTTTTAATAATATAAGTCCAGCGCTTCACACGAAGTCCTGCGTAATCTCTTAAATCACAATCCTGTTTTAATTGCAACTCATTATAGTTATTATACACATCATCAAATTCTTGTGGAATTATTATTTCACAAACCTCTTCTGGCTCGTCGCTAACCTCCCAGCCAAACTGAGAAATAAATTGAAGTCGTTCTTTGTTGTTTCCAGCCTTAAAATTTATTGAATCTAACTTTGTTTCAACAGATTGAACACTCAACCTTTTTAACTGAACACGCGAAACCGCGGTGCAAACTCCTGCAAGAATAACAATAAGCAGAACTATTGAAATATACTTAATATTTTTAGAGGTTACAGAAAACACAAACATCAAAAATCCCCCACATCAAAATTTCTATCAAATAATATGCAAGGGATTTCAAATTAATGTCAAATAAACATATCTAGATACATATTAAAAATCATATCGCCGAAAAATGCAGAAAGCATAATACCGATTGCTAAAAAAGGACCAAAAGGAATTACTCCACGCATCTCTTGTTTAGAAACTATTTTTCTGCCTATAGCAAAAATAACACCAGCAAACGCCCCTAAAAACAATGAAACAATTACCGCTTTCCATCCTAAAACAAAGCCAGCAGCAGCCATTAATTTTACATCGCCGCCTCCCATAGCTCTGCCTTTTGAAACAAGTCCTATTATAAGGAAAAAACCAGAAATTGCAAATAAACCGATAACCTTTGATATAATATATTCTTTTGAAAACTCACCTTTTATAACTGCATCTATAACTATGAAAATACCACCAACAAATATAGAAATCCACATTGAATCAGGTATAATCTGATGTTCAAAATCTATAAAAGCAGTAACAATCAAACAAGAAGCTACAACCATATAGCCTAAAAGTGTTAAATTCAAGCCCTCTATTGCATTGCCACCACTTAAAAACAAATAAATCAAAACATAAAGAACACCATTTAACGATTCAACTATAGGGTATCTAGGTGAAATTTTTGCTTTACAATAACGACATTTTCCCCTTAAAAAAATCCAGCTAAAGAGAGGAAACAAATCATACCACATAAGTCTGTGCTTGCAGGAAGTACACATAGAATTGATTTTAACAAAATCAAGACCAATTGGCAAACGATAAATTAAAACATTAAGAAAGCTACCAATAATTATACCAAAAATGAAAATTATGGTCGCTATGTAGACGGTTAAAAAGTCAAGCATAAAAGGCTATTCCCCTTTTTTACAAATTTATATTTTCATTATATGATTTTTTTCGTCTAAAGTCAACAAAAATTCAAGATGGATTTTATTGAATTTTAACGCTAGTTTTTCTTGCTAATTTCAGAAAAATATGTTATATTTTAATATGTATTATATTGTATATTAAATAAGGAGGACTTTTTCAATGAAAAAGACAACCAAAAGAGTACTTGCTTTTCTTCTTGCATCCACATTTGTTTTTTCAGCAATGACTGCGGGTGTATTTGCAATTGCAAGTTATCTTAATCCTAATCTTGGTAGTAGTTCTACTTCTACCTATATGAGCGTTAACAGCGTCGATGACTTTATTGACCTTATGCAAAGCTCAGGCGATATTTTCACAAATATTGAAACTCCAGAAAAACACGATGCTCCAAGTGAAGAAATAGCACCGACTATTATCATTCCTGGTATCAGCCAGTCAATTTCTTATCTTGCTGACGAAAATGGTAACCCTGCTAAAAACAGCAATGGTGATGAACTTTCAGGCGGTCTTCTTATTATTGACTCCTCTACTCTCCCTGGTATTCTTGCTGGTACAGTAGCTGGTCCGCTTGTTACTTCTCTTATAATGCAAGCTGATATGGGTCTTTCAGATGCAGTTTATGACACAGTTACACAAGTTTTCTCAATTCAGGCATCTGGCAAAGATGGTAAAGCTAAAGAAAATTTAAAAACTATTACCTATGAATACCCTGTTGCTGAAATGAATCAGGATGACAAGGATTATTTCTACAGAATGATTCCTATGAAATCTGTTGTTGATGAAATCGGTGGCGAAGAAAATCTTTATTTCTTTACATTCCCACTCATTTCTGACCCATTAATTACTGCTGCAAAGCTCAACAGTTACATTCAGATGGTTAAAGAACAACGCGGTTGTGAAAAAGTAAACATTGTTACAATCTCTCTTGGTGGTACAATTCTTACAGCGTACCTTGAGCTTTACAAAAACACAAATTATAGCGACATTAATAAAGTTCTCAATGTTGTTTCTTGCCTTGATGGTACAGATGTTATGGGTGACTTCTATATGAGAAACTTCAACATTGAAGACGAATTTTTCTTCCAGGAATTCTTACCAATGGTAATGAAAGAAATGAATGGTTATGCAACCTTAGGCCACCTTATAAATGTTGCTCTTAAGATATTCCCTCGTTCTGTTATTGAAGCTATTTTAACTGCTGCAGTTGATGGTATTCTTGATACATTAATGCTCAACTGTCCACAATTCTGGGCTATGATTCCTAAAGACAGATATGATGATGTAATTGAAAAATACAGCTTCATCAAAACTGATCCAGAATACTCAAGACTTTATGCTACAATTGAGCATTTCCAACAAGCAAGACTTAATCTTAAAGATAACCTTGTGAAATTAAATAAACAAGGTGCTCTCGTTCACAATGTTTGTGGTTATGACCTTGATTACAGTTCACAGGACTACTGCTTCTTTGCAGCTATGAAATCTTCACTTACAACTAACAGTGACGCTATTATTGATATTGATTCAACATCACTTGGTGCTACTTATGTAAAAGCTGGTGATGTACTTTCAGAAGAATATATTGCATCACATGATTCAAAATACATTTCACCAGAAGGAAGCATTGATGCTTCAACATGTCTCTTCCCTGATAATGTATGGTTCTTCCACGGTCAACACCACGAGGTTGGTAGAAACGATGTTGTAATTAAGCTTATTGCAAAGCTTGCTTCAGGTCAGATTAACTCAACTGCTGATATGCCTGACAAATTCCCACAATTTAACGGCAACAGAAACACAAGAAATATCACTCGTTGGTATCTTGAGGAAGCTGAATTAGTATTTGCTGAGTATGCAGAAGATCCAACTCTTTATAACGAAGCTGATATTCAAGAGCTTCAGGATGTTTACAATGATTCTCTTGTTCTTCTTGAAAATACAATTTGCGAACCTACAGAAGCAGCTGCTATGAAAGAGAGATTTGAGTACGCTCTTTGCAGAGTTGGTAAGAGAGACCCAGCTAGCGACACAAGCACAGACGAAGCACTTGAAATAATCTGTAAATTTGTTGATGAAACAGTTTATGGTGTATTTGGTGCAGATGGCTTCTCTGACCTTAATGATAACAATGTTAACATTAAAATTCCAGTAGAGGTTCCAGTAGCATAGTTTTAAAATTTATGATATAATCGTTTCGGGGTTTTCTCCGAAACGATTTTTTTAGGAGTCATATTTTATTATGAAAATATATTTTTCAACCTTTGGTTGCAAGGTTAATCAATATGAAACACAAGAAATGAGCGAGTTATTGGCTAAAGCTGATTATGAAATAACTAGCACAGTTAACGAAGCAGATATAATTATTGTAAACTCTTGCACAGTTACTGCAGAGGGTGTCAGAAAGGTTCGCCAGACCTTTAGAAAATTAAAGAAGCAAAATCCTGAGGCAATTATGATTTTAACTGGTTGTGCTTCTCAAGCAGAGCCTGAAATTATTGACGATTTACCTGAAATTGATATTTTAATGGGAAATAAATCTAATACTGATATTGTTAATATAATAGATAGCTATCTTAAAAATCCCAGAAAGCTTAATGCTCACGAAAAACATTTAAGGGATGATAGTTTTCTTAGTACTGGTATCACCGCTTTTGATGGGCACACAAGGGCATTTTTAAAAATACAGGACGGGTGCGACAGATATTGTGCTTACTGCCTCATTCCCTACGCCCGTGGTTTTTCGCGTTCTAAGAGTCTTAAACAAATTGATAAAGAACTAAAAGCACTTAATGCTAACGGATATAAAGAAATTGTTTTTGTTGGAATCAATCTTTCTGACTATGGTAAAAACACAGAATATTCTTTGCCTGATGCTTTAGCTTTAGCAGAGAAATATGAAAACATTAAAAGAATTCGTTTGGGTTCTTTGGAGCCTGACCATATCACAAAAGAAATGATTGAGAGATTATCGAAAATAGAAAAGCTTTGCCCACAATTCCACATTTCTCTACAAAGTGGTTCTGATTCTGTTTTAAAGAAAATGAACAGGCACTACACTGCAAAGGACTACGAAGAATTAACTGTAAATTTAAGAAACGCTTTCCCCGAGGCTACAATTACAACTGATATTTTAACAGGATTTCCAACAGAAACTGAGGAAGAATTTTATGAAACCCTAGAATTCACAAGGCGAATTAAATTTGAAAAGGCTCATATATTCCCCTATTCTATACGAAAAGGCACAGTTGCAGCAAAGCTTCCACAATTACAAAATGCAGTTAAAGAAGAAAGAGCAAAAATTCTTACTGATGCAACAAATATTACACGCAAGGAATTTTTGCAAAAGCAGATTGGCAAAACAGTTAATGTATTATTTGAAACCGATAAAGATGAGTTTTCTGAAGGTTACACAGAAAATTATACACCAGTTAGGGTTTATGATTCAAAATCACGCTCAGGTCAGATTTTAGAAATAAAAATAGTAGATGCGTGTTGTGATTATTGTATCGGAAAAGATTAGCTATTGGCTGTTAGTTGTTAGCTATTAGCTATTAAAGGAATAAAAAAATTCTATCATTTAAAGTTTATCGAAAACTGAAAATGATAGAATTTTTCTTTTTATCTAATAGCTAATAACTAATAGCTAATGGCTAACTAGCCAACTGACCACTAAGCATTATATATTGAACAGAGTAGATAAGCCATAAAAAATGCGTTGCAATTCGTTTGAATTGCAACGCGTTTTTTAATCTAAATCAAAATAATCTGGATATTCTGGCATTATAACCTTTTTAACGAGGCTGAACATAAAAATGCTTTCAGAAGCTGAGCAACCTACACAGCCTATGCCTGTTTTAGTAGCAATATTTATATTACGCTCCAAATCAATCTGATAGAGTTTTTTCAAATCATCTGGACTACGGCTATAGCCATTTTTAGTTTTTTCAAACTCTAAAACAAAGTTATTACCTTTATCTGGCACAGCATAAATAGCTACAAGTGCTTGTGGGTCAATTTTATATTTAGTTGAAATAAGCTTTATAAACTCATTATTAGGGTCATCAGAAATTAAGTTGTCGCCTGTTTTTTCAGGTAATTCAATTAAATCAATTGAAATTGCTAATGCTGCCCTTGCATCCTCTAAAGACACAACCCCATCCAAATTCATATCGGCTTTTTCAACATCTGGCTCGATTATTGCTGCTGCCATTTGCAATATAATTCTTGCATCAACAATCTTGACAACGCCATCGCCATCCATATCACCTAAAACAATTTCAGTATCTTCGGCGTATACAGAAATTACAAGGCAAGAAAATATTAAAATGACTGCAAAAACTAATGATAATACTCTTTTCATAATTTGCTTTTTCTTATTGCTTAAAGAACTCACAGAATGCTCTGTAAGCCATATATAAGTCAAGCTTTGAAATTACTTCGTAAGGTGCGTGCATTGAAAGAACAGGAACACCCAAGTCAACTACATCAACATCGAGTGAAGCGATGTATTTTGCAACTGTTCCGCCACCACCAGCGTCAACTTTACCGAGTTCACCAATTTGCCACACAACGCCCGCTTTTTCTAACATACCACGGATTTTGCCCATATATTCAGCAGAAGCATCACTTGTGCCAGATTTACCACGAGCACCAGTATACTTTGTAATAACAACACCCTTATTAATTTCTGAGCAGTTATTCTTTTCAAATACGTCACAGAATGTTGGGTCGAGTGCTGAATTAACGTCTGCAGAGAGACATTCACTCTTTGCTAAAATATCGTAGCCCTGAACGCCTTCAATTTCACCCAATTTATAAATGAAGTTTTCGAGATAATCTGAGTTAAGACCTGTATTACCATCTGAACCTGTTTCTTCTTTATCTGCAAGAACAGTTACAGTTGTGTAGTTTGGCTTTTCAACTGCTAAAGAAGCCATTACTGCTGGGTAAGCACAAACTCTGTCATCATGACCATAAGAACCGATTAAGCTTCTGTCAAAGCCAATGTCTGATGCCTTAAATGCTGGAACTGCTTCAAGCTCTGCACTTAAAAAATCTGCTTCTACAATACCATATTTTTCATTGATAAGCTTCATAATATTAAGCTTAACGAGGTCACTACCCTCGCCATCTTTAAATGGACGGCTACCAACTAAAATGTTTAATTCTTCACCTTTAATACCCTCGCCTAATGTTCTCTTTGCTTGCTCATAGCCTAAGTGAGGTAAAATATCAGTGATAACAAATTTAGGCTCGTTATCTTCTTCACCTAAGCAAATTTCAACAACTGTACCATCCTTTTTAACAACAACGCCGTGAAGAGAAAGAGGGATAGTAACCCATTGATATTTTTTTATACCACCATAGTAATGTGTTTTAAAAAGTGCTAATTCATCCTTTTCATAAAGTGGGTTTGGTTTTAAATCAAGGCGTGGTGAGTCAATATGAGCTGCAGAAATTTTTACGCCCTCTTTTAAAGATTTTTTACCCATAACTGTAAGGATAATTGATTTATTGCGGTTTACATAATAAAACTTGTCGCCTGCTTTATACTTTTTAGAATCATCATACTTCTTGTAGCCATTTGCTTCTGCAATTTTAACAACAGTTGCAACTGCTTCTCTTTCTGTTTTTGATGAATCAAGGAATTTTTTGTAATCCTCAGCGAATTTGTCTGCCTTTTTAATTTCAGCATCCTTTAAAACTTCGCCAGCATTTTCAGATTTATAAAATAAATCCTTTTTTAAATCGTCTATTTTTTTATTGGCCATTTTTAAGCACTCCTTAAAAAATATTATTTATTAACTCTGCGAGTTCGTTTTCAAGTAAAAACGGCTCGTAGTTTTTTATAATGTAATCTGCTTTACTCTCGTAAAACTCATCTTTCTTTTGACCATTTATACGAATCATAGCATCAGTTTCAGAAATAGCATCTCTTTTCATAATGCGTTTTTTTCGTATCTCTTCTGGTGCAGTCACCACAATTAACTTGTCACAAGTATCTGCATAGCCTGATTCTATTATTGCCGCTGCATCAACAATTACTACATTGTGAGTTTTAAAAGCTTCGTTTGCTTCACATTGTATTTTGTCATTTATTGCAGGATGCATTATAGAATTCAAAACTGCAGTATTTTCGGGTGAAGAAAATGCTTTCTCTGCAAGTTTTTTACGATTTAAAACACCATTTTCTAAAATATCACTTCCGAATTTTTCAGAAAGTGTATTTAAAAGCTCAGGGTTATCAACCAATATTTCACGAGCGACAATATCGCCATCTATTATATAGGCACCTTTTTCTTTAAGATACCTTGATACTGTAGATTTGCCAGCACCAGTCTTACCAGTAAGACCTAAAAGAACTTTATTTAAGTCAATCACCTTAAATGCTGCGGCTCTTAAAAGTCGGTTTAATACTGCCAAATCGTCTGTTGTTTCATCTGGGCAACGAACAAAGCATTGTTTTACACCTAATGCATCAAGCTCTCTTAAACAATCAAAAAGATGGTTACTTAAGGAACGATAATCATTTTTTTTGCCGTATGTAATAAATTCAACATCTAAATCATTACCCTCACCATCAAAAACCATAGCAAAAGTGTCAGAAGTTTTGTTTTTATTTACATAATCACAAAATAATTTGTAATCACCTTTTAAAATTGTAACAGTTGCATTCGGCGAATAATGCTTATATTTCATACCAGGTGAAGATACCTTTTCTCCATCTTTAAGAGGATTTAAAACCGCATCGTCAACTAAAACTTCACCACATACACTCTCTAATTCTCTTAATGTTACATTACCAGGTCTTAAAAGCTTCGGAGTATCGCCACAAAGTGAAATTACAGTTGACTCAACGCCCTCTTCACTTTCGCCACCATCTATTACAAGTGGTATTTTGCCGTTCAAATCAGTAAACACGTGCTCTGCTTTTGTTGGACTTGGTTTACCTGAAATATTCGCAGATGGTGCGGCAATTGGTAAACCACTATATTTTATTAAATTTCGTGCTACAGTATGTGACGGACATCTTACTGCAACTGAGTCGAGTCCAGCTGTTACACACATTGGCACTTTTTCACTTTTATGTAAAATCATTGTAAGCGGACCTGGCCAGAAGCTTTCTGCTAATTTTTTTGCAATTTCAGGCACTTCGCTTACTAAATCATAAATTTCAGAAAATTCTGAAATATGAACTATCAACGGATTGTCCTGCGGTCTACCTTTTGCTTCAAAAATACGTTTTACCGCCTCTTCTGAATAAGCATTACCCGCAAGTCCATAAACCGTTTCGGTAGGCATACCTACAACTTGGTTATTCTTTAAAAGTTCAACTGCTTTTTCGTATTTTCCGCTATCATCTGTAGCAGAAATTTTAATAATTTCTGTTTTCAAAATTAACCCTCTGATGCTTGTAATTTTTTTGCTGTATCAGCAGTTACGAGTGCATCAACAAGCTCGTCTAAATCGCCATTCATAATTGCTTCAATTTTATAAAGTGTAAGACCAATTCGGTGGTCAGAAACTCTACCCTGTGGAAAATTATATGTTCTTATTCTTTCGCTTCTGTCACCTGTTCCTACTTGCGAACGGCGTTCATCGGCAATTTCAGAATCCTGTTTTTCTCGTTCAACCTCCAAAAGTCTTGAACGAAGAATTTTTAAAGCTCTATCTTTATTTTTATACTGACTTCTTTCATCCTGACACTCAACAACCGTTCCAGTTGGAATATGAGTAACACGAATTGCTGACTCGGTTTTATTAACATGCTGACCACCCGCACCACTTGCACGGAAAGTGTCAATTTGTAAATCACTCGGGTCAATTGCAATATCAACCTCTTCTGCTTCTGGTAATACTGCGACTGTTACTGTTGAAGTGTGAATTCTTCCACCAGACTCAGTTTCTGGTACACGCTGAACACGATGAACACCACTCTCAAATTTAAAACGAGAATATGCACCTTCGCCTTCAATCATAAAGCTAATTTCTTTAATACCGCCAAGACCAGTTTCGTTAATATTCATAACCTCAGTTTTCCAACCACGGCTCTCGGCATACATTGAGTACATTCTGAAAAGTGATCCAGCAAAAAGTGCCGCCTCATCGCCACCAGCACCGCCACGAATTTCAATAATAACATTACGGTAATCATTAGGATCTTTAGGTAAAAGAAGAGTTTTAAGTTCAGAATAAAGTTCTTCTTTCTTTTGCTTCGATTCTTTATATTCTTCTTCTAAAAGCTCTTTAAAATCTTTGTCTTGAGAACTATCTGAAAGAAGCTCGAATGCTTCTTTTTCTGTTTTGTCAGCTTCCTTATATGCCCTAAAGCACTCAACAACTGGTGTAAGATTTTTAAGCTCACGCATTAACTCTTTATATTGAGTCTGGTCACTTACCACCTCTGGTAAACAGATAAGTTCATTTACTTTTTCATATCTTAATTCAACTTGCTCTAATTTATCAATCATTATTTTCTTCTCTTATAACTTTCTTAATATTTTTTTCTGCTTTTACTCTGGGAATTAAAAATTCTCTGCCACATTTATCACAACGAAGACGAAAATCAATACCCGAACGAAGAACTGTAAAAAGCTTTTCACCACAAGGGTGAGTTTTTTTCATTTCAAGTTTGTCGCCAACTCTGACATCCATCTCCAATACCCTCTTTCCAGAAAATTTTAAATTATTTGAAATATTATAACACACTCCTTCATAAAATTAAAGAGTAAACATAAAAATAAATGGAAATAGGTGATAATAAATGTCGTTGTATTTACCTGAAGGCTTTTTAATTAAAACTGAGGAAAACATAAAAGCTCTCTCAAGCTTTGAAAATTTCAAAGAAGCATTCAAGAAAGGACTACCACTTGAAGCAAGAGCTTTAACTTGTGACAAGGAACATAATCTACATATAGATTTCGGTTTTATTGAGGGAATTATTCCGCGATGTGAATGTGCGGTAGGCATTGACGAGGGCACAACCAGAGATATTGCAATAATTGCAAGAGTCAACAAGCCTGTTAAATTTATAATTACAGATATCAAAGAAATAGACGGCAAACCCACCGCAATTCTGAGCAG
This sequence comes from Acutalibacteraceae bacterium, assembly GCA_045613085.1. Classification (GTDB taxonomy): domain Bacteria; phylum Bacillota; class Clostridia; order Oscillospirales; family Acutalibacteraceae; genus DTU089. Next base: position 163,440 of record JAZLAG010000013.1, on the reverse strand, counting down.
AAAGGTTTTGCAAAACCGATTTTATCAATTAAAGCTACCTGAATTCAAAGTTGGCGATATAATTAGTGCATCTGTTACACACCTCGAGAATTTTGGGGTATTCTGTGATATTGGATGTGGCATAAATGCACTGTTACCAATTGACAATATTTCTGTTTCACGAATACCTCACCCAAATGTAAGATTTTCTGTAGGTGATGAAATTAAAGTTATTATCAAAAATATTGATGAAGATAATCGTGTTACACTATCACATAAAGAACTTCTTGGCAGCTGGGAGGAAAATTCTGCAGCTTTTTCAGTTGGAGAAACAGTTAGCGGAATTATAAGAAGCGTTGAAAATTATGGGATTTTTATTGAATTAGCACCCAACCTTGCTGGTCTTGCAGAATACACCCCTAATGTGGAAGTTGGTCAGCAAGCAAGTGTATATATAAAAAGTATTATCCCAGAAAAAATGAAATTCAAATTGATTATTGTCGAAGCATTTGACGCAGACTACCCAAAAGAAAAACCAAATTATTTTTATGAAGGCAACCATATTGATTATTTTAAATATTCACCTGATTGTTCTGAGAGAATTATTGAAACTATTTTTTAAGTTTCTATTGTAAATAAATTCGCTGTATTGTATAATGATACCAAATAATTTTTTGTGAGGTATCACTTATGAAATACAGCGAATTTTCTAATATTCAGGGCAAGGTTTCAAAATTAGGCTTTGGCCTTATGCGACTCCCCAAGCTTTACGAGGGTAAAGAAGATATTGATTTTAAAGAAGCCGAAAGACTTGTTGACTTGGCATATAAAAATGGTGTTAATTACTTTGACACAGCTTACGTTTATCACGCTGGCGAATCAGAGATTTTTGCTGGTAAAATTCTTAATAAATACCCAAGAGAAAGTTATAAATTAGCAACAAAATTACCAGGTTGGGCAATTAAAAATGATGGCAAAACTGTTGACGAGCTTTTTAACGAACAATTAGAAAAATGCGAAGTAGAATATTTTGATTTTTATCTTCTTCACAGTTTAAACAGAGATATTTGGAATACTTTCACATCTGTAAAAGCTTACGAGAATTTAAAAGAAAAGAAAATTCAAGGGAAAATAAAGCATTTAGGCTTTTCATTCCACGGTGATATGGAATTATTTAAAGAGCTTTTAGAAAATTACGAATGGGATTTTGTTCAGTTACAGATTAACTACTATGACTGGGAAGCTGATAACGCTAAAGATTTTTATAAATTACTAGAAGATAAAAACATTCCTTGTATTGTTATGGAGCCAGTTCGTGGTGGTTCTTTACAGAAATTAAACGATGAATCAAAAGAAGTTTTCAAAAAGCTTTCTGACAATTCTCCTGCTTCTTATGCATTACGCTTTGTAGCACAATTACATAATGTTTTAGTAACTTTAAGTGGTATGTCAACCTATGAACAGGTTGAAGATAACATAAACACATTTAATGAATGTAAACCACTTTCCAGTGAAGAAATGAAAGCAGTTGAAGAAGCTAACATCCTTTTCAGAAAGAATTTTGCTATTCCCTGTACATCTTGTAAATACTGTGTAACAGAATGCCCTAAGGGAATTGACATTCCATCTTGCTTTGCTTCATTCAATGAATATAACAAAACAAGAGAAATTGAAGATTTAAACAAGACTTATCTTCTTATTCCTGAAGAAAAAAGAGCACACAATTGCGTTGATTGTAAAAAGTGTATGGAACATTGTCCACAAGAGATAAATATTCCAAGAAAACTTAGCAATATAAAAGACTTAACAAAATAAGGAGATTGTAAGATGTCTATTATTTTTGATGAACAAAACAAAGTATTTAAACTTGACACTAAAACCAGTACATATATTTTTGGTGTTTTTACTGGTGACTATTTAGTTCACTACTATTATGGTGCACCAATTCCTGATACAAACGTTGAAAAATTAAGATACAGAAGCCATTATGCTTCTTTCTGCCCCGACTCACCAACTGCAAGAGAAAAGAACTTTTCACCAGATGTTACACCAATGGAATACTCAACAAATGGTGCTGGTGATTTCAGAATTTCTGCATTCACTGTTAAAAATGCAAATGGTGACACAGTTACAGATTTAAGATACGTAAGTCATAAAATTTATAAAGGTAAAAAAGCATTAAAAGGACTTCCATCACTTTATCTTAATAACGATGATGAAGCAGATACACTCGAAGTTTTAACTTGTGATAAAGTAACTGGTGCAGAAGTTACACTTCTTTACACAGTATTTAAAGATTATGGTGCAATTACAAGAAGTGTTATTGTAAAAAACAATTCAGACAAAGCATTTTCTATTGAAGCAGTTCACTCTTTATGTGTTGATTTACCTTCAAGTGATTTTGAAATACTTAATTTATATGGTAAATGGGCAAAAGAGCGTTCATTGGGCAGACATAATTTACATACAGGTATTCAGTCAATTAAAAGTAAACGTGGTTCTTCAAGCCATAACCACAACCCTTTCACAGCTCTTGTTAGCAAAAATGCAACTGAGACCTATGGTGAATGCTATGGTTTCAATTTGGTTTATAGTTCAAACTTCTCAATTGATGTTGAGGTTGACTCATTCTTACAAACAAGAGTTTTAATGGGTATTAACCCTGAAACCTTCAGCTGGATATTAGAGCCACAAGAAGAATTCTATTCACCAGAGGCTGTTATGGTTTACACTAACGAAGGCTTAGGTGAAATGAGCAGAATATTCCATAAGTTATATTCTAACAACCTCGTTCGTGGTGAATGGAAGAAAAAGAAAAGACCACTCCTTATAAACAACTGGGAAGGTACAGGAATGGACTTTGATACTGATAAATTAGTATCTTTCGCACGTCATGCTAAAAATATGGGCTTCGAGATGCTCGTTATGGATGACGGCTGGTTTGGTCACAGAGATAGCGACGACTCTTCTTTAGGTGACTGGTACGTTGCAGAATATAAATTACCTGGCGGTCTTTCAAATCTTATTAGTCAGGTTAAAGCCATGGGTCTTAAATTTGGTATATGGTTCGAGCCAGAAATGATTTCACCAGATTCTGACATTTTCCGTGCCCACCCTGATTGGCATCTTCACGTAACAGGCAGAGATAGCTCTATTGCAAGAAATCAATACGTAATTGACTACTCAAGAAAAAAAGTTCGTGATTACATTTATTCACAGATGTACAAAATACTTTCTGAAAATGACATCGACTATGTAAAATGGGACTTTAACCGCAACTTGACAGAGGTTGCAAACGCAGATTTACCACCTGAAAGACAAGGTGAAGTATTCCACAGATTCGTTCTTGGCACTTACGAAATTATGGATAGACTCACAAGTGACTTCCCTCACCTTCTTTTAGAAAACTGCTCTGGCGGTGGCGGTAGATTTGACGCTGGTATGCTCTACTACTCACCTCAAATCTGGACAAGTGATGATACCGACCCAATTGAAAGACTTACAATTCAGTTTGGTACTTCTCTTGTATATCCTGCATCAACTATGGGTGCTCACGTTTCTGCAAGTAGAAGAACCGGCTATGAAACAAAGACAAACGTTGCTTTATGGGGTACATTCGGTTATGAATTAGACCCTGATAAATTAAGTGAAGAAGAAATTACTGAAATTAAAGAACAGGCAAAGCTTTACCACAAGTATTATGACGTAATTCACTATGGTGACCTTTACAGACTTGAATCACCATTTGAAAATTGGGACAGATGTGCATGGCAATTTGTTTCTGAGGACAAAAAGGAATCACTTGTTACTATTGTTCAGATTAAAAAAGTTGTTCACGGATTTAAAATGCTTAAATTACAAGGTCTTAAACCTAACAGCATTTATAAAGACGAAGCAACCGGAGACACATTTAGCGGTGCTTACCTTATGAATGCAGGTCTTAATCTTTATGATATTTTAGACAATGACGGTGACTCATATCGCTTACATTTAACTGAGGTTTGATTATGATAAAAATCAAAGAAAATGACGTTATTCTCTTTCAGGGTGACTCTATAACTGACGGTAACAGAGGCAGAAACTCTGACCCTAATCACATTCACGGTCACGGATACCAGTACATTTTAGCAAGTGAGATTTTAGCCGATAACTTAGGCAAAAACGTTACTGTCTATAACCGTGGTATAAGTGGCAACAGAATTGCAGATTTATATGCACGCTGGATTGAAGATTGCCTTAATTTAGAGCCCACTATTTTAAGCATTTTAATCGGTGTTAATGAAATGATTTTTCAGTATGACCACAACTGCGGTGCTTCTCCTGAAAGATTTAAAAAAACATATAGACTCTTGATTGAAGAAGTGTTAGAAAGAAATCCTGAAACCAAAATCGTTATAATGGAGCCCTTCTTTGGTAAACACAGAGAAGAAGCACCTGGAAAATACATAAAAGAAAACATTGTGTTTTATCAGAAAGCATCAAAAGAAATTGCAGAAGAATTTGGTCTTATATTTGTTCCGTTACAAGAAGTATTTGATGAAGCAAGTAAAGATTGTGATATTTTTGAACTTTTGTGGGACGGCATACACCCTACTACTGCTGGGCATCAGCTTATTGCAAGGCAGTGGAAGAAGTGCGTTGAAAACGCACTTTAATTCGGAATTTAAGGAAACGCCATGCGTTTGATTATAATTAAATATCAATAAAGATAAGTTCTATCATTTTAGTTTACGAAAAACTTTAAATGATAGAACTTTTTCTATTTCCTATTTCCTATTTCCTAATTCCTATTTCCTATTTCCTAATTCCTATTTCCTATTTCCTAATTCCTATTTCCTATTTCCTAATTCCTATTTCCTAATTCCTATTTCCTAATTCCTATTTCCTTTATTCTGTTACATAATACTCATACACGTGCTCACCTTCGGGTGTGAAGTAATCTACATAATGAGTAGTGTAACCTTCAGGAGACGTTGTATTTTCTGGAGGAGTGTCTGATGTAACAAGTTTTAAATTACCTGTTGTTGCATCTGTAACAGCTTCTGTAGTTTCTTGCTTTTTACTTGCACGTGCAGAACCACCCGAAATGGTTTTATCTAAGAAATCAACCTTATAAGCGAGTTCTTTAAAGCTTTCAAAAGTAGTGCCACCATTAGCGTCAAAAATAGTAATTACAAATAAATTGTTACTATAAATAAAGAAAATTTTTGCTGTCGCTCCTTTTGGCTCTTTTTTGATGTAAACACATTCATTTGAAACGCCGATTTCATCGGTAAAGCCAAGTTTTTCTTCACTCCAGCTTACATTTTCTTTACCTAAAGTTTTTAGTGCACTGTCATACTCATCCTTTAGAATATCATAATAATCTGAAAAAGCATAAAACTTTCTTTCTACCTTCAAAGTCTGATTCTTTTTTTCGTTTATAAAAGTTTTATTATCGTTATCATAATACCAGTCAGAAGAAAGAGAAACGTTATATTCACCCATATCGTACTGCTCAATAATATCTTCAGGATTTACAAGTGGCGTTAAATTTACAGAAGTATCGTCAGAAGCATCGAGAATGAGCTTTTCAATTTCTTCAAACTGTTCATAATCTATTTCATAACAACCATCAGGTGTGTAGTAACGAGTGCCCAAAAGACTATGTTCATCAAAGCAGTATGATAACGGATCAGAATTATAAATTTGATAATCCTGAAGAATTATTGCCATTCCATGTAAAGCAGGAAGTTCCTTAGCATTGACCTTTGACGCTTTTGTAGAATAAATCTCGTTACTGATAATATCGTGAAGCTTTTTAATTACATCTGGATCAGTAATCACCTTTTGATACTCGCTATTTTCCGGAAAAGTTAAAACCTTAATTGCAACTGTATTTTCAGGATTAAATACGTTATATTCCTTTAAAAAATTAAATCTACCGTTAATATCCAAGAATGATTCATTACCAAGGCTGTTGTTATCTTTCACGTCAGAATTTTCTGAATTTTTATCGTTTTGTTTATAAGAGATTTCACCCATTTTAATTTCAATATCAATCTTGCTATCTTTTGATCTTTCCAACCAGTTTTTCGAGAGTTTCACAACAAATTCATTAGCTGGCCCTAAAGAAATAATTTCTCCGAAACATTCACCTGTATCACCAGTCAGACTGTAGAAGCTTATTTTATCACCTAAATTATAGAAATATGAATAACCACTATCATTTTTATAATAAGTAGAATACAACACACCTTCATCATTCAAATTTTTATATTCAACCGAAAATGTTAAAAATAAATAATTTTTGTCATCACTTAAATCTACCTTATTGAGAAAGAAAATCATATTGTCTCTTTCAGAAATTTTGAAGCGTGGTTTATTGTAATGTTTATCATCGGGCATACAATTTAAAATATTATCAGCCACTGTATCCACACTTATTGAAGTTATTTTTATATCCGTAATTTCATAACCTTTTTCATCAATTACATTTTTAAAATCAATCTGTTGTGGATTAGTAACAAAGAAAATTGTTAACCATATTGCTATAACGGTTACACCACTAATTACCCAAACTGCCGGGTGCTTATAATTCAAAACAGATTTTATTCTTTGTTTAACACCTGTTTCACCAAATGCAACAGGACACGCCATAATAATTCTTTTTTGTGTACTACAATTAAGTAATGCAGTTGAATACAACTTTTTATATTCATTATCATAAAACTTAATTGCTTTTTCATCACAAGCTGACTCAATATCTCTGCAAAGTAAAATATACCAGAGCCAAATTGCTGGGTTAAACCAGTAAACTGATAAAAGTAAAAATGAAAATGGTTTTATAAGGTAATCTTTACGCTTTAAATGTGATTTTTCGTGCTCTATAATAAACTCTAAATCACTTTCGTTTACACCCGATGGGATATAAATTTTAGGTTTTATTACGCCTAAAATAAACGGTGTTTCAATGTTATCACAATAATAAATATTATTGTTGTAATGTACTGATGCTGAAACTTTTTTCTTTAAAATTATGTAAGAAACAATACTATAAAGCACCATTAAAACTACGCCAACAATCCATATATAAGAAGCCACACCAACTACTACCTGTAATGGGTTTGCGCTGTAGCTTGGGTCAGGAGTAAAAGACTCAGAAATAACAGGATTCACAACATCATTAACTATGCCCACACCAGTGTCAATTTGTGGAGTTTTTGACATTGTTATATCACTCGGAATTGTTTCTGTTGTAGGAATTAAACTGTAAACACTCTCAAAACTAAAAGGCAAACAAAGTCTTAAGCCTACTACACCCCACAAAAAACAACTAATCCATTTAGGAACTCTTTTGAGTAATGGTCTTAAAAGAGTAAAAGCTAAAACTGCCCAGGTTGCAGTAATACTCATATTAACAATAGTTAAAAATAAATTCTCCATAATTCCCCCACCTTTTAAAACTTATCAATCATACTTTTTATTTCTTCTTTTTCTTTTTCGGTTAAATTTTTTCTTTTAGTAAAAGCAGCAATAAATGCTGGTAATGACCCACAAAAAGTTTCATCAATAAACTGCTCACTCTGTATTGAATAAAACTCATCTTTAGAAATAATTGATGTTACAACACTATCTTCAGTTTTAAAAATGCCTTTTTCACAAAGTTTTTTAAGAACTGTGTAAGTAGTTGTTCTTTTCCACTCTAATTCATTTTGACAAGCAATTACCAATTCTTTAGTAGTCATTGGTTCATTTGACCAGATAATATCTGCAAATCTTGCTTCAACCAAGCCTAATTTTATTTCGTTCATAATATCAACTCCTTTTGTCTATCTTTAATAGACAATTACAGTCTATCACCAATAGACAAATTTGTCAAGTATTATTTAGGAATTAGAAATCAGGAAACAGGAAATGGGCTTCGCTGTCAATTCACACATTGCTATCGCTTGATTTGTAATAAAAACAAACTACTCCCACTACTACGAGCGACTACAAGTCTGCCCCTACCATAGTGGGAGTTACTTATTTATTTCATTTTAAGTTAACAAAAACGATAGAATTTCATTAAAAACTACTTGCAACTTGCATACTGATAACTAACAACTAACGACTAACAACTCGGATTTTTTGGCTTAACATTAACCGAATAATATGTGTAATACACAACAAAACCTGGCTTTGCACCGTTTGGTTTTTTGATATTCTTAACGTCGGTATAGTCAATAGTTGCTATTGTAGATTCTTTTACAGAGCTATAATATGCGGCAATTTCAGCTGCCTCTACTATTGCATCATCTGGCACTTCGCTACCATCTGAAACTAACAGCACGTGAGAGCCTGGTGCTTTTTGCGCGTGAAGCCAAATATCACCTTTTCTGCCTGTTTTAAAGGTTAATTTATCATTACAGGTGTTATTTCTGCCAACAAGCACAGTAAGTCCCTGTGAGGTTTTAAATTCGAGTGGAGGCAACGCCGCTTTTTTCATTTGCTTTTTGCCGTTGTTTTTAGATTTTAAAAAGCCTTGACTTGCCAACTCTTCTTTAATCTCATTAAACTCTCTTTCTAAAGTAGAACGAAGAAGCAAATCCTTAACGCTTTCTAAATACTCTAACTCGCTCTCACCCTCTTCACAGAGTTTAATGAGCATATTTTCAGCAGTACACGCTTTTTTATATTCTTTATAATATTTTTGTGCATTCTGTGTCGGTGTTAACGCTGGGTCAACATCAATTTTCATTAAAGCGTTGTTATCGTAATAATTATAAACCTCGTAAACACTCTCGCCTTTTTTTAGCATATATTGTGAAGCGGTTATTAATTCTGCTTTAATTTTAATTTCTTCACGATTAGCACATTGTTTTAATTCTTCACGACGATTATTTAATTTTCTTACAGTTCTTTCAATTAAACTGTCAAGCTGTTTAAAGAGTTCTGAAGCCTTTGAACGAGTTCTGTTTACCCTGTCTTTTTCAGAGTAAAAGCCATCTAACAATTCGCTTAAAGTATTTTTCTTATTTGATTTATAATCAGCACCATACTGTAAAATCGGTAAAAATGAAAACTCAAGTGGCTTTTCTGTTTTATCGAGAATAATAGTTGGCTCTGGCAATTTTGCATTAACCATTACTTTAATTTTACCGATCACTTCAATTAATTTTTCTTTTTCGGTTTCAGTTAATTCACTATTGAATTTATCTTCTTCGGTAACACGAACTGCAATTTCTCTTGAAAGTAAAGGTGAAACACCTTGCAAAGTTTTTAAAATTGCAGAAGAAAGACGAGCGTTTTGTAAATTCAAAATTAAATCAGCCATTACAGATTCTTTTTCTTTTCTAATATCAAGCTTATTTTGCTCAGGGGGTAATTTATAAATTGCACCAGGCAAAACAAGACGGTATGAAGACTTTTCAGCATCTACCCTTTTTATTGCATCTATAACCTTGTTATCTTCGTTAATTAAAATAATGTTACTGTGCTGTGCCATTATTTCAACTGCTAAAGTAAGTTTTACTTTATCACCAATTTCATTGGTAGCGTTAAATTTAAAGAGTACAACCCTATCAAGCCCATATTGTTCAATTTCTGTAAGAGTAGCGCCAACCAATTTTTTTCTTAAAAGCATACAAAGCATTGGCGGAGTCTGAGGGTTTTCAGGTGCATTCTCAATAATATGAAAGCGTGGCGCATTAGCGTCAGCAGTCATAAATAATTTATGCATTCCTTGTTTTGAACGCATTATTAACACCAACTCATTTTTAGTGGGTTGGTGTACTTTATCTACCTTAGAACCTATTAAATTCTGTGAAATTTCATTCACTAAAAAATTAATAAAAATTCCATCAAGTGCCATAAATTGCCTTTCTTATTTACATTTAACTACATTTTTCTGATTTGCTTTTAAAAATTCTATATCTTTAAATTCTTTTTCCAATTTTTCTTTTAAAGTATCAATAACAACAATTTCTGTTTCAAAATGACCACAAGCAAAAATTGAAATATTATTAAAATCTGCATCTAAAAACTCGTGGTATTTTGCTTCACCAGTCAAAAGTGCATCTGCACCGCACGACTTTGCTAACTTCCAAAGTTCACCACCTGAACCACTGCAAAACGCCACCTTTTTTATATTGTTACCAGTACTGTTATATAAAACGTTGCAAGAGAGCTTTTCTTTTAAGAGCGAAACAAATTCATCTTCTTTTTTTTCTTCAATTTCACCAATTTTTAAAAACTCATCTTCTTCAACTGTTTTTATATTCTTAATACCAACTGTATTTGCAAGGCAATCGTTTACGCCGTCTTTTGCTATATCTAAACAAGTGTGACTGCTGATAAATGAAATGCCCGAAGCAACTGCTTTATAAAGTAAAGTATCAGCTGTAACACTCTTTACTGGGTCAAAAATAAGTGGATGGTGAGTTATAATTAAATCAACATTTTCTTTAATTGCTTCATCAATTACTTCCCCAGTAACATCAAGTGAAAGCATTACCTTTTTTACTTCTTTGTTTTCATCGCCCACTAAAAGACCTGTATTATCCCAAGGTGCAGAAGTAGAAAATGGTGCAACACTATCTAAAAAAAAATAAATATCTTTAACTGTTGACATTTTGTACTTCACCCTTCGTTTTATTATATTTTTTCAAGTCAAATCTTATTATTGCAATTATTAAAGAACTCATAACAAAAATTTCTGTTATAATACCTGCCACCGAACCATTTAAGATATTATAAACAAGCCAGCAAGGTGAACTCGGGAATGTTAAAAATCTTATTTTCTTTTCACTCTGGAACCAGTTGCTGACTGTTGTTAAAAGCATAGCAATAAGTGGCAATACAGAATACCATTTATCCCACGTGGCAATACAAGCTACAGTATAAATCACCATAAACACAGCAACCCAAACCTTGCTTTTTGCCCATTTTTTCGTGTTATTCATAAATACGAGCGAACGTGTACCCGCAAGAATATTCATAATAGCACCAGTGTACGCACCTAAAATTATGTAGTGAATTGCAAAAAGTGCTGCTGAAATAACCGTACAACCTAAAATTCTTTTTCTTTTGTTTTGCTGGTAAGCAATAATTGTTAAAGCTGTACCACCAAAACCAATTATTTGTGCTAACAAATTCAAATTATCCATAAATAAAACCTTTTAAATCGTTTAAAAGTTTCTCTAACTCTTCAACGTTTTCATTTCTTTTCTTAAGTGCATTATATTTTCTTGTGTGTCTGTCAAACTGTTTTTTGAGATACGCTTTCGCTTCCAGAGTTTCTGGTAACTTACCAAGAAATGTATCACTTAAAGTATATTCTTTAACTTCGCCAGTGTAATATGCATCGAGGGCTATATAATATCTATCACGTTCACTTACGGCTATTTCTTTATTGATTGTGAAACCGTTAGAATACAAATACTCTCTTAAATCATTTGCTCTGCTTTGTGGTTGAAAAATGAAGTGATGATTTCCATCCTTAGCCCACGGACACTCTCTTAATTTTTCTGCAATAAGTGTGCCACCCATACCAGCAAAGACAATTTCTTTAACTTCTTCTGGTTTAATTTCTTTAAGTCCGTCAGAAAGTCGCAAATCAATTTTCTTTTCTAACTTATATTTAATAGCAGTATCATTCGCATTTAAAAGTGGACTTTTTCTTATATCTGCCGCAATAGCAGATGGTATTTTATTTGTTAAAATTAAGTAAGCCGGTAAATATGCATGGTCTGTGCCAACATCAACAATATTGCCGCCACCAACTACAAGTGAAGCGGTAGCGGCAAGTCTTGGTGAAAGTGTCAATCTAAGTATTGACATTATTATTTGTCTGCAAGAAATGCATTGATTTTTGAAACAAGGTCATCTGCATTAACACCGTGAACCATACAAGCCTGTGCTACTGTTTCACTACGAGCAGATGGGCAACCTAAACAATGCATACCCATTTCTAAAAAGAATGGTGCTGTTTCTGGCGCAGAATCAAGAATTGTGCCAATAACTGTATCTTTTGAAATTTGCATATTAAACGCTCCTTATTTTTTAACTATATTAATTATTATAACATAATAAAATTAAAAAATAAATATGTTTTATGAAACTTTTCACTAAATTTTCTTTTAGTATTTCTACGCTTTTATTATTGTTTTATTTATATCTAAATGATATAATTGTTATATATGCTTGGAGGTTTTAATATGTTGCAAAAAGAATTTAATCCAACCTTAAGATTTATGGTTGTTAGTGATGTTCACTATAAAGATGATGAATGCATTGAAGAAAAGAGAATGAAGCGTGGTATTGAGCTCGCTTATGAAATAGCAGAAAGCTCAGAAACCTATAAAAAATTAGATGCTATTTACGTTGTTGGTGACTTTGCAAACAGCGGTACAGAAACACAGATGAGAAAATTCAAGAAAACTCTCGATGATAATATAAAGCCTGAAACACAGTATTGCCTTACACTTGCAAGTCACGAATTCAACCGTGATAATGGTGGCGAAGAGGCTGCACTTAAAAGATTTACCGAAATTTTTAATTTACCACACGATGACCACAGAGTTATCAATGGTTTTCACTTTATAAGCCTTACAACTACAAATGGCTGTGACTTTAATGATGCTAAAAGAGAATATGCTAAAAAAGAGTTAAAAAAAGCTCGTGAAGATGCTCCAACAAAGCCAATTTTCTTCTTCCAGCATCCACATATTACAGATACTGTTTCAGGTAGTATTTATTGGGGTGATGAATCTCTCTACCCTATTCTTATGAACTACCCACAAGTTTTTGACTTCTCCGGTCACTCACACGTGCCTATTAATGACCCCCGTTCAATCCATCAAAAGCATTTTACTGCACTCGGTACTGGTTCTTTAAGTTATTTTGAGCTTGATGAGTTTGATAAATATTACGGAACAGTTCCTCCTCAAGATAATAACTGCGCACAAATGCTTATAGTTGAAGCAAATGACAAAGGTCAGGTAAGAATTTACCCTTATGATATTCTTACAGAAAATTTCTTCCCTCTCACTTGGGAAGTTGACACTCCTTGCGACCCTGACTCATTTAAATACACCGATGCAATTCGTTACAAAAATTCAAGAGCACCTTATTTCCCTGATGATTTCAAAGCAGAATTTTCAGATATAGCTTCTAACCAATTTACGCTTACATTCTCACAGGCAAAGCCTTCTGACGAATATTACGTAAACGATTATATAATCACAGTAAAAGAAACTGCAACTGATTTAATTGTTAAGAGAATTGGTCTTTGGTCTGAATATTATTTCTACAATATGCCCGAAACTCTTTCAGTTACAATTGATGATTTAAAGCCGGACACCAAATACACAGTATTAATTAAAGCAAACAATTTCTTTGAAGCAAGTACTACCTACAAACCACTTTTTGTTGAAACAAAATAAGGAGTTAATTATGGATAAAATATTTACAGACAATTTACGATTTATTGATGAACACGGCAGAGAAAGAATTTTCAGCGGTATGAATGTTTGTGACAAATCAAGATTCGTTGAAATGGAAGATTATTGTCATAACCCTGACACATTCCCGTTCGAAGAATTTAAAGCTCGTGGTTTTAATATGATAAGACTTGGTTTCACCTGGGATAAAATGGAACCAAAACCTGAAAACTACAATGAAAAGTTAATTGCTACACTTAATAAATTCATGGACAAATGCGCCGAGAATGACATTTACGTTTACTTAGATGGACATCAGGATTTATATTCTGGTGGACACCCAGGTGGTGGCGATGGTGCGCCTGAATGGGCAACAATGTTTGACCAGTATAAACCAAGAGAGCCATTCGCTGTATGGGCAGAAGGCTATTTCTGGGGCAAAGCTTGTCACAGAGCATTTGACAACTTCTGGGCAAACAAGCAATATAACGGCAAAGGTCTTCAGGACTACCACGCAAACATGTGGAAACACGTTGCAAGTAAATTAGGTGACCACTCTGCATTATTTGGTTTTGACTTTTTAAACGAGCCATTCCCCGGTGCTGATGGTGGTAAAATATTTAAAAAACTTATTGGTAGTGTTGTTAAAACTTCAATTTTTGATAAACGTGTTAAGCTTACTGAAATGGCAAAAGAAGTTTTGGGTAAAGATAAACCAAAAGCACTTGACCAGTTTGAAGCAGAAGTAATGACAGAAATCGTTAAACCTTGTAGTGACCTTGTTAAAAAGTTTGATGAAGAAAAATACTCCCCTTACCTCTGTAAAATGGCAGAAGCAGTAAGAGAAGTTACACAAAATGGTATTTTATTTGTTGACAACAACTATTACTCAAATATGGGTATTCCTTGTTGCAACACACCAATTACAGTTAACGGTAAACGCGAAGCAAAACAATGCTTTGGTCCACACGCTTACGATTTAATGGTTGACACCCCTGCTTATAAATATGCTAATAACTCCCGTGTTGGTATGATTTTTGACGAACACAGAAACACTCAATTAAGACTCAACGTACCTTGTCTTGTTGGCGAATGGGGTTCTTGTGCTGAGGGTGACGGTTGGTATCCACATATAAGATTTTTACAAGATAAATTTGACTCTTATAAATGGAGTAACACTTACTGGTGTTATTTTGATAACATTTTGCAAGAAGATTTCATGAAACTTCTCACAAGACCATACCCAAAAGCAGTTACAGGCTTTATTGACGAGTACAAGTATGATTACGTAAATGGTATATTTACACTTAAATTTACACAAGACAAAGAATTCTCTGTACCTAACATTGTTTACATTCCGTCTGATGCTAAAAAGATTTTAATTGATGGTGTTGAAGCAACAGATGTTGAAATTGTAAAACACGATGGAAATATCGGTAGTGACGTTGTTTTCAGTACTGGTGTTGGTAGTCATACAGTTGAGATACAGCTTTAATTTTAAGAAATCAGGAAATAGGAATTAGAGCTTTGTAAAAAAATTCATCCTATCATTTTTAGTTGATAACAACTTTAAATGATAGGATAATTTCTTTTATATCAATATTTATAATAGCGTCGCAGACCCTTTAATTCTGCATTCTGCATTTTGAATTCTATATTGTTAAATGCTAGCATTTAACGAGCTTCGCCATCTTAGCCATAAGTTTCTTAGTGCCAACATCATCAAAAGCAACCTCTAAGAGCATATCGCCACCCATAGCTTTTGCACTGACAATAAGACCTTTACCAAATGCCTTGTGCTCTACTGAATCACCAACCTTAAAGTCGAGAGTAACGCTACTTGTACTTGCAGTTTTATTACCCATACCACTGAAGCCTCTTGAATATTTCGGGTCTGGTGCAGATTTTGTTGGTATACTTGTTGGTTTGGTGGTCGATGTACTTCTTGTAGTTCCCGATGTACGACTATATCCGCCACCAAATGATGAACCACCGCTATAAGTACTACCGAAAGAAGAAGCAGTTCTTTGTGGTTGATTAAATGGTGAATTTTCATCCATTAACTCTGTTGGGATTTCCGTCAAAAATCTTGATGGTCGAGTGAATGAAGTGTTACCAAACAACATTCTTGAACGTGCATTTGTTAAATAAAGCTTTTCTTTTGCCCTTGTAATACCAACGTAGCAAAGACGTCTTTCTTCTTCAACTTCACTCGGGTCATACATTACCTGATTTCCTGGGAAAAGACCTTCTTCAATACCAACAATAAATACAACCGGGAATTCAAGACCTTTTGCAGAGTGTAAAGTCATCATTACAACAGATTCAGAATCCTGATTGTAGTTATCGAGGTCAGTCATTAAAGCAACCTCTTCTAAGAAGCCTGTGAGAGTACCCTCTTCGTTTTCTTCCATATATCGAAGTAAGTTTGCAAGAAGCTCCATAACGTTCGCTTTACGCTCTTCTGCAGTTTCTTTGTCTAACTCCAAAGAACTCATATAGCCAGTTTCATTAATTACATCATCAAAGAACTCTGCCATCTCTTTTGTTTCAAGTGACTCAATGAGTTTATTTATAAGAGAAGTAAATTCATTTAATTTAGCACTTGCACGAGAAAGCATCGGGTATTCACTTGCGTTAGAAATAACCTCAAAAAGAGTCATACCGAGGTTATCGGCAATAGATGCGGCATTGTTGATTGTTGTGTCACCTATTCCCCTTTTTGGCTCATTTATAATTCTTCTGAGTCGTACTGTATCTGACGGGTTAGCAATAACACTTAAATATGCTAAAACGTCTTTGATTTCTTTACGCTCATAGAAACGATGACCACCTACAACCTTATATGGCACAGCGTTATAAACAAGAGCACGTTCAATACTACTTGACTGTGCATTTGTTCTGTAAAGAATTGCAAAATCTGAAAGTCTTCTGCCAACTGCAACTGCATTTAAAATTTCATCAGCAACAAAACGACCCTCGTCACGTTCATCATTAAGAATTCTGACAACAATTTTGTCGCCACCTTCTTGCTCAGTCCAAAGAGTTTTACCTTTTCTGCCCTGGTTATTTTTAATAACAGCGTTTGCCGCATCAAGAATAACAGAGGTTGAGCGGTAATTCTGCTCAAGACGAATTACGCGTGTATCTTCATACTGATTTTCAAATGAAAGAATATTTTCAATTGTTGCACCACGGAATTTATAAATACTCTGGTCGTCATCACCAACAACACAAATATTTTTATAACCACCAGCAAGTAAAGATGTGAGCATATACTGCGCCTGGTTTGTATCCTGATACTCGTCGACCATTACGTAGCGGAAACGATTCTGATAATAAGATAAAACGTCAGGGTTTTCTTTAAGTAATTTAACTGCATTTACAATGATATCGTCAAAGTCCATAGCATCAGCATTTTTGAGCATATTTTCATACTTTTCGAATGCTTGTCCTATGAGTTTTTTATTGTTATCATACCCAGCACTTTCAATATAATCACGTGGGGTCATTAAAGAATCTTTTGCTTTGCTGATTTCTGAAAGCACAAATTTTACAGGAAGTCTTTTTTCGTCAATATCTAATATTCTTAAAACTTCCTTCATAACTCTTTTAGAGTCGTCAGTATCATAAATTGTAAAGTGCTTTGAAAAGCCTATTCTGTCACAATCTTTTCTCAATATTCTTACACAGCAAGAGTGAAAAGTACTTGCCCAGATATCATTACCATCTTCACCAAGCATTGTAACAAGTCTGTCTTTCAACTCGTTAGCCGCTTTATTTGTGAAGGTAATTGCAAGAATCTGCCAAGGCTTTGGTGCATCAACAGAAAGAAGAGGTTTTAAATTAAAAGATGGTTCGCCACCATTCTCTATTAAATCCTGAAGCTCTTTGCAATCTGCATCTGTTGGCACTCTGTATGTAAAATTAGATTCGTAAGCATTACCATATTTAATCATATAAGCAATTCTGTTAACAAGCACAGTAGTTTTACCACTACCAGCACCAGCAAGAATGAGAGTTGCACCATTAATGCCAAAAACGGCTCTTTTCTGAACGTCGTTCATTCTACTGAATTCTTTTAAAATAAGTTTTCTTCTTAATTCTGTAAATTCCATTTCTTTTAACACCCTAATTATTACTTAAAATTATTCTTTCGATTTCTAAGTAAAGAGAAAAAATTTTTTCAACTAAATCTTTTAAAACACAAAAACTTTTAATCTCACCTTCATAATCAGTAAGTGAAAATAAAAGCTTTTTAGTTTGTTTTTTATTTTCTTTTAACAGTTGTAAAAGTTTTTTAGGTGTTTTAAAATACTTTAGCTCTGAAAAAACCAAAACACTCTCTTTCAATAAAACACTTACTTCCTCTGAAACAAAAAATTTTTTCTCTCGTTTTATTAAAAGGCTAAAGGAACAAATCTCTAAAAATTCTTCCTCGAGCCTTTTTTGTAATATAAAAATATCTTCTCTTTCTATTGGTGAAATAAATTCACTAAGCAAATTATTATAAATTTCTTCTTGTAAAGAATTAAAATCAACTTTTTCTTTACTTATTGACTGGTTATTTAATATTTTACAAAACATCTCATAATTTAAAGACGATAAATCTTTTAACATCTCAAAATAATTGATTTGTTTTATAATTACTCACCTTTCAAAAAGTGATTTACCGTTACTATCAATAGCAACTGTAACAGGAAAATCTTTAATAGTTAAACGTTTTACTGATTCACAACCAAGGTCTTCGAACGCTATTACCTCGCATTCTGAAACTGCACCAGAATAAAGAGCGCCAGCACCACCAACAGCGGCAAAATAAACTGCTTTATTTTTTACCATTGAAGAAATTACATCTTCACTTCTGCCACCTTTACCAATCATAGCCTTTAAGCCATTATCTAAAAGAAGTGGTGTAAACACATCCATTCTTGATGAGGTTGTAGGACCAATACTACCAATAGCAAGGTTATTTTTCGCAGGTGTAGGCCCAGCATAATAAATAATAGAATTTTGCAATTCAAAAGGTAATGGTTTATTTTCTTTTAACAAAGCAACTATTTTTTTATGAGCTGCATCACGAGCGGTGTAAATATTGCCTGTTAAATAAACTCTGTCACCTTTATTTAACTTTGTTACCCATTCATTTATATTACTTGTATCAAAATAATATTCTTTCAAATTATTCAACCGACTTTGCTTTAATTTTGATTACTGGTTTATGTTCATCATCTGAAAACGCTTCATTTGTGCGTTCAATTTCTTGCTCTATAACATCTAATACATCTTGCTCTGAGTCAGAATATTCATCCTGTAGAACAGTATTTTGAATTCTTAATGGAGATGCTTCTAAATTATTAGAAATAAGAGCCTGAGCTGTTTTACTCATATTACCTGTGAGAAGATTTATTCTCATTTCAACTTCGCTTACTGCTTTAGTAAAGTTACGTGCAATTTCAGTAATACCACCAGAAAGCTCATCAATTTTTAGAGCGGTATCCCCAATAGCATCATAAACGTCTTTTCTTACAATTTCAGCCTTCTCTTCTGCTTCTTTTATAAGCTCATCTGAACGAAGACGAGCATCAAGCATAGCAGCACCAACTTGTTGCTCCATAGCTTTTAACTTATCACACTCAGTCTTAAGTTTTGCATTTTCTGCTTTTAACACTGCAGCATCTTCTTCACTTAAAACCGGCTTGTTTTTAAGCTCTGTAATTTCGTTATTAAGCTTTAAAATTTCAACGTTTAATTTTTCTTTATCTTCTGTAAGAGCAGTGTTAATTTCTCTTTCCACCCTTAAGCGTTGTTCATCTTCATTATGCTTTTCTTCTGCTTTTGAAACTTTTTCTTCAGCTTCTTTTACCTTTTTTGATGCTTCATCAATTTCACTTTTCAAATTGTTATTTGCATCAGTTAATTCCTTACACTTGGTTTCAAGTGCCGACTTTTCTGAAATAAGGTTATTTATGTAAGTCATAACCTCTTCTTTATTAAAACCACCAAATGCTTTTGTTTTAAAAATAATATCATTTGCCATCAGGATAACCCCCATTCCGAAATATTTTAACATAATGCATAGGAAAATGCAATCTATTTTTTAGTTTGCAAAGATTTAGAATTAATAAGACAATAACACTATTTTTTACATTTTAACCAAAAAACATAATAGCGGTTTTGTTTGTTTCTGGTGAAAATTGCAAAACCACTTGATTTGTCTTGCGAAATTTGATATATTGAAATCAAGAAAAAGGCTTTGGACGGCATAAGACATAGAACCTTAAAAGCCTTGATTATCAACGGTTTTAGCGTTGTTTAAAGTTTAATTTTATAAAAAAATCAGGGGTTGGTTGATTGAAAAAACAATCCAATCACAGAACCGTCCCCTGATTTTGAAGATGAGACTATGTAAACAGGAGAAACAACATGGAGTCCTTAAGATTTTTTATCAAAGAAAATAAATCAATTTTGTTATTATATGGGATATGTTTCTTGCTTGGTATCGTATTGTTAGTGTACAGTATTTTTAATATTTTGCAAGGTGATGTTGATGCACCAATAATTCGTTTTATATTACATTCTATATTATTTGTCCCTGCACTGCTTATATATTTGAAAGATTTTAAAAAATTAGTTTTAGTGTATAAGGACTGTAAAGAACAAAAAATAGAAACTAAAAATCTTTATTTAAGAAACCAAGATTTTAAAAACTGCAAAGATGAGTTTAATGGGGCTTACAAAATATTGTATTGTTCAGAAAACAAGGATGATGAGTATATTACAGAGTATTGGTTGTACAAGAGTGATTTGTTTTATGATGACTATATAATTGGAAAACAATACAAATTAACCTATTATCCAAATTCAAAATGTTTATATAGCGTAGAATCCGTTTCAAATAATGCACAGGTTAAAAAATGCAAGAAACATACTACCAATAAAAAACATATAAAAAACAGCATACACGAAATGATAGAAATCAATGATATGGATGCCAAGAAAAATAAGTTTTTTGTTATTGCTAGTTATATTATTGGATTGTGTACATTACCATTTTTTGTGTACGCTTTAATACAATTATGGCAAATAAAAAATATTATTGATAATTTTTATTTGATATTTTGCATTATTTTTGTGTCGGTTATCATATTGTACATCTTACTTGTTTATAAATTTATAAATTCAATTTTGTTGTATTGCACTCCCCCTAAAATCGTTGTTGATAAATTTATAACGATAGGAATTCCTGTTGTAAATACATCCTTGAAATCAAATAAAGCAAAATTTTGTCTAAAAGTCCAAAACCAAAAGAAAAGAAAAAAAGATTTGTTTTTTTATTCAACTGATATTCTTGGATTAGGCGATTTAAATGAGCGTCCTGGTTATTTGGGATATGGTGATTTTATAGGTATGGAATACGAAATTGAATATCATAAAATTTCCCACGTAATAAAATCTATGAAGCCAATCGAAAAAAACAACAATCAGGGGACGGTTCTATGTCTTACCCAAAAACCGAATAATTTTTAAAACAAAAAACTCAGTTAATTGATTTTTAGTCAGTTAACTGAGTTGTTTTATTAATAATTTAGTAATTGAAATATAATACATATAACTGTATAATAGAATTAATCAAATTGTAAAGGGTGATTTTATGGGTAAAAAGAATAAGCTTTTAAAGGTTGGTTTAGCAGCCGGTACTGTTTATGCAGTAAGCGGTGCTTTGTTTACTGGCTTTGTTTTAACACGTGCTCACAAGCAATTTTCAAAATTTGCTGACTGGGTCAAGGGTAATGAACCAGAACCACCTGCTGATACTTCTAAAACACAAGAAAAAGCAGACCATATTGTTATAAAAAACAGAGATAACAAATCGATTCACGGATTTATGATTAAAAATCCTGTAGAAAGTGACAAGTGGGCAATTTTAATTCACGGCTTTAACTGTGAACCGTTTTATATGGCAAACCTTGCTGAAAAATATTATGAATGGGGTTACAATATAATTATGCCAGCACTTCGTGGTCACGACCATAGTGAACACAACGCCGTTTCTATGGGTTGGCTCGACAGACTCGATATGGTTGACTGGATTAACTATTTAATTATGATTCACCCTGAATGTCAGATTGTGCTTCACGGTATTTCTATGGGTGGTGCAACAGTTATGATGACAGTTGGCGAAGAATTACCAACTAATGTTAAATGTGCTGTAGAAGACTGCGGTTTTACAAGTGTATGGGATGAATTTAAATATGAGCTTAAAAAGACTTACAAATTAAACGCCTTCCCTACCCTTTATGCTTCAAGTAATATTCACTCTATTTTTAAAGGTCATAGCTTAAAACAAGCTTCATCTATTGAGCAGTTAAAGAAATCAAAGACACCTGTGCTTTTCATTCATGGCGAACAGGATGATTACGTGCCATTTGATATGTTACAGAAAAACTTTGACGCTTGTGCTTCTGAAAAAGATATGCTTGTAGTGCCAGACGCTACTCACGCTGACTCATATAAAGTTCACCCAGAACTTTATTGGAATAAAGTAGAAGAATTTACAAATAAATATATTAAATAATACAAATAATTGTATATAAATATTTAAGTATTTCTATTGAAATTTGACTTAAAATAGTGTAAAATGTTAAATGTATAAATTTGGTGAAAAACTAATTTTCACAGGAGGTATTTACAATGTCCGCATTAACAACAAACAAAAGCGTTCTTTCTTGGATTGACGAGAAAGTAGAACTTGTAAAACCAGATAAAATTGTCTGGATTGACGGTTCACAAGAACAAATCGAAGAATTAAGAGCTACTGCTTGTTCAACAGGCGAACTTATTAAGCTCAACCAAGACCTTCTTCCTAACTGCTATCTTCACAGAACTGCACTTAACGACGTTGCTCGTGTTGAAGGCCGTACTTTCATTTGTGCTCCTACTAAAGAAGCTGCAGGTCCTACAAATAACTGGATGGACCCTTCTGAAGCATACACAATGCTTTATGATATAGCTCGTGACAGCTACAAAGGCAGAACAATGTACGTTATTCCTTACTCAATGGGTCCTGTTGGCTCACCTTTTGCAAAAATCGGTATTGAGCTTACTGACTCAATCTATGTTGTTCTCAACATGGTTATTATGACAAGAGTAGGCAAAGCTGTTTTAGATGTTCTCGGCGACAGCAATGACTGGGTTCGTGGTCTTCACTGCCGTTGCTCTATTGATGAAGAAAAGAGATATATCTGCCAATTCCCACAGGATAACACAATTATCTCTGTTAACTCAGGTTACGGCGGAAACGTTCTTCTTGGTAAAAAATGCTTTGCTCTTCGTATTGCTTCTTACCAAGGCTGGAAAGAAGGCTGGCAAGCAGAACACATGCTCATTCTTGGTATCCAGAATCCAAAGGGTGAAGTTAAATATATCTGTGCTGCTTTCCCATCAGCTTGCGGTAAAACAAACCTTGCTATGCTTATTCCACCAGAAAGCTACCAGAAAAAAGGTTATAAAGTATGGTGCGTAGGTGACGATATTGCTTGGATTAGAAAAGGTGCTGACGGAAGACTTTACGCTATCAACCCAGAAAACGGTTTCTTCGGCGTTGCTCCTGGTACTAACGAAAAATCTAACCCTAACGCTCTTGCAACAACTAAAGAAGGTACAATCTTCACAAACGTTGCTCATAACCTTGACAATAACACAGTTTGGTGGGAAGGTCTCGATAAGAATCCTCCAGCAAATGCTGTTGAATGGAAAGGTAACCCTTGGAATGGTCAGACAAGCGAAGAAAAAGGTGCTCATCCAAACAGCCGTTTCACAGCTCCTGCTAAAAACTGCCCATGCCTTAGTTCTGAATTTGAAAATCCAAATGGTGTGCCGATTTCAGCTATTGTATTCGGTGGCAGACGTGCAAAACTCGCTCCACTCGTTTACCAATCACGTGACTGGAATCACGGTGTATTCGTAGGTTCAATTATGGCTTCTGAAACAACTGCTGCTGCAGCTGGTGCAGTTGGTGTTGTTCGTCGTGACCCAATGGCTATGTTACCATTCTGCGGTTATAATATGGCTGACTACTGGCAACACTGGATTGACATTGGTAAGACTCTTGATGCTGACAAGGCACCAAAAATCTTCAATGTTAACTGGTTCCGCAAAGATGATGAAGGCAACTTTATGTGGCCTGGTTTCGGTGACAACCTTCGTGTTCTTGACTGGATTATTGACCGTTGCGAAGGCAAAGTTGGCGCTAAAGAAACTGAAATTGGTTTCATTCCAAATGCTGAAGACATCAACATTGAAGGTCTTGAAGGTGAAGTTTCACTTGACTCTCTCAAGAGCATTCTTGAAGTTGAAAAAGAACTCTGGCAAGAAGATGCTAAAGGTATTGAAGAATTCTACTCAAAATTCGGTGATAAAATACCACCAGTACTCAAAGCAGAACTTGAAACACTCAAGAAAAACGTTCAATAAAATAAATTTAAGGGCTGTGCTTACTGTACAGCCCTATAACACTATATTAAAATATATAATAAAGGAAGTCCTTAGAAATGGCACAGTTAACCAAAGAAACAAAAGACGGTATTTATTCACTTATGCTCACTCCTTATTTTGAGGATAGAACAATTGACTACGCTACTTATGAAAAGTACACTGAGTGGCAGGTTTCACAAGGTGTTGACCATCTCTTTGCAGTTTGCGGTAGTTCAGAAATGACTCAGTTAACTCTTGAAGAAAGACTTAAACTTGCAACACTTACTGCAAAACACAAAGGCAACACAACAATTGTTGCTACTGCTAACATTGAAGATACACTTGAAGGCAACATTGAAGAAATTAAAAAGATGGAGCAAACCGGTGTTGATGGTCTTGTTCTTACAACAAAAGGCTTAGGCGACGATGACGACAAAATTGTTGACTACATAACAAAACTTTTAGATGTTGCTACTCTCCCCGTTTTTCTTTATGAATTCCCTGGCTTTAGACCACACTTAATGAGCGGTAAAGCGTACGGCGAACTTGCTAAAACAGGCAAAATCTGGGGTATCAAAGATACAACAAGCACATTTGAAGGTATCAAAGATAAAATTGATAACAAATATGATTCAACAATTATTCAGGCAAATATGCCATTCCTTTTTGACTCTTACGTCGCTGGTGCTCGTGGTGTTATGGCTACCCCTACTTCTTGCGGTGGTGCATTCTTCCAGAGATTCCACGAAGCTTTTGTTTCTGGCGATATGAAACTTGCAGAACAACGTTACAATGAAATCATTCTTCTTGACAACGCTATTGACAGCGGTTTCAACGCTTCTGCTAAAGAGCTTATAAGACTTCAGGGTGTTGATACATTTAACTGGTATACTCGTCACGACCATAACCTTTCAAGTGCAAGACTTCGTTCTCTTAAGTCTTTCCACGATTGGTGCGTTGCAAATGGATTAATGAAATAATGCTAGCTATTAGCTAGTGGCTTTTAGTCGTTAGAAATTTAAATAAATAAAAATTCTATCATTTAAAGTTTATCGCTAACTGAAAATGATAGAATTTTGTTTTTTGTAGGGTTCTGGTTCCGAAACTCACATTAACCAGACATATTATTTTTGCCCATAATAAGCATTCGCGCCGTGTTTACGAAGATAGTGCTTATTAAGTAAATTCTGATTTATTCTTGTTACATCGGGGTTAATCAGAAGAGTATTAAAATTAATATTTGCAACCTCTTCAAGAACAACTGCATTATGCACTGCATTAAAACAGTCAGTTCCCCATGAAAACGGCCCATGATTTTTAACAAGAACACCTGGAATATCATCGGGATTTATATCTTTGTTTTTGAATGTTTCGACAATTACATTACCGGTTTCTTCTTCGTACTCGCCTTTTATTTCAGCTCCACTCATTTCTCTTGTGCACGGAATTTCGCCGTAGAAATAATCGGAGTGTGTTGTTCCAAAAGGAATAATATCTCTACCCGCTTGTGCAAACGATGTTGCCATTCTCGAATGAGTATGAACAATACCACCAACATTTTCAAAAGCTCTGTAAAGAACTAAATGGGTTGGTGTGTCGCTTGATGGGTTTTTATCGCCCTCTATTACCTTGCCTGTTTCCAAATCAACAACTACCATATCCTCAGGTGTCATAGTGTCATATTCAACACCAGATGGTTTAATTACAACCAGATTTTTTTCTCTGTCAATTGCAGAAACATTACCCCAGGTAAATGTAACTAAATTATATTTAGGTAAAAGCATATTTGCTTCATAAACTTGTTTTTTTAAATTCTCAAGCATTAAATTCACCTTACTTCGATAACATATCAAGCATTTTTAAATTCTGCTCAAATGCTACTAAATCTGTATTTTCGTCTATAACAACAAGCTCTGTATCTGTAAATTTTGCAAAGAGTCTTATATCTTCAACTGTAAGACATGTAGAAACTACAGCATGGTGAGCACCACCCGCGTAAATCCATGCAGCTGCGCCTGTTTTAAAATCAGGCTTCAATTTCCACATAAGTCTTGCAACAGGAAGCCTTGGCATTTGTTCTGGTTGCTCAACTAATTCAATTTTTGCACAGATAATTCTAAAGCGATTACCCATATCCACCAAGGAAACTGCAATACCCTCGCCCTTTATACCATCAAAGACAAGTCTTGCTGGTGCTTCCTTTCCACCTATTGAAAGTGGGTGAACCTGAATTTTGGGTTTATTAGCTGCAAATACTGGTGAAACCTCTAACATATGGGAAGCAAGCTCTAATTCTTCACCATCAGTTAAATCGTATGTATAATCCTCTGTAAAGCCTGTTGCACCATTTCTACCCTCTGCCATTTTTGAGAGAACTGCACCTAAAGCCGAGGTTTTGTAGTCCCCCTCAGGACCGAAGCCTACACCATTTTTCATAATATTCTGAACAGCAAGTCCTGGTAACTGTTTTAAATTATGTAAATCCTCAAATGTATCAGTAAATGCACTTATGTTATTTTGCTCAAGGAATTTCTGTAATGCAACTTCATATTTCGCTTGTTCTTTTACTGACTCAATTTTATCAGTATCCATTGTATATAATGAAGAATACTCATTAAGCTTTTCGTTAATTTCTGCTTCTTTTACTTCATTTATAATATCAACCAAATCGCCAATTCCATAGTAGTTAACATTCCATCCAAAATGAATTTCACTTTCGACTCTGTCACCATCAGTAACTGCTACATCACGCATATTGTTACCAAACATTGCAACTCGCATACCTTTTGAGAAATCAATAGTTTTTGCAACAGAAGCAAACGCTCTTATTTTCTCGATAACACTCTCATTCTTGTAGTAACCTACAACCACCTCACGATTTATGTTAAGACGAGTGCAAATAAAACCAAATTCCCTGTCACCATGAGCAGACTGATTAAGATTCATAAAATCCATATCAATGCTTGAATAAGGTAATTTTTCATTAAATTGTGTGTGCAAATGAAGCATTGGTTTTTGAAGAGTTTGTAATGCTCTTATCCACATTTTAGCTGGTGAAAATGTGTGCATCCACATAATGACTCCGACGCATTCTTTATCACTATTAACTATAGCACAAGCGTCAACAGCCTCATTAGCATTTCTTATAATTGGCAAAGGCTTAATTTCAACTGTATCACTTAATTTATCATTTAAAAATGATGCCATTTCATAGCCATCTTTTTGTGCAATTGCAAGAGTTTCATCACCATATAAATCCTGACTACCAATTAAAAAATAAAGTTTTTTCATCCTCTTCACTCCTCTTATAAATTTATATTCATTCTAGCATAATAACAAAGAAATGTCTATAAATTAAATTTAATAATTGTAAAATCTACTACTCTATGATATAATAACTTTGTATTTTAATACAGAAAAGGGGTTTTATTATGATTAGATATAAAATTGAGGGCGACAACTTACCTGTAGTTATTTGTTATCCAGAAGCGAATCAAACTCTTTGCACCGAGGCTGGCGCGATGAGTTGGATGAGCACTAATATAAAAATGGATACAAATTCAGGTGGCGGAATAAAAAAAGCATTAGGCAGAATGTTCGCTGGTGAATCATTATTTATGAATGAATTCACCGCACAAGGCGGAACAGGAACAATTGCTTTTGCGTCAAGCTTTCCAGGTTCAATTATTCCTTACGAGGTTTCACCTGGTAATTCAATTATTGTACAAAAACACAGTTTTTTAGCTATGGAAAAAGGTCTTGACCTTTCTATATTTTTCCAAAAAAAATTGGGTAAAGGCATTTTTGGTGGCGAAGGCTTTATTATGAATAAAATAAGCGGTAGTGGCTTAGTGTTTATAGAAATTGATGGTTACTGTAAGGAATACACATTAAGTGCTAATGAAAGTATCATTGTTGATACTGGTTACCTTGCAGCTATGAGCGAAACCTGCACAATGGATATTGAAGCGGTACAAGGTGCTAAAAATATCTTTTTGGGTGGCATGGGTCTTTTCCACACAAAAGTTACAGGTCCTGGTAAGGTTTACTTACAGACAATGCCAATTATTAAAACAGCAAAGGCAATTGAGCCTTACATTACATTCCCTACTACAGATGGTGGTAACGGAATCAACATTCGCTTAGGCGAATAATTTTTTAAATTCACAAAAAGGAGGGAATTTAATGCAACCACTTATTAGTGTTATTGTAGCAACATACAGACATGACGAGATGCTTTTGAGAGCATTGAATTCCCTTGCTGAGCAGACATACAAAAACTTTGAAATAATTGTAATTGATGATAATGCCGATATTAGTTGGAATACTCGCACTGAGAATACAATTAATACATTTAAACAAAGCTTCCCTGATATTAAATTAAAATATATTGTAAACAAAGTGAATTTAGGTTCTGCAAAAACGCGAAATGTTGGCATTGATGCTTCTATTGGTGATTATATAACATTTTTAGATGATGACGACCTTTATTTACCAGAAAATCTCGAAAAGCAAATTGAAAACATGCTAAAAACTGATGCTGATTATGGTATAACTGATATTGATATTTATTACGAAAATGGAAAGCTTTGTGACAAAAGAATAAGGAGCTATATTAAATCAACGAAAAAAGAAGATTTAATATGCTACCACTTAAAGTATCATTTGGCTGGTACAGGAACACTCATCTTCAAAAAAGCTTATATTAAAAAAATCGGTAAATTTGGTGATATTGATTTCGGTGACGAATTTTTTTTAATGCTTAAAGCTATTGAAAACGACGGAAAATTCACATATCTTCCTGGGTGTTATGTTAAAGCATATATGCACTATGGTGAAGCAGGGCTTTCTAATGGTGACTCTAAAATTAATGGCGAAAATATTGTTTTTGCGTTTAAGAAAAAATATTTTCAATATCTTTCAAAGAATGACAAAAAGTATGTAACATCAAGACATTTTGCTGTTATTGCTTTTGCTGAATTAAGAAGGAAAAAATATTTTAAAGCTATTTATAATGCAATAAGTGCTTTTCTTGTTTCACCTATTAATTGCCTTAAGCTCTTAAAGGAGCATACTGTATGAATATAGAGATTTTACTTTCAACAATGCACCAAAAAGATGCTTCCTTTATTGAAAAAATGAACATTAAGTCTGATGCTATTGTTATAAATCAAACGGATTCCGAAAATTATGAAGAATTTAAAACAAAATATGGTGTTATAAAAATATTTACTAACACTGCTCGTGGTGTAGCAAAAAGCAGAAATGAAGCTTTGAAGAATTCTTCTGCAGATATCAGCATTCTGGCTGATGATGATATGTTTTTTATTGATAATTATACAGAAACCGTGAGAACTGTATTTAATGAACACCATGATGCAGATATAATTATTTTTAACCTTTTAGAAAATGATAACACCTTAAGCAGGAATAACGAACATGTTTCAAAAATCGGAATTTTCAACTATATGAATTATGGTGCGGCAAGAATCGCTTTTAGAAGAAATTCAATAGAAAACGCAAATATTTCCTTTAAAGAAACTTTTAATGGTGAACCACTCCCCACTTGTGGCGAGGACACACTCTTTTTAAGAGATGCTCTAAAAAAGGGATTGAAAATAATTGCAGTACCAGAAGTGCTCGCCGAATTAAAAAACACCCGAGACTCAACATGGTTTAAAGGTTACACCGAAAAATATTTTTTTGATAAAGGCATTATTTTAGCTCTTGCTCACCCATTTCTTGCATTCCCTTTTGCTTTATTTTTAGTATTAAAGCATAATGAATATGTAGAAAGTGGATTAGCAAAACTTAAAATAATCAAAGAAATTTTCAGCGGTATTTTATTTGTAAAAAAAGGAAATCAACATAAAAATCAATAAGGAACAAGAAACTATTAAGTTTCCTGTTCCTTGTTTTTTTACCTTCTAATTCCTAATTCATCAAGAAGCTCTATTGCTTCAACCAAGTCTCTACAGAAATCATCTGTTCTTGCTTCAATTGTGCAGGTTTCACAACCTGCTTTTTTTAATGCAACAAAAAATCTTTTATAAATATCGTTTATTGAAGCATCTGCATTTTTATTAGGGAAAATGCGTGTTTCAGGCTCTGCTATATGAGCGTGTTTAATTTTACCTTCAAAATCACCGATTTCATCAATATCGTCTTTATTATTGCAAACGTGGAACAAATCTGCAAGACCGTAAACATGGTTAAAATCTGCCTTTTCAGCAAAATCAACACCATCTTCTACTGTGTGTATCATTGAGGTTTCACCTATGCTCAATGGTTCAATCACAATATTAACATCATATTTTGAAGCAATTGGTGAAACTATTTCTTTCAAGAAGTTTTCCATATCTTTATTTGCTTCTTCTATGGTGTAATCTTCTTTGAAACTTCTTGCGGCACCACTACCAAAAACAACAGACTGAATACCTAAAACGCTTGCTCTTTTTAAACCCTTCTCTAAAAATTCAGTTAGTGCTTTTTCATCTACTTCTTTACCGACGAGCTTCAAGTGTCCTGGCAAAAAATGGTTTGCCGCAAGCACGGGAAATTGAAGTTTTTTTATATTTTCGCAAAACTCGTTAAACTCTTCTTCACTTGAGAGAGCAATATCTGTAAAATCTGTTTCACCATAGTCTAAACCACATTGTTTGGCAAATTCATATTTACTGAAATCGCCCCAACCTAAACAAGCACCTAATTTCATATTTATCAACCTTTCGCACTATTTTAAAGTGAGCATTTCTTCTGCGTTTTTAAGTTGTGTTTCGGTAATTTCGCCACCACCTGTAATACGGGCGATTTCATACTTTCTGCCCTCAAAATCAAGCGGTGTAACATTTGTGTATGTTTTACCATCTCTTACAGATTTTTCAATTAAATAATGGTTGTCTGCTAAAACTGCTAATTGAGCTAAATGAGTAACACATATAACTTGTTTACCTGTTGAAACCTCTTTTAATTTCTGGGCAACCTTTGTAGCGGCACGCCCACTAACACCAGTGTCAACCTCATCAAAAATCATTGTACCTATCTGGTCTTTATCAGAAAGCACATTTTTGAGAGCCAACATAATTCTTGAAAGCTCACCACCGCTTGCAATTTTTGCTATTGGCTTCGGTGGTTCACCGACATTGGCACTAATTAAAAATTCAACACTATCAATGCCATTTTCACAAAGGTCAGTTTCTAAAAACTGAACATTAAACTGAACACTCGGCATATCTAAAAAGCGTAATTCTTCCATTACATTCTGCTCAAATATTTTTGCAGTTACTTTTCTATTTTCAGAAAGTAATTTCGCTTGATTTTGTGCTTTTAAAAGAATTGCTTTTCGTTCTTCTTTTAAAATTTCTAAATCCTCTTCAGAAGAAGTAAGCGAATTCAATTTCGCCTCTGCCGAGCTTAAAAACTCAAGCATTTCTTCCTCAGTTGAACCATATTTTTTGCTTAATCTATAAAGCAAATCAAGTCTCTCTTCAATTAATTCAAGGTCGTTTCTTGTATATTCACTATCACCATCATTAAAGCGTAAGGTATCTGCAATATCACTTAATTCATAGTAAATATCATTTAATTTTGTTGAAAGCTCTTCAGCACTTTTTGAAAAGCCTGATACTGCAGACAATGATTTCTGTGCACCTAAAACTAGCTCAACTGCACCAGTAAAGCCATCACCACCTGAAAGTGCTGATTCAGCATTGTTAAAGCCTTCGCTAATTTTTTCAATATTTTGTATTTCTGTACGCTTTGCTTTTAATTCTTCCCACTCGCCTACTGTAATTTCAGCTTTTGTAAGCTCATCTATCTGGAAAGATAAAATATCTATTTGTCTTGCTTTTTCGGCTTCATCTGTCATAAGTGACTTGATTTTTGCTGAAATTCCACAAAGCTCTTTATATGTATTTTTATAAGACTCTGAAAGCTCTGTGTTTTCGGCAACTGCATCTATATAACCAATATGGGTTTCACTATCCAAAAGCTCACGATTATCCTGCTGACCATGAATACTCATAAGAGTTGACCCGATTTCTCTTAATGCTGAAACCGAAGATAACGAGTTATTAACTCTACAAACATTTTTATCAGTAGTGATTGTTCTTGTAATCAAGAGTGAATTATCTTCATTTAATGGCAAGCCTAACTCTTGTAATTTAGCTTCTGTCTTTTCACTCACAAAAGAAAACAGCGCCGTAACCTCAGCCTCCGTCTCCCCTGTTCTTATAAGCTCACGGGAGGTACGAAAACCAAGCACAGCGTTAATGGAATCGAGTATAATAGATTTACCTGCACCTGTTTCACCAGTAAGCACATTAAAACCTTTTGAAAACTCGATTTCTGCGTTTTCTATTATAGCAATGTTTCTGATTTTTAATACAGAAAGCATAACCAATCTCCTTAGTTTTTAATCATTCTCTTGAGTGCTTCGGCAACACCTTGAGCCTCGTCAGTTGTTCTGCAAAGCATAAATATTGTGTCATCACCAGCAATTGTACCAACAACCTCAGTAACATTCATTGAGTCTATGGCAGCACAAGCTGCCTGAGCAAGACCAGGAATACACTTGATAACGCAAATATTGCCCGCATAATCCACTTTGAGTAATGAACCAGAAAAAAGTGCGTTGAACATATCGGTATAGCTTGTGGTATTATTTGTTTCAACTGAATAACGATAAACGCCATTAGGACCTAATGTTTTTAAAAGTCTTAATTCCTTAACATCTCTTGAAACTGTTGCTTGTGTTACCTTGTATCCTCTTTCAAGTAATAATTCAAGTAACTCATCCTGAGTTGCAACATCTTGTTGTTCAATTAAATCGAGAATTAACTTATGTCTTGTTTTTTTCACTATTAACATCCTTCCAGAACATTTTATTTTGCCATTTTTTTATTTAATATATCAATAAAAGTATCATTTTTTACTTTTATAAATTCCGCTTTTTCTTTTGAGGTTTCTATTTTTACAATAGAGCCTTCAGGAATAGCAACAGCCTTTTCACCATCACACGAAAGCACTGCTTCGCCTGAATTGTCGTGCGAAATTTCTAAAACTGAATCTGGTCTTAAAACTACCGAACGAGAGAAAAAGCTATGACAACAAACAGGTGTTATCAACATACTGTCGATTTTCGGTTCAATAACAGGTCCACCCGCTGAAAGCGAATAAGCCGTAGAGCCAGTTGGGGTTGAAATTATAACGCCATCTGCTGAATAATCCATTAGCGGAGCCGAGTTACAGTTTATTGACAAATTCATAATTCTTATATTGCCGCTTCTTGAAACAACCGCATCGTTAAGGCAATTTGAATGATATAATATTTCACCATTTTTGTCAATAATTGTAGCACTAAGCATCATTCTTTTTTCGGTTTTATAATCACCTTTTACTATTTGCGATAAAAAAGAAAACTCGCTCTTTTCAAGACCAGCTAAATACGCCAGTTTACCAGCATTCACACATAACAGAGGTTTATTTTTTTCTGCAGAAAGCTTTGCAGATTTTATAAATGTTCCGTCACCCCCAACAGTAATAACAATGTCACAGTTTTCAAGTGATTTTTCTATATCACAATACTCTACGTATGGGAGAACACCAAAGAAAGAGTAAAATTCATTGTCTAAAAGCACAGTAACATTAAGCTTTTCTAATTCTCTCAAAAGTTTTTTTGTAACATCAGGTGTATTTTTCCTGGTCATATTAGGGATTAATGTAATTTTCATTTTATCACACACCTTTTTTATCTAAGGCTTCATGAGAAATTTTTGCAAGTTCTTTTGCATATTCAATATATTCTTCACAGTCTGTAGGTTCATTAACTTTCTTTAAATAAACAAGATATTCTATATTACCCTCAGGACCTTTTACTGGAGAAAACGAAAGTCCTGAAACCTTGAATTTTTGTTGAGATGCGAAGGCTACAATATTTTCAATTACCTCACCGTGAACACTAACATCTCTTACAACGCCTTTTTTACCAACCTTTTCTCGCCCCGCTTCAAACTGTGGTTTTATAAGGCATACAGCTTCACCATCAGCCTTTAATAATTCATACATAACCGGAAGAATTATTTTAAGTGAAATAAACGAAACATCAACAGAGGCAAAATCAATTTCTTCTGGAATCTCTGCGTGAGTAACATAACGGAAGTTGGTTCTTTCCATATTAACGACACGCTCATCACTTCTTAATTTCCATGCAAGCTGACCATAGCCAAC
Source organism: Acutalibacteraceae bacterium (assembly GCA_045613085.1). Taxonomy (GTDB): domain Bacteria; phylum Bacillota; class Clostridia; order Oscillospirales; family Acutalibacteraceae; genus DTU089. The sequence continues at coordinate 129,355 of JAZLAG010000013.1, read as the reverse complement.
ATCAATAGAATAAACTTTTTTGGCACCATTCTGGAGCATACAATCAGTAAAACCACCTGTTGAAGCACCAATATCCATACAGATACTATCCGACAAGTCAATTCGAAATTCTTGCATTGCCTTTTCAAGCTTCAAACCACCACGGCTTACATATTTAAGTGTACTACCACGCACCTCAATAATATCGTCAGGTTTTATATCACGCCCAGCTTTCAATTCTTTCTGGTCGTTCACATAAACAATTCCCGACATTATTAAAGCTTTTGCTTTTTCTCTGCTTTCGGTAAAGCCGTTTTCAACTAAATATATATCAAGTCTTACCTTTTTATCACTCATTGTCGTTGACCTTTCCGAAATCGTTTAAAATTATATTGCACATCCCATCACAATCCAACTGATATTCATGCAAAATCTCGTTAACCCTACCTTGTTTCACAAAACAGTCAGGAAATGCAACTAGTTTAAAGCGTGGTGATAAACCATTTTCAAGCATATAGCTACCGAATGTTTCACCAATACCACCATTTTTTACGCCTTCTTCAAAGAAGTAAACTTTCTTTACATTTTCTAATTCTTCGTAAACAGTAGTAGAAATAGGAATAATTTCATTAAGCTTGATAATTTTAATACTTACACCCTTTGATTTCAATTCTTTATAAGCTTTTGCAGCTTCACCGAAAATTCTGCCATAGGTAACCAGAGCATATTCCGCGTTACTATCGCCATAAATATCGTAAGCGTTGCCAGTAACAGTAAAATCATCAGGACAATAAGGCTCGCCACCTCTTGGGTATCTCACTACTACTGGTGTTGTTGAGTGATAAAGTGCAGAAACAAAATCTTTTTTTAGTTCGCTATAATATGCTGGTGAATAAACTAAAATATTAGGAACGCCATTGAACATAGCAGCATCGTAAATACCATTATGAGTTTCACCATCATCACCGACAATGCCAGCTCTGTCAACAGCTATAATCATTCTACCCTGTTGCAACGCAAAATCGTGCATAATCTGGTCATAGCAACGCTGTAAAAAAGTTGAATATACAACAAAGACAGGCACCATTCCATTTTTGGAAAGTCCTAATGCGTAAGGAACAGCGTGTTCTTCAGCAATACCTACATCAAAAAATCTATTCTTATATTCTTCAGAAAATTTTTGTAGACCTGTTCCTAAAGACATAGCTGCAGTAATTGCACAAATACGCTTGTCCTTAGCAGCCTGATTATAAAGGAAATCGCCAAACTCCTCAGAAAAATTATTGTTTGATGCTTTCTCCAAGCCTTTTTCGACAACGAATGGAGCAACTCCATGATAATCAGTTGGGTTTTCTTCAGCTAAATGATAACCCTTGCCTTTCATTGTATTTATATGAAGAAGCACAGGGTGATTTAAGTTTTTTGCACCCTCAAGTGCCTCGCACAAATGCTCAATATTATGACCATCAATAGGTCCCATATAGCGAACACCTAAATCTTCAAAAAGATTACTTCCATATATAATATTTTTAATATCTGTTTTTGTTTTTAAAATTTTATCAGCAAGTTTTTCACCGACAAAAGGAATTCTAGATATAATTCTCTCTGCTAAAGATTTAAATTTAAAGTATTCTTTAGTTGAACGCATAACCGCAAGTCTTTTTGCGAGATTGCCTACATTCTTAGATATGGACATTCCATTGTCATTAAGAATAATTATAAGTCGTGTATCTTTTAAACTACGGGTGTTGTTAAGTGCTTCATAAACAAGACCACCTGTAAGAGCACCATCACCAAGAACTGCTATGGCACAATCTTTTTTATTGTTAACCTTATTTGCTGCGGCAATACCCATTGCAGTAGAAACAGAGACACTACTATGACCACTGAACACAATATCATGTTCACTTTCGTTAGGTCTTGAAAAGCCTGAAATACCACCTTTTTGTCGCAAGGTTTTAAATTCCTCATATCGGCCTGTCAAAAGCTTGTGAGTATAAACCTGATGGCCAACATCCCATATAATTTTATCGTTTGGTGAATTAAACACTCTGTGAAGTGCAATTGTAAGCTCTACTACACCTAAATTTGAAGCTAAATGACCGCCATTTTGTGAAACTGTTGAGACAATAACATCCCTGACCTCCTCAGCAAGCTGAGGAAGTTTAGCTTCATCAAGATTTTTTACATCTTGTGGAGATTTAATTTTCTCTAACAATTCGTGTTTCATAAAAATCAATACTCTCTGTCGGCAAGGTAGTTTGCATACTCTTTAATAGCCACGTTATCAGGAAAAGCGTCTAATTCCCTCAAGGCTTCATCTGTAAGTTGTTTTACTAACTCTTCACACTTCTCAATACCTAAAAGTGTTACATAGGTAGATTTGTTATTTTCCTTGTCACTACCTGTCATTTTACCTAATTTTTCCAAAGTGCTTGTAACATCTAAAATATCATCTTTAATCTGGAAAGCAAGCCCAAGCTTCTCTCCAAAAATTTTTGCTGAATGTATTAATTCATCTTCTGCACCTGCAGCAATACAGCCTAAAGCACATGCAACTGAAATAAGGCAACCTGTTTTAAGGCTATCCATAAGTTTTAAATTATCAAAATCGGCATCAGGGTTGTTTTCATTACCAATATCAATAACCTGACCACCAATCATACCACGAGCACCAGCGTAAACTGAAAGCTCGCTAATTGCTTTTACTGCAATTTCTGGTGAATAAAGACCAGCTAAGGACCAGTTAGAAATCCTTTCAAATGCGGCAGTTAGAAGTCCATCACCTGCTAAAAGTGCAATAGCTTCGCCATACACCTTATGGTTTGATGGTTTACCACGACGGAAGTCATCGTTATCCATACAAGGTAAATCATCGTGAATCAATGAGTAAGTATGAATAAACTCAACCGCTTCTGCCATTGGTATTGCTTTTAAAACGTCAGCTTTACCACAAGCGTTGTAAAAAAGAAGTGTTAAAAGTGGTCTTACTCTTTTACCACCATTCTTTACGCTGTATTCCATTGAGTCAAAAAGAATTTTGTACTCAGGAAGTGAAGCTTCAAAATATTTATAAAGCTTTTCTTCTATAAGTGAAGAATATTCTTGAATTTTACTATTCATATCATTCACCTTTAATAAGACTTGAGATTTTCTGTTCTGCAGAGTCTAAATACTTTGTGCATTTACTTAAAATTTCTGTTGCTTCTGAAAATATTTTCAAGCTTTCGTCAATTGAGAGGTTCCCCTCTTCAAGTAAAGCAGTAATTTCTTCTAATCTTTTTATTGATTTTTCGTAATTCTGTTCCATTTTAATTACCTTTCACATCGTTGACGGTTGCAAAAATCTCACCGTCTGCTACTCTGACTTTAATATTATCGTCAGTTTTTACATCTTTTACGCTCATAACTGGTATATCGTTATTATAGGATATTGAATATCCTCGTGAGAGTACACTCAAAGGACTTAAAGCATTCAATTTACTTGATAATAAAGATATTTTTGATTTCTCATCATTCATTTTCATTAAAATTAAACTGACTATTTTATCGTAGAGATTAGAAATCTCCTGACGGGAGTTAAGAATTTTATTAGTCGGACTTAAAATTGCTACTCTCTTTTCAAGATTTTCTACTTTTTCCTTTTCGCTTAAAAGTATATTTCTCATAAGGACTGACAAATGTTGCTTTAAGCCTAATAAATCTGATTTCAACTCAAATATATCAGGAACTGCAAGCTCGGCAGCTGCAGACGGAGTCGGCGCTCTTAAATCAGCAACAAAATCAGCAATTGTATAATCTGTTTCGTGACCTACTGCAGAAATAACAGGAATTTCAGACTCAAATATAGCACGGGCAACTATCTCTTCATTAAACGCCCACAAATCTTCAAGAGAGCCACCACCTCTACCAACAATCAGCACATCAGCAGCATTCTGACAATTAAAAAGTCTGATAGCTTTTGCTATTTCGGGAGCTGCACTTTCGCCTTGAACTGCAACGGGACAAAAAACGATTTCTGCCACGGGATAACGCCTTTTTAAAACCGAAAAAATATCGCGTACTGCAGCACCATCAGGTGCAGTCATAACCCCAATTTTATTTGGAAAACTTGGAATAGGCTTTTTAAATTCAGTATTAAAAAGACCTTCATTCCCCAGCTTTTCTTTTAATTGTTCAAAAGCCAGATTTAAAGCACCCAAGCCATCTGGTTGGATATCTGTAATATAAAGCTGATAACTGCCATCTTTATTATAAAGTGACACACTACCAAAAATTATGACTTTCATTCCATTCTCAGGAACAAATTTAAGTCGTGAAGCATAGGACGAAAACATTACTGCTTTTATTGCTCCACCTTCATCTTTGACTGTCATATACATATGACCACTGTAATGATTTTTGAAGTTAGAAATTTCACCTGTTACAAAAACATTTTTTAAATTCTCGTCATTATCTAATATTCTTTTTACGTAACTGTTGAGTTCTGTTACTGTAAACACAGTTGGTGAAACTGAATACATTCACTTACCTACTTTATTTTTCATAATTTAGCTTTGTAAGAACGGCAATTCCAGCCGCATTATCGCAAGAAAATTCAGGCTCAGCAAAGAAAGCATTAAAGCGAGAAGTTATAATTGCACGAATAATTGAATTAGACATTACACCACCAGCAAAAACAAGTGGTAATTCTCCATACTCTGAAAAAATATTTTTTACCATTTGTGATAAAGTATCGGCAATATAAGTCAAAAGAAATTTAGCGGTATCTTCCTTACTTTCACCATTCTCAAGCATTTTAAGACATTTATTTTCAAGTCCTGATAATGAACAATCGCCACCATAAAGCTTAATTTTATTTTTGTAAACCTTATCACTTTTAAGTGCTAATCGCTCAATCCCCTTACCACAAGGGAAATGAAGACCCATTTTAACACCAATTCTGTCAACTGCCTGACCTGCTTTTAAATCATTAGAGGAGCTGATAGGTGTGATTTTTAATTCACTGTCAGAATTCTCACAAAGAACAGCATCTGTAGTGCCACCAGAAACATGAAAAGCAATAAACTTTTCTTGTAATAAATCTAATCTATCAACAGAATAAAGTGCTGCAACAATATGCCCTTGTTGGTGAGAAAATTTAAAACAAGGAACATTAAGAATTTCAGCAAGTGAAGTTGCAAAGCTTTCTCCTACTAAAAAGCAAGGCATATACGAACCACTTTCAGTAGTTGGTGTTGCAGAAACGCCAACTGCTTGTATAACGCCATCAAAATTATTAAGCAAATCTTTTACTAGTTCTGGGTAAGCTTTAGTATGGTGAAAAACTGCATCACTTTGTCTTAAGCCTCTTTCACCCTCTTTAACGGGCAACAGACGTTTTTTCTGTAAAACAGAACCATCCTCACCAACCAAAGCAACTGAAGTTGTGTAGTTACTTGTATCAATACCTAAAAAAGCGCACATTATTTTAGTTTTTTTACAATAGTTGATAACACACCGTTTATGTAAGATGCATCCTCAGCAGTTCCATAAGTTTTTGCTATTTCAACCGCTTCATTTACAGTAACATTAGATGGAACATCCTGATTAAACAAAATCTCAGCAACAGCAAGGCGCAAAACTGCAAGTGAAACTTTAGGAAGTCTTTGTAAACTCCATTTAACTAAATTTTCTTCAATAGTTTCATCTACCTTCTGAAAATTCTCTTCTAAAGAATTTAAAAGAGTGTTAGCAAAGCCGTTTATTTTAACTAAACCGCACTCCTCTGCATTATCTACAATTTCTTGAAAAGTTGCAGAATCATTAAAGCTTTTTTCAAAAATAACTGCAAATGCTTGCTCTCTTGCTTCGTGTCTTGTCATAACTACACCTCGTTATATTTTCTAAGAATACAGTATATCATAAAAAAATACTTTTAGCAATAATTTCGGATTATTTTTGCATAAAAATACACAAAAAAGCGAGGGCATATACCCTCGCTCTCCTAAAATTTTTAATAAACAAATTCTGTATAAACCGCTGTGTCAGTAACTGTACCTACTGCCTGTTGGCCTTGAAGAATTCCTATACCAAGCACTGGAACAACAATATCATAAGTAACAACACAGTCATATTGAACTGTTTGTGTTACAGAAACAACCTTACCAGTTTTTGGCATATAGGTTATTTCTAAAGTACAATCATGATATAAAAGATTAACATCAGTTATATTGATTAATGGACTCTGACGAGCAACAAGCTTCTGCTTGATGTTTTCTTTATCTACCACAGGGAACATTGAGCTGGTGTGGCTTAATGGTGTTTTTTCGTCAGCAGGAGTCACAGCAGGATTTTCTTCATTACGAAGAACTATAGTAAGCTTTGTTGAACCATCACTCTGAGCTTCTTTTGAAACCTTTCTTATAGCCTCAGATGTATTTTTATCAGAAAGAATACAACCAAATTTTTCGTTTTCAATTAAGAAAAGTGACATATCAGAAAGCTTTGCCGCAACATAAGGAGCCGACTCAGCATCAGCCTGACTTACAAAATAACCAGGATAATTCTTTTCAACATCTCCAAAAAATAATTTACCATTCTGGTCTTTTTCAACTGTTCTGTATTGAACCTTGGTAAAACCAGGCTTTATTGTGTTAGCTGTATTAACAACCTTCTTGTATGTATTTAAAATCGCCTTTTTTTCCTTTAAGGTTTCAGCAGAATCTGTTTCTGACTCTGTTGTTGTAGGTTTTGTAGTTGTAGTTGTAGTTTCATCTGAATCACTACCATTTGAAGCACTGTCTTTAGTTGTTTCAGGTGCTTTTGTAGTAGTTGTAGTAGCAGCTGTTGTACTCTGGGTTGTTGGAGCTGTTGTGGTTGGTGCTGCTGTTGTACCCTGAACATCTATGCTTGCAGAGGTTGTTTCAGGAACGAAAATATCAACAATATTCTGAATAGGATTATTTTGATTGTTATTTTGGTTCTGTGCATTAATATTAGACTGAATTGCCGCTGCCCTTGTTCTCAAAGCACCAGGAATCGCAGTAAGTCTTAAAATACTTGAAGAGAACATTGTAAACACAAGGCTACAAACAAACATTACAATAAGAGCTTTAAAAACACCAGATGAGGTAAAACCTTTAACCGCTGCCTCAAACTGAGCTCTCTCCTCAGGTGACTGAACTTTTTTTTCTTTTACCTTTTTCTCTTTTTTTACTTTAGGTGCTTTTTCTTTTTTTAATTTCTTCATAAAAAGCATAACCCCTTTCAAGACACAAAAAGTCATTCTATTTCATAATTAAAGATATTTTACACAATTTGAATCAAAATGTCAACAAAAATCTCACATATATTACAATACAATATTTTTTGTTAAAAATAACAAAAGTTGACTATTATATTTTAGCTATATTAAACATTGAAAGCTTCTGTTAAAATTTGTATAATACACTAGTAAGATTGTATTACTATGCAATCACATCCAAAAACAAAGGAGATAGATTTATGAAATCACGCAAAATGACGAAGTTACTTGCAGTGGTGCTCGCTCTTACACTTTTATTTTCAAGTGTTGGTGCAGTTACAGCAAGTGCAGCTTCAGTTACTGCACCAATGACACTTGAAGCAGGTGCCGGTAACATTTTAACAAGCTTTCTTGACACTCTTTTAAGAATTGTGTTTGACTGGTTCGCTGGTATATTCCCTAACGGACCTGGATTTGTTGATAAAGACACAAATGATGAAGCACTTAAAGCCGACAACTTCTATGCTGGTACGACAGGCAAGTTCAACACTTCAGCTGATGCAAATGCAAAATGGTATTTAGGTTACTCAAACAAGAGCCTTATTCCAGATGATGTTACTAATGGCGAATATTACATTGGTGGTTATATTGCTCCTGAAAACGCATTCACAAACGTTGTTGAAGGCGTTATCGACGATATGATGGTAAGATGTATTGCTATTAAAGACGGTGCAAACGGAGAAACTGTTCTTTTCGGTACTATCGACTGTATAGGTATTACTAACGGCGATATCCGTGACATTCGTAAGTTACTCGCTGATTTTGCAAAAGCAAATAACATTGTTTCAATTAACATTGCATCAACTCACTGCCATAGTTGTATTGACACAGAAGGTCTTTGGACTAACAACTTAGTTAAGCTTCTCCAGAATGGTATTAATAGCGGTACACAAAACGGCGAAGATTTACAACAAGGTACTAACCCAAAATATATGGCATTCCTCAAAGAAAAAGTTTCTGAAGCTTTAATGGAAGCATTCTTTGATATGAAAGCTGGTACTCTTACATACGCTCAAAAGGATATTGGTAAAGAGTACTTCAACAACAAAAACAGACCTACATCTGACACTATTATGTCAGACCTTTCAAGATTTGTGTTTACTCCAGATGACGAATCTTATCGTCCTACAATGATTATCAGCATTGCTGCTCACCCTGACGTTGCAGGTCTTCCTACATCATCCAACTCAGGTAGAGAAATCACTGGTGACTATGTTTACTACACAGGCGAATTACTTGACAAAGCAGGTTATAACTTTATGTTCTTTAACGGTGCTATTGCAGGTATTTATATGAGCCGTTCTATTACTGGTGACGGTGTTGATACTCCAAAGAGATATCACGAATCTATGAGATATGGTCACGAAATTGCAAGACTCGCTCTCGCTTTAACAATGACAGAAGAACAAATCGAAGCTGACCCACTTCTTAACTGTGCTGATGAAGTTGAACAGTATGGTATGGGTGTTGTTGGTGAAAAAGCTGGTCCATACTCACTCTGGTACAAAAAATACACTTATTCTAAAGCTACTGATGTTGATGGCAACGAATACGAAGTTATTGACTCTATAAGCCCTTGGGTTCCTGTTACTGAAACAGAAGTTGAACCTTACCTTAACTTAGCTATTAAGCGTGTTGAAGTTCCTGTTTCTAACGACCTTATTGGGGCTATGGGTAAACTTAATATGGCAAACTACGATGTTCTTGTTGACACAGATGAACACGGCAAGACAGTTTATTCTACTTTCACAGAAATCGGTTACATTGAATTTGGTAAATCATTCAAAGCAGTTATGCTTCCTGGTGAAATTTGTCAAGACCTTATTGTTGGCGGTTCCTCAGTTAAATCTGGTGTAAACGGTGGTGCATTTGAAGCTCCACTCGTTTGTGATATTTTTGGCGACGGTACAATGTGCTTTGGTATTATGAACGATGCTATTGGTTATGTTGTTCCAGACAACGACTACACAATGGGTGACCCTGCAAACCATTACCACGAGCTTATCTCTCTTGGTCAATATGTTGCTTCATCCCTTATGAATGGTCTTCAAGAACTCAAAAACGAAATTGATGCAAGATAATTAAATAACAAATGGGCACAATCGTTTGTTAAAATGATTGTGCCTTTTTTATGAGGTGTTTATTATGTTAAAAGTTGGTTTAGTCGGCGTCGGTGGTATAAGTGGTGCACACATTCCTGCATGGGAAGAAATTAATGAAGTTGAAATAGTCGCTCTTTGTGACATAAGACAAGAGCGTTTAGACCAATACCCTGCTAAACGCCATTATAATGATTTTAATGAGATGTTAGAGAAAGAGGAAATTGACATATTAGATATTTGTCTTCCTACATATCTTCACGCAGATTACGCTATTATGGCAATGGAAAAAGGTATAAATGTAATTTGCGAAAAACCTATTTCTTTAAAAGAAGAAGATGTTGAAAGAGTTTACTCTACAGCTAAAAAGAATAATGTTAAATTTATGATTGCTCAGGTATTGAGATTCTGGCCTGAATATGAAGTTTTAAAAGAAATTTTTGATACAAAAAAATATGGCAAGCTTCTTTCAGGTACAATGACCAGACTTGGTTGCTACCCAAAATGGAGTTGGGATAGCTGGATGATGGACGAAAAAAGAAGTGGTTTAACACCATTTGATTTACACATTCACGACCTTGATTTTATGGTTTACGCTTTTGGTGCACCAAAAAAGATTGCACACCAATTCCGCTCAAAAAGACCAGACCAGGATTTTATAAGTGTTACTTATGATTTTGGTGATTTCTCAATTAATTCAGAAGCATCTTGGTATGCAACAAGCTACCCTTTCACAGCAGAATTTCGTTTCCAATTTGAAGATGCCGTTGTCGCTAATGAAAATGGCAAAATGATGATTTATTTGAGAGATGGCAAAATCGACCTTTCAGAAGCTGCTGAGGGCGATACTGGCGACATTAACTTACCAAAAAGTGATGCGTATGCTAATGAAATTAAGTACTTCCTTGACTGTGTTATTTATGATAAGGAAATTGAGAAAGTTAAGAGCGACGAATTACTTACTGTATTAAAGTTACTTAATAGTCTATAGTTAGCTATTGGCTATTAGTTGTTAGCCAATAGTCAGTGAGTCAGTTGTCAATTGTCAGGGACTGGGGACTAGCTATTAGCTTTTAGTTGTTAGCAATTAGAGAAAACAAAATTCTATCATTTAAAGTTTATCGCAAACTGAAAATGATAGAATTTTTCTTTTTGACTATTTGCTAACAGCTAACGGCTAACGACTAACAACTACCGCCTTATAGGCACTTACCGCTTTTCCATTAACTGCCTTTACAGTGTACTTATACTTTACACCTTTCTTTGCAGTTTTGTCAGTATATGACTTCGCGGTTGATTTTGCGGTTGCTACCTTTTTGAATGCAGTGTATTTCTTAGTTTTCTTGTTATACTCTGCACGATATACCTCGTAGCTTGTCGCTCCTGTACTTTGTGTCCAAGTTACTGTTACGCCAGTTTTAACTGCTTTTACAGTTGTTTTTGGCATTGTAAGGAACATAAGTCCTGAGGTTGTTTTAGCTGAACTGTAAACTTTTCCATTTACAGCTTTCACTGTATATCTGTACTGTACACCGCTTTTTACCTTTGTGTCTGTCCAGCTTGTTGCACTTGATTTTGCTGTTGCAACCTTCTTTGCTGTACTCCACTTTTTAGTTTTTGCGTTGTACTCAGCACGGAGTATCTCGTAGCTTGTTGCACCTGAAACCTTGCCCCAGCTTACCTTTATACCATTACTTGCATTTACTATTTTTGTTGTTGGTTGAGCTAGTCTTACTATCTGTACTCCTGATTTGTTGTATGCACTTACTACCTTACCATTCAATGCTTTTACAGTATATTTATACTTTGTTCCACTCTTAGCTTTTGTATCTGTCCAGCTCTTTGCATTCGCTTTTGTTGTTGCTCTCTTTGTGAAGCTACTCCATTTCTTTGTCTTTGCATTATATGTTGAAGAATAAACTTCATAGCCTGTTGCATTTGCTATTGGACTCCAGCTGACACTGATACCTTTTGATGTATTTGCTACGGTTACTGTTGGGGTTACATTGTACTTTAAGTTCTTTGTTGGAGTACCCTTACTAAGAACACCACTGTTTATTGCTTTTACCATATAACTGTAGGTTGTTCCGAGCTTTACCTTTGTATCTACAAAGCTTGTGCCTTTTTGCGCTTTACTGAGTGTTGTCCACTCTGAATACTTCTTTGTTTTAGTATCATATGTTCTTCTATACACTCTGTAGCTTTCTGCATTCTCTACTTTACCCCAAGTGAGCTTTATTCCCTTTGCTGTGTTCGAGATTTTTACTGTTGGGGCGTTAAGAGTTTCAAGTTTTGGAATAGTTGCTTTCTCCAATGAAGCACCGCAGACGCTGCACTTTCTCTCTTTTACGCCTTCGGCTGTTGTGGTAGGTTTTTTAGTTGTAACCCAGTCACCCACTTTATGACTACCACTTATTGGAATAGTTTCAGTTTTAATAACAGTTTTACAAACGGTACACTCAATATGTTTACTACCATTAGTACCACAGTTGGCATTTTTATCAATTATCCAACCTGACTGTACGTGGTTAGAATCAACAATAATTTTTTGGTCTGCTTCAATAAATGAATATGTCAAATCTAAAATACAACACTCATAAACGAATGAACAATCCCTGTAGGCAAAACCTGTAAGGTCATACAAAAATTTGTTGCTATTGCCATATTCTGAGCTTAAATCTAACTTGTACTTAACCTCTTCTGTATTTGTTTTTGGATTATATTTATAAACAGTATCCGCCGTTGAATAATACAAATACGCTCCATCACTTGCAAGGCGAGAATAACTCTCAGTCCAAATTTGAGAGCCACCATATGATACGCTTTTTAAAAGAGAGGCATCTGAGCCATCAATTTTATTCAATCTCATCAACTTTTCATTGACATTATCAAAATAATAAATCTCGTTATTAACTAACTGAAAAGCTGTATCTGAATTTTGCCAGAAATAATTATCATAAGTAGTATTTATTGGTGTTGATTTATAATCAATTGTTCCATCTTTTGCAACGTGACCAGTTTCAATCATACCTTGGGTTGACCTTAAAAAATTCTTGTGATAAACCTTACCTTCTTCGAATTTTGCACCAGAAACGCCAGTTGTAGCATCATCCCAGGTAACATCTACATGATATGGAACATTATTTATATAGACAATATTCCAACCATGATCCTGTGCTTCAGAAGAAACATATTCGCTTTTAATTCCAACTAACTCTAAAAGATATTTATAAGCCAAAGCGTAACCCTGACAAACCGCTTTTTTCAAAACAATCGCACTAAAAGCTGTATGAGCTGTTGATTTTGAATAACCAGAATCAATCGGGTAACCATACTGACAGGTTATAGCTAATCTATCGTGAATAAGTAACGCTTTTTCAACATCGCTAAGATTTGCATTACCTTTGATTCCAGACAAAAGTTTACTTGTTTCTACTGATAACAACCTTTGTTCTTCAGAAGAGTTTGTAAAATTTTTCTCTGCTGCATTTGCAGTTACGGGCACACTAAAAAATACGCCAATCAGTAATAGTACAGACAAAAATGAACTCAATACTTTTCTCATAACACAACCCCTTTTAAAATTTATATTCTGGCTAACGATGCGTTTTTATACGCTTCATCCTCTGTTACTTCTTTTATAACCTTTATTTCTTTTGGAAAGCTAATTTTTGTATTTTCGTCATTTAATTCAATTTCTAAAATTGCTTTATCTTTCCAGAATGGATAAACATCAATCTCAAAATATTGATTTTCATACATAAGACAATAGCGAGTTTTCCTAATTTGTCTTTTTTCTGTATCAGCTTCCAAAAGCAAGTTTAAATATTCATCCTTAGAAAGTCGCTTTTCAATTTCAATTCGTTTAAGTCCGCTTACTTTCCTTTTAATTGTTTTAAAGTAAATAAAATTACCATCCATCCCCCGTTGACGGACACGAACCTCTTCATTTTCTTTTGATTTTAAATATGTCTGGATAATCTCAATCCTCTGACAATTATTTAAAGAATCAAGCCAATTAATATTAGGATATTCAATTAAATACTTCCTTTCAATTTCAAATGGCTCTGGTTCCCCTAAAAAAGATGAAATTTCTGATATTAAGCGATTAATTTTATTTTGAAAATCAGTTGAGTTATCAATTACACGAAGATGAGGATGTCCCGTCCATGAGTCAAGCAATTTTTCATCTATTGCTCTTGCTTCTTCTAGGGTTTCAGTCCTTGCAGTGTTGTTTGCTTTGGTATAATAATCCTCGGCACCATTTGCTGCTGTAACTAAATGAAAGACAGCATCATAATTATCTCTTATTTCAACCTCATTTAAATTCAATTTTTTCAAGGTATCAAAAAATCCTTGCGGTGTCATATATGCTTTGTTATCTAACATTCCCCTATCACATACAATTAAAACCTTTTCGGTTGCCATCGAGACAGCTGCTTTTTCAAAAACTGCTTCTTTTTGAATTTGTAATTGAATTAAAAACTGCTGAAACTCATCACTTGTTTTGCAAGTCCATGGTGCAACACCACCATTTATAAGCTCGGTTGCAGTTTCTGGTACAAAAAGAACAGTATACCCCATTTTTGTAAACTCTTCCTGAATCCTGCTTAAAGCAGTTGATTTACCAGCACATGGTCCACCAGTAACAACAATTTTTGTAATTCCCATAAATACCTCTTATAAACTAGTATTTTCTTCTCTGAATAGTTTCGGTGAAACACCTGTAAGTTTTTTAAACAACCTTGTGAAATAGTGGACATCTACAATTCCACAATATTGCGCAACTGTCTGTATTTGCAGATTTGTGGTTCTTAAAAGTTCCTGAGCTAATTCAATACGCTTTTCGTTTACATAAGCTGTAATTGTTTTGCCTGTTTCTTTTTTAAATACAGTTGATAAATAACTTGCATTTATATTAAGTGTTGAGGCCAACTCACTCAAAGTCAAATCTGACGAAAGATTACTTTCAATCATAACAACAACCTTTTGAACAGTTGGTGAATAATCTTTAACCGAATATTTATTAACAAGCTGACAGTATACCTTTACCATTTCCATCATCAGCTTATAAATATCATCAACAGTTGAGCGAAGCTCGATTTTTTTAGCAAATTCACTCGAAACACTATCAATATGAATAGGATGAACGCCGCCACGCTCTACAGACTTTCTAAACAAAGTATTAATAACAAGGCAATAATTCTTTAAATCTCTTATAGGGTCAGTATTGCGCTGGTCTATCTGAATACTATTAAACTGTGACATAAGGTGCTTCGCTTTTGGGTAATTACCTTGAGTAATCGCAAACAAAAATTCATTTTCATAAGCGTATCTTGCTTCTATAAGTTTTGTGTTCCAGGCAAGACCCTCATGCTCTGAAAGTGATTTGTTTATAATTGCAGTAACATTATCAAACTTAGTTTCAAGCTCGTATTCTGCAAAGCGATAATTTGAAGAACCATTCCAGATAAATTCACCAAAAGTATCAACTAAAGAAATTAACTGCCCCTCATCACCAACAAGTGGCAACCCACTGTAGTATTTTTCAAAATCACGCATTTTCGCAGCTGAAACCTCATTTTTTTCTGCAAGCTCTAAAATTTCTTCATGATTGAAAAGCTTGGTCTGATAAGGACCAATAACCAGAACATTCTCAATATTGTCACCAGGAAGTTGTAAATAGATATATTTACACATATATCCATCTGTAAGAAGATGGATTGTGTTACTTAAAATATTCCCAAGCACCTCAACCAAAGGTTTTTCAAAGTAACTGTCAATTTCAAGAAGCGTTCTAAGACCTAAATCTAATGTGCTTTCAGGATTTTCTTTCGCATTTATAATTTGTGTTTGAATTCTGCATTTTTTCAAAACACTTTGTAAAAAATGCAATTCTGAATCATAAAACAATTCTTTTACCCCCAAAAAATATTATAAAATCCACCAAATTAATTCTTCGATTTAGTCTATTATAGTACAAATTTATCAAAAATTCAATAAAAACTACGAATTAAATATAAATATTGTGCAATAACACCCAAAAATTTTCATAACAAAAAAACGCCTTTATTGCTATAATAAAATTAACTTTTAGAAATTTAAATTTGAAAGGATGCGAGTCCAATGAGACAAATCATCAATATTAATAAAGATTGGGTATTTACAAAGCCTGAAACTACTCCAGAAAACATTAATCTTCCACATTCCTGGAATGCTATTGACGGTCAGGACGGCGGTGCTGATTATTTCAGAGGTACTTGTAAATACACTAAAACAATTGCTCGTGCAGATTTACCACAAACTGACTTAGTTTATCTTGAAATCCGTGGTGCTAACTCATCTGCTGACGTAACTGTAAATGGTAAAAAATTAGCTCATCACGATGGTGGTTATTCTACATGGAGAGTTAACATTACAAATGTACTCAAAGATGAAAACACAATTGAAATAGATGTTGACAACGCAGAAAATGACAGAGTTTATCCTCAGATGGCAGACTTCACATTTTATGGTGGTCTTTATCGTGATGTTAATATTATTGGTGTTAATGAAAAGCATTTTGATTTAGATTATTATGGTAGTCCAAGCATTAAGGTTACACCAGAAATTAAAGGTGAAAATGCGGAAATTGAAATTGAAGTATATGTAAGAAATGTAGAAACACCTACTCTTAAATATGTAATCAAGGATGCTACTGGTGATATTGTTGCTGAAACAACATCAAGCAATAAAATTGTTAGATTAAACATTGAAAATGTTCATCTTTGGCATGGTAAAAAAGACCCTTATCTTTACACAACGGAGGTTGAACTTTTAGATGGTGAAACCGTTCTTGATAATGTAAGCACTCGTTTTGGTTGTCGTACATTTAAAATTGACCCTAACAATGGCTTTATTCTTAATGGTGAAGAATATCCTCTTCGCGGTGTTTCACGCCATCAGGACCGTTGGGGCTTTGGTAACGCACTTCTTCCTGAGCATCACAGAGAAGATATTGATTTAATCTTAGAGGTTGGTGCTACAACTATCCGTCTCGCTCACTATCAGCACGACCAATATTTCTATGATTTATGCGACGAAAAAGGTCTTGTAATCTGGGCAGAAATTCCTTATATCTCTCACCACATGGCTACAGGTAGAGAAAACACAATTTCTCAGATGAGAGAATTAGTTACACAAAACTACAACCATCCATCAATTGTTGTCTGGGGTCTTTCAAATGAAATTACAATGGCTGGTGAAAATGACCCTGATTTAATTGAAAACCATAAAATCTTAAATGACCTTGTTCACGAATTAGATAAAACAAGACTCACAACTATTGCTTGCGTTTCTATGTGTAGTATGGATAGTCCTTATATACAGATTCCTGATGTTGTATCGTACAACCACTACTTCGGTTGGTATGGTGGAGATACAACAATGAATGGTCCTTGGTTTGACAAATTCCACCAAAAGCATCCAAACATTCCAATTGGTTGTAGTGAGTATGGTTGTGAGGCTCTTAACTGGCACACATCCACCCCATCTCAAGGTGACTACACAGAAGAGTATCAGGCTTATTACCACGAAGAACTCATTAAACAACTCTTCACACGTAAATATATGTGGGCTACTCACGTATGGAATATGTTTGACTTCGGTGCAGATGCAAGAAACGAAGGCGGCGAAAACGGTCAGAACCATAAAGGTCTTATGACATTTGACCGTAAATATAAAAAAGATGCTTTCTATGCATATAAAGCTTGGCTTTCAGATGAACCATTCGTCCATATCTGTGGTAAGCGTTATGTTGACAGAGTTGAAGAAACAACAAAGGTTACGGTTTACTCAAATCTTCCTGAGGTTGAACTTTTCTATAACGGCGTTTCTTTAGGTAAGAAAAAAGCTGACGACCACTTCTTCTATTTTGATGTTCCAAACAGTGGTGAAACAAAGCTTGAGGCAGTTGCTGGTGATTGCAAAGACGAAAGTGTTATCAAAAAGGTTGATACATTCAACGAAGAATATCGCTTAAAAGAGAAAGGTGCTATTCTTAACTGGTTTGATGTTACTGCTCCAGAAGGATACTACTCAATTAATGATAAGCTTTCTGAAATCTTTGAAAGCAAACGTGCAAAGCTTGTTGTTGCACTCTTTGGATTAAAGCTTTTAAAGAAGATGAAGGCAAATAAAAAAGGCAAAGACGGCGAAAAGAAAAGTGGTGGCTTTGACATCAACTTAAAATCTATGGGTGGCAGTATGATGCAGATGCTCGGTGGCTTCTCAATTCTTCGTATGTCATCTATGGTAGGTATGGCTAACATTACTGTTACTAAGGAGGAGTTATTAAAGGTTAATGCTCAGCTTAATAAGGTAAAGAAGCCAAAAAAATAATTAATTCAAAATCAATCATTTTTACAATTCTCATTTCTCAAAGCACAACGGCGTAGTTTGTTATAAACTACGCCGTTGTGTTATGTAAATTTACATCTTTTATTTTAATCTTTAATACCAAACACAAGCTTTAAAATACCTCTGAATGCCTTAGGACTCTGCCATACTACAACTTTCATAAAACCCACTCCTTTAATATGTTTACTACATATTATGAGGATTTTAAAATTGTGTTACAGTTGCCACTCTTTGATATTTTTAACCTCGTTATACATAGTAACATAGCTACTGTGCCTACTCTCGTGAATTCTACCATTTTCCAATGCTTCAAGAATTTTGCAGCCTTTGTCTACAGTATGAGTGCAAGTAGAAAACCGACACCTACCAAGATAATCTGAAAATTCAGGGAAACAATATGGCAAATCCTCTTTCATAATAAGCTCGCCACTCTCAATATCCAAAGACGAAAAACCTGGAGTATCAGCAACATAAAAATCGCCTATTTTATGAAGAGTAACATCTCGGGTGGTATGCCTACCTCTACCTAATTTGCTACTTACCTCTCCTGTTTCTATAGAGAAGCGGGAATCGATACAATTTAAAAGAGATGACTTACCCACACCCGTATTGCCTGTAAAAACGGTAATACCGCCTTTAATCATTTCTTTTACACTTTCTACGCCCTCACCCGTTTTACAACAAGCCGAACAAGCATTAAGCCCTGCTTTTTTATAAATTTCTTCAAGCTCTTTAGTATCACCTAAATCGCTTTTTGAGAAAACGATACATGGCTTAATATCTTTGCTTACTGCTATTGCGGTTAATCTGTCAATTACCAAAGTACTTGGAACAGGATTTTTGACAGATGAAACAATCACTAATGTATCAACATTAGCAACCGGTGGTCTTATAAGAAAGTTTTTGCGTTCTTTAATATCATCAATAGTATTTTCGCCATTTTCACGAATCGTAATAGTAACATTATCGCCTGCTAATGGTGCTATTTTCTTTTTTCTGAAAGCACCGCGAGCTTTACACTCGTAAATATCGCCATCAGCTTCAATGTAATAAAAACCGCCAATACCTTTGATGATAATACCATTCAATTGTTTTTCAGACATCAATCAGTTCATACCTTCTAAATCATTATAGACATCGCTATCTTCAACACTTGGCTCTTCCACTTCAAGACCCTTTGAAACTGTCAATACAATAGTTGTATTGGTATCAACATGAGGTGCAGAAGAAAATGTTGGTGATTGTTCGAGCACAGTGCCCACCGGTTCTTCACTTTCTATTCTATTAATCTGAATAGTTCTGTAGCCTAAATTATTCAACACTGCAATTGCCTCTGATTCATTCATACCAGTAACATCTTTATAAAATGCAACGTGATAAGTTTTTGAATTAGAAATTTTTACATTATCCTTTGTAAAATCACCAATTGCTTCGTAATAAAGACAATTATCAAGATAAATTTTTATTTCAGCATTTGAACCCTTACCAGTAACTTTTACTGCATAAGTAGAATTTGCAGAAGTATCAACACTCTCACTAAAGGTATTAACACCATTAACAGTTGCAGTTACACTGATAACACCAGCAGCCGGAAGCTGAATATTAATTTCTGTTGAGGTATAACCTGTGCTTACTGTTAAAATAACCGAATCACCTTTTTTTACAGGTGAACCATCTGATGGTGATTGACCTACAACATAATTTTCGCTGATACTACTGTCAACTGTTTCAACCTTTGAAACAACAAGACCATTCTTTTCTAAAACAATTTTTGCTTCATCTAGAGATTTACCTTCTAAATCTGGCATTCTAAATTGTGTTTCACTACTTGTATCTACTGCATAATAAACAGTAATTGTTGAGCCTTCAATAACACTAGTATTTGCACTAGGTTTTGTGCTTATTACATTACCAACCTGTACTGCATCATTTTCTGTTGCTTGAAGCGTTACAATAAATCCCATAGCTTCTAATGTGTCACGAGCTTCTTTATAGTTTTTATTGGTTAAATCAGGAATAACCTTGCCCTCACCAGATTTTGCAACATAAAGCTTAACAACACCACCTTTTGCAATTGTGTCACCAGCTTTTGGGTCCTGATCAGTAACTGTTCCCTCAGTGAAATCGGATGACGAAACATAAACAACTTCAAAAAGATATTTTTCAGCATAATCAACATTGCTCTGGATTTCATCGATATAATCCATACCAATAAAACTTTCAACCTCGGTCCTTTTTGACCCGAGAGTTATTGTGCCACTACTGATAAAAATACCAAGAACAACTGCAAGAATTAAAAGAAATGCAAAGCTCACCGCTAAAACAATTGTAAAGTTTGTTTTTCTTGTGCTTGAAGCAGTCGATGATGTTCTGGTTTGCGTTCTTGTTGAAGCAACCTCTCGACCGCGTTGTGGCATACTATTGCTATATGAAGAATCGTACCCATCGTCATAATCATTTGTTTTTATAGGCTTGTATTCACCTGTTGGTTGTTTTGGAACAGACTCATTAACCGGAATAGTTTTCTCCTGAATTTTGCCTATATATCTTGTGGGTTCTTGATCAACAAAATAATTCTGATAGTCAAACTTAATATTAGGATTCATTTTAAGTTCTTCTAAATCTAAGAGCATTTCAGAAGCAGTCTGATAACGGTCGCGTGCAATTTTCTGCATAGCTTTTAAAGTGATTTGTTCAAAACCTATCGGAATATCTGGATTAATACTTCTTAATGGCACTGCTTCCTGTTGCAATTGCATTAATGCAACAGAAACTGCATTATCGGCATCAAAAGGCAATTTACCGGTAAGCATTTCATAAAGCATTACACCTATAGAATAAATATCTGCCTTTTCGTCAGTAATCTGACCTTTTGCTTGTTCTGGGCTAATATAATGCACCGAGCCAATAGCTTTTTCTGTAAGAGTCCTCGTTTCGCCACGACTAAATCTTGCAATACCAAAGTCTGTAACCTTGATAAGACCATTGTCAAGAAGCATTATGTTCTGAGGTTTAATATCTCTATGAACAATGCCTTTATCGTGTGCATGCTGAATAGCTCTTAATATCTGAATTGAGAAGAACAACGCCTCATTCCAGTTAACAACGCCCGCTTGCTCAATATATTCCTTAAGTGTAATACCCTCAACATGCTCCATAACAATATATTGAAGTCTGTCACCAAAGCTGACATCATAAACCTTAACAATATTAGGGTGTGAAAGTATTGCAATAGCCTTGGATTCATTTTTAAATCTGCGTCTGAATTCTTCTTTCGCTAAAAATTCTTCTTTTAACACCTTTATAGCAACATATCTGTCGTCAATGCTGTCATAAGCTTTATAAACAACAGCCATACCACCAACGCCGATAATATCTTGTATCTCATAACGCCCGTCTAAGCGTTTACCTACATAGTTTTCCATAAACTTAGCCCTCAACGGTTACTACCGTTATATTATCCTTTCCACCTGCTTCATTTGCCATATCTAAAAGAAGTTTTGCAGGTTCTGCTTCATTTGAATTTTTAATTATTTCAAACATCTCGCTATCAGAAATATATTCGTACAGACCATCAGTACAAATGAGTATAGTTTCACCCGAATTTATAGGAACTATATCAACATCAACATCAATTTCTGCAGTAACACCAACAGCTCTTGTTATGACATTTCTGTCAGGATGAGTTTTTGCCTGTTCAGGTGTAATTCTACCCATATCAATTAAATATTGAACAACAGAATGGTCTTTTGTAATCTGCTTAATGTCGTTTGAAATGAGGTAAGCACGACTGTCACCTATATGTGCAACGGCAGCAAAACCATTTAATATAACAACCGCAACAACTGTAGTTCCCATACCTAAATAATCTTTGTTTTTATTTGCAGCTTCAAAAACCTTGATATTTGAAGCAGTAATTGCAGAAACGAGTAAATTCTTGACTGATTTCATACTCATTCCCTTGCGGTACCCTTTTTCTATATGTGCCGAAACCTCATTAACACAAATATCACTTGCTACCTGACCACCGGAAACGCCACCCATCCCGTCACACACAACAGCAAAGCATCCACCCTCACGGAATGTACCTGTTTTAAAAGCATCCTGATTCATTTCACGGACTTTGCCTGTATCTGTAAAAGACTGAATTTTCATAGCGTTCACCTCGATTCTAAAATTTTCTCTCGCCTTAACTGACCGCAAGAAGCGTTAATATCGCTGCCTAATGTTCTGCGGATTGTAACAGTCAAGCCGTTTTTTTCTAATATATTTTTAAAATTATTAATATTGCCATCGTCACTTCTTTCGTGACCTTTTTCAGGAACCTCGTTTGCAGGAATCAAGTTGATGTGACAAAGAACTCCTTTAAGTCTTTTGGAGAGTTCTCTTGCACATTCTGGGGTGTCATTCACACTCTTTATCATAGCATACTCAAAAGATATTCTGCGTGAGGTTTTATCACCATAGATTTTACAAGCCCTCAAAAGCTCGTCAACATTCCACTTATTATTAACAGGCATTATTTGTGACCTTATTTCATTATTCGGAGCATGTAATGAAACTGATAATGTAAGTTGTAAATCTAATTCGAGTAAATCATAAATTCTTGGCACAATGCCACTAGTTGAAAGTGAAATATGACGCATACCAATATTAAGACCATTTTCATCTGAAACAAGCTTTAAGAATTTAACAACATTATCGAAATTATCAAGTGGTTCGCCCATCCCCATTAAAACAATTCTTGAAATTCTTATATTCAAATCTCTTTGGGCAGCATAAATCTGACCTAAAATTTCAGATGGGGCTAAATGCCTTTTAAAGCCCCCAATACCCGAGGCACAAAATGAACACCCCATTTTGCAACCTACTTGCGTAGAAACGCAAATAGTAAGACCATATTTATAATCCATTACAACACATTCAAGATATTCACCATCGGGAAGTTTGAAAAGATATTTGACTGTATTATCATACCTTGAAACTAACTTTTTTTCAATAGTACAGCTAAAAATGACAAAATTGTCATTTAATTTATCTTGTAATTGTTTTCCGATATTTGTCATTTCATAGAAAGAAACCGCACCTTTTTTATGTATCCAGTCATAAATTTGTGTAGCTCTGAATTGTGGTAAGCCTAATTCTTTTATTTTCTCCTTTAATTCTTCTAAAGAATAAGATGCAATGTCAAATTTTTCCATATTTCCTCATTACTTTTTAATAAATTTTGCTATAAAAAATCCGTCACAATTATTTATATGCGGCGTGAGTGTTAAGTAATCACCCTCGTCAACGCAACGCTTAATGTGGGGTGCAACCTTAACGCTTTTAAAGTTCTCATTTTCTTTTAAAAACCAATCACAAACCTTACGATTTTCATTTGGATTTATTGAACAGGTTGAATATATCAGTACTCCACCCTGTTTAACATATTGAGAAGCGGTACTTAAAATCTGTTTTTGAATTGGTATTAATTCTTTTGTATCATCAAGAGATTTATATTTGATTTCAGGTTTTTTGCCAATTATACCAAGTCCTGAGCAAGGCACATCACAAAGAACACAATCAGCTTCTGTAAAATTCTTGTTAAATACTGTCGCATCATTCTCGGTGGGCTTGATTATATTAATCCCTAACCTTTCAGCACCAGATTTGATTAATTCAACTCTATGCGAATGAATATCACAGGAATAAATTTCACCCATATTATTCATATATTGTGAAGCCGTAAAGCTCTTGCCACCAGGGGCACTACAAACATCAATAAATTTATAATTTTCTTTTAATTCTAGTTCACTAACACAAATCTGCGAAGAAATATCTTCTACATAGAAAAAACCTTTTTTATATTCCTCCAACTCGTAAACTGCACCTTTAGCAAAAAGAATCAAGGCGTCTTTTAATGTTGTTTTTTCTGCTTTGATGCCAGATTTTTTCAAAGTTTCTATTAAATCATCTTCGGTAATTTTTAATGTATTTACTCTTATAGTAATCTCTTTAGGTACAATTGAATATTTTAATATGGCTTCTGCATTATCTTCACCATAGTGATAGTTTAAAAATTTTACTAGCTCAAGTGGTGCAGAGTATAAAACCGAAACGCGTTCTTCCCCTGAAAGATTTTCTAAAATAGCTTTGCCCTCAATTGATACCTTTCGTAAAACTGCATTTATCATGCCAGAAGCAAAGTCACATTTATTATTTTTAGATAGTAACACGCTTTCATTAACAGCAGCAGAAACTGGAATTTTATCCATAAACAAAAGCTGATATGTACCGAGCCTTAAAATTACAAGAACCTCTGGCTTTAATTTTTTTATTGGTTGTTTTAAAAATTTAGAGAAGACAAAATCAAGCGTAATTTTTCTTTCAGTTACACCATAAACCAATCTTGAAATAAAAGCACAATCAGTGCTGTCAAGGGAATAAGCCCTAACAGCACTGTCTAATGCAATATTTGAATAAGCTTTATCTTTTTCGATTTTCAAGAGTATTGAAAACGCCGCTTGTCTTGCAGTAATGCTCATCTTCTTCTGTTACCGCCATATCTTAAAATTAATCTTAAAAGCTGTGCAAGGCTTACTGCAAGTGCTGCAACATAAGTCATAGCTGCCATTTTTAAAACTTTACCTGCACCACGCTTTTCTTCATAAGAAAGAATACCAGTTGCTTCAACAACATGAAGAGCTCTGTTACTTGCATTGAATTCAACAGGCAATGTAACAATCTGGAATATAGATGTAAAAGCAAAGAAGCCTATACCAACCCAAACTAACTGAGGAAATGAAAGGAAAATGCCAATAATTATTAAAGGAAGAGAAAGATGCGAGCCTATATTACACACAGGTAAAATAGAATTTCTTATTTTTATTGGCAAATATTTTTCTGCGTGTTGTGCAGCGTGCCCAGCCTCATGACAAGCAACGCCTACTGCAGCAATACTTGAACTACCATAAACAGTATCTGAAAGCTTTATAACCTTATTAATAGGGTCATAACAGTCTGTAAGGCTACCATTAATTCTCTCAATTCTTACATCCTGAATATTATAATATCTCAATACCATTTCAGCAGCCTGAGCGCCTGAAATTCCTCGTGCATTACCAATCTGGGAAAACTTTTTAAAAGTCGACTTCATTTTAGCCTGAATTATTAATGAAATAATAAAAACAGGGATAACTAAAATAACATAATAATAGTCAAAATACCAACCATAATATCCCAAACCATAACACCTCCAAATTATATTAAGAATATTTTAAAAAACAATATTTAAATTTTATTAATTAATATATTAACAGACTTTTAACTTTCAAAAATAACACCATCGGCTAATTGAGCACCGCGAGCGAAATCGACGCTAGACATCCGCTTTTTGCCCTCTAACTGCACTTCTGTAATTAAAACTGCTTTTTTATCGCCACAAACTACAATTAAACCATTTTTGTCAGCAATGACACTTCCGCTTGGTTTGTTATATTCTTTATCTACAAGACGAGAACGGAATAATTTTAAATTCTTACCATCGTAAACTGTTAAAGCAACAGGCCAAGGGTCAAGACCTCTAATTGTATTATGCACAACTTGAGCGGGTAAATTCCAGTCAATTTTTGAAAGTGATTTTTGGAGCATTTTTGCATAACTGCTTTTACTGTCATCTTGCTTTATTGGATTCAAGGAATTGTTTTTTATGGCATCAAGTGTCTTGAGAAGCACATCCGCACCTAAAACTGTAAGTCTTTCATATAAATCACCGGATGTTTCATTCTCGTCAATCTTAGTCTTTTCAACCAATAGAATATCACCTGTATCAAGCCCCTCATTCATCTGCATTGATGTTACACCAGCAAATTCCTTGCCATCTAAAACAGACCATTGAATTGGTGCAGCACCTCTGTATTCAGGCAAAATAGAGCCATGGATATTAATACAACCATATTTTGCAAATTCCAAGAAGTCTTTTGGTAAAATTTTCCCGTAGGCTACAACTATAACAACATCTGGTTTAAGTGTTTCTAAAATCTTAACACCCTCACCATTTTTTAAAGTATCTGGCTGAAACACAGGAATATTATTATTTTCTGCTACAACCTTAACTGGTGGTGGAGTTAAAATTGCTTTTCTTCCTACTGGCTTATCTGGTTGAGTAAACACACCGACAACCTCGTAATCATTATTAATTAATGCTTCGAGTGGCTTCACAGCAAAATCGGGAGTTCCCATATAAACTACTTTCATATTATTCAACCTCTTCAAGCTCACTGACTCTTTGGAGCATCGTTCCCTCCAAGAGTCTGTCTTTATAAAGAATTCCGTCAAGGTGGTCAATTTCGTGACAGAAGCATCTTGCTTTTAAATCTTCACCTTTATAAAGACACCATTTACCCTCGCGGTTCTGTGCTTTAACCTGAACAGTTTGTGGTCTTGACACTGTACCACAAAGACCAGGAAGAGAAAGACAGCCTTCTTCACCCACTTGCTCACCATCAACCTTTGTAATTTCAGGATTAATAAGCTCTAAAAGACCATCACCTACATCCATAACAACTACTCGTCTTAAAACCCCCACCTGTGGTCCAGCAAGACCAACACCTGGGGCTTCATACATAGTTTCTGCCATATCGTCAAGTAATTCAAAAAGTCTATCATTAAATTCAGTAACTGGACGGCATTTTTTTCTTAAAATAGGGTCGCCATCTTCACGAATATTTCTTAAAGCCATTTTTTTACACCTTTCTAAAGCGGATTTATATCTGCAGTTACGCTTACTCCGCTATTAACTTTATCTTTCATAAATGAAATTAAAAGCGTAGAAATCATTTTTCTGAAACGCTTATTATTCTTACATTTTATTGTAATAACATTCCTGTATTTATTATTAATTTTAGCAATCTTAGGTTGTAAAGGGCCCAAAACATTTACTTTAACATCTGAAAACTCCTGAGACACTGCGTTTTTAATCGCATCAAGAAAACGATGAGCCGAAGCATTGCATTTTAAATAATTTTCACTCGTAAATGTCAAAGCGCAAATATCACAATATGGTGGATAAATCATTGCTTTTCTTATAACATTTTCCATATGGAAAAAGCTTTCGTAATCCTGTGCTGAGGCAAGAGTTATAATATCATTATCCGGAAGTGCTGTCTGAACAACTGCTTTTCCTGGGAAATCGCCTCTACCAGACCTACCAACAACCTGAGTCAACAAATCAAATGCTTTTTCGCTGCTTCTGAAATCATCATTATAAAGCTGTTGGTCAATTGAAATAACACCAACTACTGTTACTTTAGGGAAATTAAGACCTTTTGCAACCATCTGAGTTCCAAGAAGAATATCATACTCACCTTTTGCAAAAGACTGTAATTTTTCTTCATAAGAGTATTTAGCCATTGTCGTATCGGCATCCATGCGAAGCACCTTAGCATTTGGAAAAATCGTTTCTATATCCTCTTCTATTCTCTGGGTACCAAAGCCCGCATATTTAATAGTTTTATTATTACAAGTCGGGCAAACATCCGTAAAGGACTGAGAATAACCACAATAATGACACATAAGACGATTATTGGCGTTATGATATGTAAGTGAAATACTGCAGTTAGGGCAAGTTACAACCGTTTTGCAGCTTTCACAGGTTGCAAAAGTATTGAAGCCTCGTCTGTTCATAAGAAGAATTACTTGTTTTTTATGTGCTAACGCCTCTTCTATTTCAGAATAAAGCTCTGTGCTTATTATGCTTTTGCTGTTCGAAATATCAACTGTCTTTACCTCTGGCAAAACCGCCTTACCAAAGCGTTCAGAAAGCTTCACAAAGCCATATTTACCATCCATAGCATTTTTATATGACTCAATAGACGGAGTTGCAGACGAAAGAAGTAAAAACGCATCATTTTTTACACAACGGAATTTTGCAACATCTCTTGCGTGAAAACGCGGTGTCATTTCGGACTTGTAAGTATGCTCATGTTCTTCATCGATAACTATCAAACCTAAATTATCAAATGGTGCAAATACCGCAGAGCGTGTTCCGATAGCAATCTTAGCATCACCATTTTTAACGCGTTTCCATTCATCAATTCTTTCTCCGGCAGAAAGTGCACTGTGAAATACTGCTACAGTATCACCAAAATATGAGTAAAATATATTTATTGTCTGTGGTGTCAAGGCAATTTCGGGCACCATAACAATAACACCTTTACCACTATTCACCACTTTTTCAATAAGCTTTATAAAAACCTGAGTTTTACCGCTACCGGTTACACCAAAAAGAAGTGCTGCACCCGCTTTTTTTTCATCGACCTTTTCTGCTAAATATCTATAAGCATTTTCTTGATTATGTGTCAATTGTGGAATTGGAGTTTTACTTCTTTCAGCAGTGATTTTGGGTTTACGGTAAACCTCACTATCAAAAATTTCGAGTAAACCTTTTTGACAGAGTGCAGAAATAACTGCAACAGTAACACCTGTAAAATAGCAAACCTCTTTTACGGAAGCTGAGCCTATATCCAGAAGCAACTTTAAAATTGATTTTTGTTTTTGGGTCAAAGAACTGAGACTACTTTCTGTTTCTTCCGGAGAAAGTGCAAGTCTTACATTTTTTACTGTTAAATCGCCTGTTTTCCTTTTTGTATCTACATTTGAAACTAAGACACCCTTTTTAACAAGCTTTTCGAGCACAAGCGAATCCGCCGCAAATCCCAATGAAGAAAGAATTTTCTCTTTCTTCTGAAACTTACAGCCACCCTTTAAAAATTCGTATACTTCTCTTTCTTCATTTTGTAATTTTTCAACCACAGAAGCAGGAACGCTCTCGTCCACCATAAATGACACAACATACTGAAGCCCGATTCCGCTCGGAAGCATAGCCTTAGCTGCTTCAAAAAGAGTACAAAATGTTTGCTCTTTTAAATAAGTAACCAAAGACAACATTTCATCATTAAGAAGCGGCACTTCATCAAGTACCGCAACTACAGATTTTAGTTTTATACTACTGTCAGACTCAGCGAAAGGCTTGATATTCAAAACAAAGCCCTGTTTCTTTTTGTTACCATTACCGAAAGGCACTAACACTCTTGAGCCCTTTGAAACCTCGAGAGTTTCCGGTATTAAATACGAAAATGGTGCGTCAATCTGGTAAACAAGACCTTCAACTGCAACTTCTGCAACAAAGGACTCGTTATACATAATCTGAATTAAAGATTTTTGATTTCATCTGGTTCAACAATTTTATATTTACCATCAATAATCTCACCAAGAGCTACTGTAACAGGTTTTTCTGTTGAAAGATTTTTCTCCTTAAGATTTGTCATAGCAATTTCTCTGGCTCTCTTTGCAGTAGCAGTTACAAGTGAATAACGACTAACGCCCTGACTAAGAACACCTTTTAAATCTGGATTAAGCATAATAAAAACATCCTTTCAAAAATCAATTATTTATAATTTGTTCTACTATATTTTTCATATTGCTATATTTAAGACGCTCTGCTTTTATAATTGATAACACATCATCAACACAAACCGATAAATCGTCATTAATAACAATATAATTATATTCTTTCGCCCTTTCCATTTCGCTTTCTGCGATTTTCAAGCGACGAGAAATATCTTCTTCAGTTTCGGTTCCACGATTTTTAAGCCTTTTGGAAAGCTCAGAAAATGATGGAGGCATAATGAAAATCGAAATTGCATCAGGGTAAATTTTTCTGACATTACCGGCACCCTCAACCTCAATTTTTAAAATAACAGTTTTACCGCTATCTACCATATCTTCAATAGCCTTTTTAGGTGTACCGTAATAATTAACCCCATATTTAACATACTCTAAAAAGCCATTTTCAATGATTTTATTTTCAAAATCTGCTACAGAAGTAAAGTAATAGTCAACCCCATCATTTTCACCCTCACGAGGTGCACGGGTTGTCATTGAAATAGACTGCTTTATATTTTCATCTGCTTTTTTTAGTTCGGCTAAAACTGTATCCTTACCACATCCCGCAGGAGCAGAAAGAACAACAAGCAAACCATTATCCCTCGAAGCCAAATTCACGACCTCCCTTTTCATCGTTAAACCTTGTAAGTAATTGTTCTGCCGAAAGGAATGAAAGAACTACATTATCACTATCAGTAATAATAATACCCTTTGTTTTTCTACCATGAGTAGCATCAATTAAATTAGCTCTCTCTTTACTTTCCTGAATCATTCTTTTTGCAGGTGCCGAGTCAGGACTAATTACCGCAATAACTCTGTCTGCATTTATAAGGTTTCCAAAACCAATATTAACAAGCTTCATAAAAAACACTCATTCTATATTTTGAATTTGCTCTCTTATTTTTTCAATTTCAGCTTTTGTGTCAATTACAACCTTTGCAATTTCTACATCCTGTGCCTTTGAGCCAATTGTATTTGTTTCACGATTAATTTCCTGAACAAGAAAATCAAGTTTTCTACCAATTGCTTCGTCAGAATTCATCATAGCACGAAGCTGGTCAATGTGACTTCTTAATCTTACAGTTTCTTCTGCAACTGCTACCTTG
The DNA here is from genome assembly GCA_045613085.1 of Acutalibacteraceae bacterium. Lineage (GTDB taxonomy): Bacteria > Bacillota > Clostridia > Oscillospirales > Acutalibacteraceae > DTU089. Next base: position 99,062 of record JAZLAG010000013.1, on the reverse strand, counting down.
TCCGCAAAAATAGCAGCTTCTGTTAAAATTCTGCCCTCATCAACCTGAACGCCCTCTAAAACCTCTCTCATTCTTGTAAGAAGCTTTTCGGTATATTCTTTAACAGTTTCAGGTGAACGCTCTTCAACAAAAGAAACATTTTTAATAATTGTATCTGCACGAGAGAGAACATCATTTTTAAGCTTTTCGCCCTCTTGCTCACGCATTTCTATAAATTTAGCAACAGCTTCTTCTAATACCGCTTTTACCTTTTCCCACAAATCATCTTCATCAACCGCATTTTTAGTTACAGATAAAACCTCTGGATAACGAGCAATATCCTGAGCAGAAACATTTGAATTAACTGAAAATGTTTCTCCGATATAATGAATTGCGTCATAATAACCTTTAGCCAAAGGCTCATTTACCTTAACAGTAACGCTATCATCTGCAGTTGCTTCTATAATAAGTGCACACTCTACCTTACCTCGTGAAATATAAGATGAAAGGTAGTTTTTTATTTTTTCTTCTAAAAAAGAATACGCTCTCGGAAGTCTTGCAGAAAACTCAAAATATCTATGATTAACACTTTTGATTTCTGCGGTGATATTAAATCCTTCAACAGACGCCTGTGCTCTGCCAAAGCCTGTCATACTTCTTATCATTTTAACGGCTTTAAAAGCCTTCACACCTTTCGTGTATTATCCTAATATTATACTAAAAAATCTATAGGTTGTCAATTTTTCGTATTAGTAACCAACTTATGAACCTCGTCTGCAGTAAGCTCACGCCATTTACCTGGTTGAAGCATACCCAATTTCAAAGAGCCGATTGATGTGCGTTTAAGTCTTATTACCTCAAGACCAACACCTTCGCACATTTTTCTAATCTGACGATTTCTACCCTCAAAAATTTTTATTTGCAAAACGCTTCTTGTTTCACTTTTTTCTAAAACAGCGACCTCTGCTGGCAAGGTCTCTCTGCCATCAATTAATACGCCATCCTGGAGTTTTTCTGTTTGCTCAGTTGTCACAGAAGAGCGAACTGTTACTCTATAGGTTTTAGGAATATGCTTTCTTGGATGCATTACACTATTAGCAAACTCGCCATCATTTGTAAGCAAAAGCATCCCCTCAGAATCGCGGTCAAGCCTACCTACAGGATAAACAGTTGCACCAACATCTGAAACTAATTCTGCAACACATTTTCTACCCAATTCATCGCTCATTGTAGTAACATATCCACGAGGCTTATTAAGCATTATGTAATACTTTTGTTTTACGACAGTTACTTTTTTACCACAAACTGTAACATCATCACGCTTTGGGTCAACCTTGTCGCCAATTGAAGCTTTTCTACCATTAACCTTAACCTTGCCATCACGGATTAATTCCTCTGACTTTCTGCGTGAAGCAACAGAACATTCTGATAAAAATTTTTGTAATCTTATTTCAGCCATATCGTATCGACAGTCCTTCTATAAATTTTTTTATTTTCTGAAAAATCGTGGGACTTCTTTTGATTTCTTCATATAAAGCAACAGCATCATCAGAAGAAACCAAAGGAACGATTTTAATTATTTTTTTATTGTTGTCCTTAAAAACAATCTCGCCAACTATATCACCTTTTTTTACAGGCGGATACAGAAGCTTTGAAGCATAAATTTCGCTTGTTACCGAAGAATTTGAATATATCTTAAAATCCTCGAAGTACTCTACTGAAACAAAGCGTTTGTCTGCACAGATAACTGGAATTTTAACACTTTCAACTTCTGTTTTTATTTCTGTTTCTTCAAATAATGAAAAACCATAATCATAAAGTTTTTTGTGGTCAAACCAATCATCATAAGCATTTAATGTCACTGCAATTAATGTCACACCATTTTTCTCGCACGCTGTGACAAGGCAACGCCCACTTGCTTTGGTATAGCCTGTTTTAACACCAAACACACCATCATACTCCGTTAAAAGTCTATTATGATTTGATAAGCGTCTGGATATTTCAGGCGTACCAAAACTAATAACTGCACTTTCTGTTGAACATATTTTTTTAAAAACAGGATTTTTAATTGCAACAGATGTTAACAGTGCCATATCGTAAGCGGTAGAATAATGATTTTTGTGAGTAAGCCCAGAGGGGTTAACAAAGTTACTGTCGTACATACCAATATTTTTGGCATAACTGTTCATAACCCTTGAAAATTCAGTTATGCTACCAGAAATCGCATACGCCACAACATTAGCGGCATCGTTACCACTTTCTAAAAGCATACCATAAACAAGTGATTTGAGTGTAATTTTATCTCCAGCTTTAAGCCCCAGAGCAGTCCCCTCAATAGTAACTGCTTCTTTTGAAGCAACAACCTCTTTTTGTGGCTCTGCGTATTCCAAAGCAATTAAAGATGTCAGTATTTTTGTTGTACTAGCAATTCCGCGTTTTTCGTATGGCTCTTTTGCATAGATAATTTCAAGTGTATCAGCATTTATTAAAATCGCTGATTTCGCTGAAACCGAAATTTCCCAAGCTACAGAATTTATATTTACAAAAGTTAAAACCAATAATATTGACAGTAAAAATGATATTGCTTTCGTTTTCAAAATAAATCACCCTAAAATTTATATGCAGATGATTTATTGTTTAATATTATTCTGTTTTTCCTTCTTTATTTTTACTAACAAAGCTTGTTACCTTATCAAACATTTCCGGTACCATTGTTACTGCTCTTTCAACTGCATTATCGTTAGCAGTAATATGCTTAATTGAAACCTCACCATCTTTAACAACAAGGAAAGCAACAGGATTAATTGTTATACCTGCACCACCAGCACCACCAAAAAGCTCTACATTGTTTTTTGATGGAAAATCTGAACCACCTGAAGCAAAGCCGTAAGTAACCTTTGAAACAGGTATAATAGTAAGACCATCTGGAAGATTTATAGGGTCACCGATAATTGTGCTAACATCTACTAAATCTCTTACCTTTTCAATTGTTGTTTTTAAAATTCCGTTTGCTGATTTTTCCATTTAAAGCACCATCCTTTACTTATTTATTACCTCTGCTGAGGCAGTTCTATCAGCCTCAGTATTTGTGTTTTTAGTTTTGCTATTTATATTAACACTCTTTTTTGCTTTACTATTTGCAAAAAGAATTTTTAATATCACCTTAAATACTAATTGCACCCCAAGTACAATTACAGCGTTTGTAATTCTTATAGGAACTACTGAAACATCTAAATATAAATCCGCTTCATTTTTTGCACCTAAAAAATCTGGACTGATATCAAAATCATACTTTTTCATTTTACAGGTTGATGAAAGCTTACCTAAAGTAGGAAAAAGCCAAGAAGATAGCTTACCATATTTTATAGCAGTGTCAGCAGCATCATCGCCCGTAATGTGCATTGTCAGATAAAACTCATTAATTGTAAAGGTTTTATATAGCTTACCCAAAAATGAACCCAATGAAATTTTTATCTGAGATAGCATCTTTACAATACCGTCATATCCCTGCTCAATGTAAATTTGCTTAAAAAGACTATTACCATCATTCTGCGTTTTATCTTTTTGTGGCTGTGTATCAGTCGCCGAAACCTGAGGAGATTCCTCTTTAACCTTAGTCGTCTTTTCCTTTTTAGGTTTCTTTTCTTTTTTGGGCTTTGATGAATCAACTAATGTGAATTTAAAAAACAAATATTTTAAAATCACTTTACTTTTATCAGTCATCTCAACAATGATAGAAACCTTAAACGAGAAAAGAATTACGAAAAAAAGAATTATTCCGAGAATTATGTATAAAGCAGTCACCAAAACCCTCCTTTCAAAAAGAATTATAACATCTTATTCAGTAGCAGTTGCCGGTTCTTTACCCTCTTTTTCAGGTTGCGGCTCACTATCTCCATTATCAAAAAGCGACATCTGACCAGAATCAATATCTGACATTAAAAGATTTTTATCAACATTTGGTAACGCTTCAAGCTCAGATAACGCACTCAATGAGAAGCATCTTAAAAAGTCATCTGTTGTGCCGTAAAGTACAGGTCTGCCCGGTACTTCCAAACGCCCCTTTTCTTCTATTAAACCGCGTTGGCAAAGTGTATTTACAACACCTGAGCAATCCACACCACGAATTTGCTCAATATAAGGCTTAGTAATAGGTTGGTTATAAGCAATTATTGCAAGAACCTCAAAAGCAGCCTGGGAGAGAGGTGTATTACGCTTTAAATCAAGAACTGAACGAACTTCATTTATGTATTCTTTCTTACTGCAAAGCTGATATTTGCTACCCAATTTTAAAAGGCACAAGCCACTATCAGCTTTTTCATATCGTTCTTTTAAGTTATCTAAAACCTCTAAGGTTGTTTCACTGTCTGTACCTAAAACAATAGAGAGTCTTGTGTGTTCAATTGGCTCTGCCGCTGCAAACAAAACCGCCTCGGCAATTGCTAACATACTATTTTCAATCAAGTGTTTTCATTTCCTTCCAAAAGTTCTATCTGCACATTATCACCGTCACCAGAAAGATAAATTGATTTATCCTTCGCAAGCTCCAAAATCGCTAAAAATGATGCAACTAAATCTGAACGACTTGTAGCGGTTTTATAAAAATCAAAAAGCTTGTGCTTCTTTTTGGTTTTTAGCATATTCATAATTGCTTCAATTTTTGAACCAACAGAAACAATTTTTTTAGCCACAATTGTTTTAAATGAGTCAAGAGGTGGCGGTAATCGTCTTAATTTTTTACCTACAACCATTGAGTACGCCTTTAAAAGCTCTGAGGGCTCGTGCAAGCGTTTATATGTCAAATCAGGCTCAACATCCTCCGGTAATGGTCTCACAACATAATCAAAGCCTGTTGTCATACATGAAAGCTTTTGTGCTAACAATTTACATTCCTGATACTCAATAAGCTCTTGTGTAAGTAAATTTTTCTGTTCCTCTGCATCATCATAAACTGGTAACAACGAAACTGTTTTAATGTAAACGAGTCTTGCAGCCATTTCTAAAAATTCGCTTGCAACATCCATATCTTCATCCTGCATAGCACGGACATAGGCTGTATATTGGTCAACCAGCTCAACAATCGGGATGTCATAAATATCTAATTTATGCTTTGTAATCAAGTGTAATAGCAAGTCCATAGGACCCTCAAACACTTCTAATTTATAGGATATTTTCTCCATAATTCACCTTTTCTATTAAAACGGGAGTTGAGTTAACGAGTAAATAAGATTTGAAATTATACCTGAAAGAATACTGAGTGGTGTTGATAAAACACCTGTTATAATCAAAACAAAAAGCACTAAGGTAATTTGTCTTTCATATTGCATTATCTTGTAATAATACTTTGATGGAAGAAGTGCAGTAGCAAGTCTTGAGCCGTCAAGTGGCGGAATAGGAAGAAGATTGAATACTGCAAGACTTATGTTAACATTTGCAGCATAAGAGAAGAAAAGTGCAATATAAATAATTGCTTGATTATCCCAAGGTTTTGAAGTGATAAGAGAATAGAAAAACATATAAACTACTGCTTGAAGCAAGTTACATAAGGGACCAGCTAAAGCAACAAGTGCCATATCTCTTTTGGGATTTTTGAAATTTCTCATTCTTACAGGCACAGGTTTTGCATAACCAAAGCCACACAGGAAAATCATTAACGCACCTAAAGGACTTATATGTGCCATCGGACTTATAGTAAGCCTCCCCATTCTTCTTGGGGTGTCATCACCTAATTTATCGGCTGCAAAAGCGTGAGCGTACTCGTGCAATGGCAAAGTACAGAACACAACAAAAGCTGTTGCACCTAAATAAACTATTAAATAAATAAAATCAGCTTCACCTGAAATAACATCTCTTATAATACTTATCATTTCGTTTCTCCAATAAAAATTATTTTTTCAAAACAACTATTCTTTCAATATCTTGCCCGTCTTTTATGATTTTAGCACCTTTCGCTGTAGTCAGGAAAATCTGCAAAATATCTGTTGCCTGATTTTCTCCACACTCTAATATCATAAATCCGTCCGAATTTAAAAACGGAAACCAGTGTTCCTTTAAAGCTCTGTAAAACTTCAGCCCATCTGCTCCGCCATCAAGTGCCAGTTGAGGCTCAAACTGCACCTCATCCTGTAAAGAAGAAAGCTCATCGCTTTTAATATAAGGCGGATTAGAAATTATAACATCTGCAAAAGGTAAGCCAATCGGAGATGTTCCATCAAGCATATCCGCTTTTATAACTGTCACATTATCAGCTTCCAAAATTTCACGATTTATATTTGTGTATTTGATTGCATCGTCAGAAATATCAATACAATAAACCTTACACATAGGGAAAAGCTTTGCAACTGTAATACCTAAGCAACCACTACCTGTACAAATATCATAAACTACCTCAGGTGGATTTTTTTGTAGTTTATTGTAGATATATTCAGGAATAAGCTCTGTTTCAGGTCGCGGGATTAAAACGCCCTCTCCAACCTTGAAATTATACTTATAAAATCCCCACTCACCTATAATATATTGAAGCGGAATTCTTGATTTTCTTTTCTCTAAGCATTCTTCAAAAAAACTTACATCAAAGCTTTCATGATTTTCATTTGCCCTTAAAAGCAATTGAGTTTTATTTATATTCAAGCAAAAATCAAATAATTGCTGAACATCAAATTCAGGACTATCACATCCAGCAAGTGATAGAGTCCTTACCGCATTTCTGTAATAGGTATATAAATTCAAGAATTTTCCTCCGAATTATCAGGTAAAACTGCCTTTAATGAAGCAATACCAACTTCAATAATATCATCTGTAGGTTCTTTTGTTGAAATTCTTTGCATCATAAGTCCTGGAAATGAAAGAATTTTTACAAAAATATTGTCGTGAGTACCAGCATATTTTATAAACTCATAACTCAATGCTACTGTAACTGGTACTATAAGTAATTTAATCGCAATCCATACAGGTCTTATATCATCAATAGTCGGAAAAGCAACAACAAGTACAGATGAAATAAGAATACTTACAATCAGAACAACAAAGATAAAGCTTGTACCACATCTTGGATGAAAGCGTGATTGTTTTTTTACATTTTCAACTGTTAATTCTAAACCGGCTTCATAACAGAAAATACTCTTATGCTCTGCGCCGTGATACATAAAAACTCGTTTTATATCAGGCGTTAGAGAAACGATGTAGAAATATAAAACAAAAATGAACATTCTCATTATTCCCTCAAAAAGAGGATGTAAATTCATAAGTGCATCATGAAACAAATATTTATCTACCACATCAACTAAGAATGTAGGTAAATATACAAATAAACCAAATGAAAGTCCTAATCCTAAAACCATAGCAATACCAGAAATAACAGCAATCATTTTAGGTCCGAAATGGTCAGAAAGCCATTTGTCTAGCTTCGACATTTCTTCTGGTGGTATATTTTCGTCATCCAAGCCAGCTTTTTCAGCAGATTTTTCAATACATTTAAAACCAAAAAGCAAGGATTCAACCATATTTACAATACCGCGTATAAGCGGCCAGCCCGCTGGTTTAAATTTATCTTTTAATTTTTTGAATTCAAGCATTTCTGTTTCAATTTCGCCACTTGGCAAACGAACAGACATAGCAGCCCCTTTAGGCCCCTGCATCATAATTCCCTCAATTAAAGCCTGTCCGCCTATTGAAATCTTACTTTTAGTATCCTTAGACATCTGATAAATCTTCTCCTATAGAATCATTTATTAATCCGATATTCTCGTCAATTACTACCTCTTCAATCGGTAAAACTATTGTAACAGTTGTACCAATACCAAGCTTACTCTGAATATCAAGAGTACCGTTGTGCATTTTAATAAGCTCATCAACAACTGCAAGACCTATGCCAGAACCTCGAACCTGAATATTGGCTTTGTAAAACTTCATCTTTACATTAGGTAAATCCTCTTGTGCGATACCGCAACCAGTATCTAAAACCTGAATAATCAAGTTACTGCCGTCAATAAGTGCTTCAACGCTTACCATACCACCACGTTCTGTATATTTAAAAGCGTTATCAAGAACATTAACAAATACTTGTTTTATTCTGTTAGGGTCTGCCATCATAGGTGCTGGAAGCTCTGGGGCAGAATAAGTAAGTTCAATTCCATCACGCTTTGAACGCTCTTTAAATACAAAAATAGTTTCATCAAGCTCTGCTAAAACATCAATTTTTTCAAGTCTTAAAGAAAGTGTTCCATTCTGTAATCTTGAGAAATTCAAAAGCTCTTCAACCAACTGTGACAAGCGTTCTGACTCGCTGATAATTATATCTGTACCACGTTTAGTTAACTCAATATCATCCGGTCCTAATTCACGGAGCATCTCACCCCAGCCTTTTATTGCAGTAAGAGGTGTTCTCAACTCATGTGACACTGTTGAAATAAAGTCATTCTTTATTTTATCGGTAGCAGAAACCTCGTTAAGCATATTGTTAACGGAATCAGCCAATTCGTTTATTTCGTCCTTTTCATCGCCCTGAAGCTCAATTCTAGCATCAAAGTTCCCCTGTGTAAATTCTTTTGTAACATCATTTATTTTTCTTACAGGAACAACAATTGTCCTTACAAAGAATGAACCAGAAAATGTAACGAAGCTCAACGCTATAATATATATAAGAATTACTATTGCTACAAAAGCGTAAATCTGATTATCAATCGCCTTTAATGACGTAACAAATCTTACTGCACCTTTAAAATTGCCGTCAGAAGTAGGAAAAACCATAGCAACACTCATTACATGCTCACCATTAGAGTTAAAGCCTGTCCAACTGCTTATGCCAGTTTTCGATTTCATAGCATCAGTTACATCATCCATATTTTCCATTGTTTCTTCTACTTCGAAGCCTGAGGATGAAACGCATACTGAGCCGTGCTTATCAACAACCATTACCTCAACCTTGGATTTATCAGTAAAATTGCTGACAAATTCCATTGATTTCTCCTGAAATGCTTCATCAGTACCATCTAAATATGGTGAGAAAAATGTTATAACGCTATCATTAGCATAACTGAATAAGGTATTTGAAGCATAACTTCTGTAATAGCTTGCAACTGCAAACACACAAACTGCAAGAATTATAAGAAGAACTATTGCTGTAACTAAGAGAGTACTTGTTACCCAACGCTTTGTAATACCCTGTGGCTGAGCAAAATTCTTGATTTCTTCAAATTTTTTACGAATTAATTCCACTTATATCCCATTCCCCATACTGTAACAAGATGTTTTGGAATAGAAGGCTCATCTTCTATTTTCATTCTCAAACGACGCATATTAACATCAACAACCTTTTCGTCACCATAATATGACTCGCCCCATACATGCTTTAAAATATCTGTTCTGCTTAAAGCTTTTCCTGGATTTGAGAAGAAAAATTCCATAATCTGAAACTCAACCTGAGTTAATTCTATCTGTTGCGAATTTTTATAAAGTGTTCTATTTCTCAAATTAAGCTCAAAAGGTCCTGAAACAATTTTATCTGTAGGTACAGTTTGAGCATTCTGGCTGGAATTCATAGCAACTCTTCTATAGACACTATCAACACGAGCCATTAATTCAGATGGTGAAAATGGTTTTGTTATGTAATCGTCTGCACCCATCAAAAGACCTGAAACCTTGTCCATTTCCTGAGTTTTTGCAGTAAGCATAATAATACCAACTGTACTACTGATTTTTCTGAGTCTCTTACAAACCTCAAGACCATCCATATTGGGCATCATAATATCAAGAAGCACTACATCAAAATCATTCTCACGCTCTGTGTATGTAATTAAAGCTTGTTCACCATCACACGCTTCGGTTACCTCATACCCCGCTCTTTTAAGAGTTATAGCAATTATTTCCCTGATTGCAGCTTCATCTTCTGCTATTAATACCTTTTTCATTTATTCCACCTACTTATATTTTTACAAATGATGATATTATAATTTCATCGGTAATTCCAAAATCTTCACCGTAAGAAGTTACATGATAATAAAAAGACCCGCTTCCTGTTTCATATAAAACAACAGACTCCTCTAATACATCTTGATAATTTTCAATATCTTTTTCTTCAACAAACAAAATTGAAAATAAAATATCTTCAATTTCATTCGTTTCCGTATTCCAGATACAGAAGTTAGTCTGGTTTTCTATTTTATCAAAATTAACAGTCAAATCATTCCCCCAAGGGAACATAAATAAATATGAATGAATTGGATTATAAACGGTTTTCACTTTTTCGTGACTTCGGTCACCTGACATATTAAGCCATTCAACCATAGTAAAACTATAAACAACGCCAGAAAGCACAACAGACGAACCTTTCTCACCAGAAAAGAATTTAGTCGTCACAGGAACCTCAATTTTTCCATCGTTATCAATATCCTTAGAAAGAAGCTTCGAGCTTCTCAGAGTACTTTTTGCGGGGTCCTTTACTACACGCGAGGCTTTGAGTGAAGCAACATCCCATGATATTACTTCTGTAAAAATTGAAGTATCACTTTTAAGACAGTCAATAAAAACTCTTGCATAGTCTTTATCTTCAAAAACTATTGAATCAGATACAATAGCCGATACAGAGGTTATTGCTGAATCAAGCAAAATTTCGCTAAATTTAACAATTACACCATTATTATTAAGCGAAAACGCTCTGAAATAAGAATTTTGAACCTCGCCTGCATCATCGAGATAAACAAGAATTAAATCGTCAACGCCATTTGAATTCAAATCAACAAATGCTTTAGAGTTGAAATATTCATTTGCGAGTACTTCAACCTGAATATTTTTGTCTGAATTTTTTTCTATTGAATAAACAGTAAGCATTTTTGTAAGTTTATTATCGAAAAGTGACCAACCTACAACAATTTCCGCTTGATTATCGCCATTCAGGTCAGGAAAAGCAACATCATAAACACCGCTGCCCGAACCTTTTATATCAGTTACTAACACCCATGTGTTCTTTACATAATCAAGAACTGAAATTCTTACAGATGTATCTGTTGAAGAATCTGTATAAAATACAAGTGCTTCTTCTTCTTTATCGCCATCAATATCATAGAGAATAAAAGATGATTTATAATCACCTTTTGATGGCGTTTTCAACTGAAAGGTTTTACCACTCATAAGCTTATTAAATGCTTCCTGAACCTCACCACTTTTACCCGACAATGCCGGTGGCTTTAAAAGTGATTCCGTTGAAAAGAAATTAAGCGAACACCCCGAAGTCGTAAAAAGCATTGTAATAATAAGCAGTATTGATAAAAGTCTTTTAAACTTCATTTTTTACTCCTATAATGAAACCTCAACAGTATAAGTACCATAAACCCAGCAATTAGTGCTTTTGACTGTAACATTTGCAGGGACAGAGGTAGTCTGACCTGTTGTGATATTAGTATCTGAAATATCAATTTCAACTGTAATATCATCCTCAGTAATACTTTCTAAAGCCTTTTCAGAGCCCACAACTACTACTGACTTATTAAGACCTGACACTTTATATTTTAATTTGTCAGGATTGTTAACTTTAACTTTGTCACTTGAAACAACAAAATAATCCTGAGAAAGATTTGAAACATCAAGTTTTACAATAAATTTATCTGTTTTACTTTCGTTTGCAACCGATAAATCCTCCCTTAAGAATTCAAACACATAATTTGTAGGAGAAACAGATTTAAAATCAATTGTTCCAACTGAATATTCTGTTGTTTTATCGTATTCATCAACTGAAACATTGAAATAATCACGCTTTGGTGATATTGAATAGCTTAATGGGTTCAACACATATTCATCTGGAGCATTTTTAAATAATACCGTCGTATCAACCTCTTTAACTCTTAAAACAGGAATTGTAAGAACAACACTATCAATATTTTTGGTGACATATTTAAAATTTGATTTTTCGTTCTCATCAAGAAGAATTACTTCTGCATCAACCGATTTATTTGACGAAAGTGATTTCTCGAGTTTAACTCTCGCAACAGTTTTTGCAATTCTGTTAATCTCAGTTGACGGACCAGATATTTCAACAGATGTTTCGGAAAGATTTACATCTCCAGTGTTAAATCCCTCTGCCACAACCGGAAGGTCACCAGTAATAACCTCAGGCTCAATTACCATTTGAATTGTTTTAGGAACATCAAAATAAACATCAATACTTTTTTGTGAAATTGCTGAAATTGTGTAATCAGTAGAACCAGAAGCTGACTCTGCTTTTAAAATAAGTGTTCTTGTACCCGCTGAATCAACATTGTTTGTCTGTGCTGTAACTACAATATCATCTGCCGAAAGAGCGGTTGTTGAAATCTGGTATTTTTTACCTTTTACAGTAACATCAACATAAAATTCTGCATCCCCAAAAACCTCAAGGTCAAATTGAGCAGGAACCGTATTGTCGATATTCACCTTAACATTTGAAATAGTCCTTGTTGTTTCAGGGCTGACATTTATAACAACTGCAACCCAGATGATAATAGCAAAAAGGAATGAAACTACAAGCATCAACTTGTCGTTTTGAAGCAAATCTGCGAGCTTTTTCTTACTCTTTATCACTACTATCACCTTTTTCTTTCTTATTCTTCTTTTCTTTCTTTTTTTCTTCAGGTATAAGATTGCTTAATAATATTTCGCGAAGCTTACCTGTCTGAATATCTCTTTGAAGCTTGCCATTTATGGCTACTGATATATTACCTGTTTCTTCTGAAACTACAACTACTACAGCATCACTATGCTCACTCATACCAATAGCAGCTCTGTGGCGTGTACCTAAATCACTACTGATAGCATTGTTTTGTGTAAGTGGTAAAATACAACCAGCGGAATAAATTTTAGCATCCTTTACAACAACCGCACCATCGTGAAGTGCAGAGTTTTTAAAGAATAAACCATTAAAAAGTTCAACCGAAGAGCGAGCATCAAGAATTGTACCTGACTTTATAACATCATTAAGTGGCGCTTCTCTTTCAAAAACAACTAATGCGCCTGTTTTGGTCTCGCTCATTTCGCCAGCTGCTTTACAAAAATCGTTAACCAAGCCTGTAACCGCTTCTTGATAAGCGCCTGCATTCCTGAAATTAAAAAATGAAAAATCTGTAATGGACCTTCTGCCAAAGCGTTCGAGAATATTACGGATTTCTGGTGAAAATAACACTACAAGAATTATAAGTGCATTCTGGAAGAGTGAGGACAAAAGATATTCACTCGCCTCCATATCAAACAGCTTAACCAAAGCATAAAGAACTCCTAAAAACAACAAGCCCTTAACAAGATGAACTGAACGGGAGCCTCTTATGAATTTGATTGCTTCATAAATAACAAAGGTAACAAAAATCACATCTAACAAATCTGATGTAAAATTAAAGCTTAATAATGCTTCACCTATTTTCTTAAAAAACTCAATAAATTCCGCCATTTTTACACCACTTTCAATAAACATTAGTCTCAAATAAACATACTACCACATATACCAATTTATTATATCACATCTTTTTATTTTTTGCAATTTTTTGGAGCAAATTTAATACATAATTTACATCTTTTTTTGTTGTAAAACGCGATGGACTTATTCTAACTGCACCTACATCCTCAGTACCATAAGTTTTATGTGCTAATGGCGCACAATGGAAGCCTCCACGAACGGCAACACCATTGTTATTTAAAAGCGAAGAAACCTCTTCACTGTGCATATTTTTTATATTAAATGCGATGAGTGGGGCTTTTTTACTTTCCTCGTATTCATTTCGGTAAAGAATAATATTCCTCATTGAAGCGAGCTCATAAAACATATTTTTCATAAGGGCAGTTTCCTCAAGAAAGACATTTTTCACCCCGTAGGACGATATTATTTCAACACCCTTTTTAAGCCCGCAAATTGCAGGTACATTAAGCGTTCCGCTTTCCAGTCTTTCGGGATAGCCAAATGGTTGATTAAAATTCATACTTTCGCTACCTGTACCACCCTCAATTATAGTTCCACTTATTGAACCATCGTGAAGAATAGCCCCAACACCCATAGGACCCAAAAGACCCTTATGACCAGGTATACAAAGACAATTTATACCCATTGTTTTCATTTTAATTGGGAGTATCCCCGCCCCTTGGGCTCCGTCAACAAAGAATTTGATGTTATATTCCTTTGCTATTTTCCCGATATCTGTTAACGGTAAAATATCACCAAAAACATTTGAAACCGCTGTAGCTATTATCATTTTCGTATTAGCTCTAATTTCTTTTCTTAAATTATAAAGCGTTTCTTCATCTGAATGAGAAACAACAAATATTGAATAAGTTACAACACCCATTTCAGCCAATTTATGAACAGGTCTTAAAACAGAATTGTGTTCAAGCGAAGAAATTATAATATGGTCACCTTTTTTTACTGAACCTTTTATAGCCATATTTAAGCTTTGAGTGCAGTTCTCAGTAAAGCTTACAAACTCACTACCGAATCCCTCAAAAAAATCATTTAGCTTTTCTCTCGCTGAGTAAACTGCTAAAGCACTATTTATTGACATATCGTGACCACTTCTGCCTGGATTCGCACCATAGAGCGAAAACGACTTATTAACAGCGTTTATAACCTCTGTTGGCTTTGGAAAAGATGTAGCCGCGTTATCAAGATATATCATAAAGCATCCCCCATATCCATTGTACCTAAAACCTTTATACCATTGCCCTGTAAAATCTGAAAACATCGTTTATCAAGATTATTTACATATATAACATACCCGCATCCCTCAGCACTCTCTGGCTTTGGATTGCGGGTTAAATATGCTTTATAACCGTTTTTTTGCAACAAATCTCTCCCTTTCATTGCAAGGGTAACGGAGCCCACCTTTATACCTTTTTTGCTCATAAAAAACCCTTCCATATTATATTGTTAAATCAATATATAATATGCAAGAGTTTATTAAAAAGTGAGTGCACTGAACTTTATCCGTTCACATACACTCACACTCATATTTACTTTTCAATTAAGCACACTGAATGTGCTGAAATACCTTCTTTTCTGCCTGTAAAGCCTAATTTTTCTTCAGTTGTTGCCTTTACACTTATAAAATCAACATCTGTTTTTAAGGTTTTTGCAATATTTTCACGCATTTCAAAGATATATGGTGCAAGCTTTGGTGCCTGAGCAATAACAGTTGCATCTACATTAACCACCCTGTAACCTTTACTCTCTAATAACTCGTTTACTTTAGTGAGTAAAACCAAACTATCTGCACCCTTGAATTCAGGGTCAGTATCTGGAAAATGCTTACCAATATCACCGAGTGCTGCTGCACCAAGCAATGAATCAGAAATAGCGTGTAAAAGAACATCGGCATCTGAATGACCTAAAAGACCTTTTTCGTAAGGTATTTCTACACCACCGATAATGCATTTTCTGTTATCTGAAAAAGCGTGAACATCATAACCGTGACCAATTCGAATCATAGTTATTACCTCTTATTTAATAAGATTTTCAAGACAAGCAAGTTTAACAGAAACTGTAAGAACCTTAACTGCTTGCTTTAAAGTATCAGCATCAGGGAAAGTTGGTGCAATTCTTATATTGCTATCACTAGGGTCTTTACCATACGGATAGGTAGCACCAACATTTGTAAGTGTCACACCTGCTTCTTTGCATAAAACGCCAACTCTTGAAGCACTGCCACCTGTTACATCAAGACTAATGAAATAACCACCATTGGGTTCATTCCATTCTGCGATTTCGAGACCACTTAAATCTGCATTTAAAGTATCAACAACTGCATCAAACTTAGGTTTTAAAATCTTTGCGTGCTTTTGCATATGTGCTTTAATGCCATCAAGATTTTTAAAGTATTTAACATGTCTTAACATATTGAGTTTATCGTAGCTGATAGACTGAACTGTAAGACGCTTTAAAATTTCTTTTATATTTTCTTCAGATGAAGCAAGACAAGAAACGCCAGCACCTGGGAAAGAAATTTTTGATGTTGAAGTAACTTCAACTACCATATTTTTATTTCTTTCTGGAAGAACAGTGAAAATATTGAGTAAATCATCACTTTTTTCAGTTAAATCGTGAACAATGTAAGCATTATCCCAGATAATTCTGAAATCACTTGCTGCAGGTGCTAATTCTGCAATTCTTTTAACAGTTTCCTTAGTGAATGTAATACCCTGTGGGTTTGAGTATTTTGGAACAACAAACATACCCTTAACCATTGGGTCTTTTATATACTCTTCGATTTGTGAAACATCTGGACCTTCCGAAGTCATTTTTATATTTATCATTTCAATACCAAGTGACTCGCAGATAGCAAAGTGTCTGTCATAACCTGGACACGGGCAAAGGAATTTAACTTTACCCTGACTAGCCCAAGGTGTAAAGCCAGCACCTAAGAACATACATTGAGAAACATAGTCATACATAAGTGAAAGGCTTGAGTTACCACCGACAATAACCATTTCTGGTTTAACATCGAGAAGCGCAGCAAAAAGCTTCTGACACTCTGGAATACCCTGAAGCAAACCATAGTTTCTTACATCGAAGCCAGCTTCAGTTTTAAAGTTGCCATCTTCGAAAACTTTAAGCATATCGTTAGAAATATCAAGCTGGTCACTACCCGGCTTACCGCGTGACATATCTATATTAAGACCCTTGGCTTTTATATCTTTATATTCAGCTAAAACTTTTTCATATTGAAGCTTTAATTCGTCTTTTGACATTTTTAAATAAGATTGATTCATATATTAACTCCACTACTAAAAATTCAAAAATATTAGAAATCAGCTGTACCTGTTGTTCTTGGGAATGGAAGAACATCACGGATATTAGAAATACCCGTCATATACATAATAAGTCTTTCAAATCCAAGACCGAAACCAGCGTGATGGGTACCACCGTATTTTCTTAAATCGAGGTACCACCAGTAATCTTCCTCTTTAAGTCCTAACTCTTTAATTCTTTCTACAAGAACATCGTAACGTTCTTCACGTTGGCTACCACCAATAATTTCACCAATACCCATTACGAGTAAGTCAGCTGCAGCAACGGTCTTACCATCATCGTTAAGACGCATATAGAATGCTTTGATTTCTTTCGGATAATCTGTAACGAAAACAGGCTTTTTGAAAACTTGTTCTGTCAAGTATCTTTCGTGCTCAGTCTGAAGGTCGCAACCCCAGTATGCTTTGAATTCGAAATTATCGTTATTCTTTTCGAGCTCTTTGACTGCATCAGTATAAGTTACTCTTGCAAAATCTGAATTTGCAACTGTTGTGAGTCTTTCAATAAGACCATTATCAATGAATTTATTGCAGAATTCGAGTTCTTGCTTACAATTTTCAAGAACATAAGAGATAACATATTTAATCATATCTTCTGCTAAATCCATATCATCACTAAGGTCTGCAAAAGCAATTTCAGGTTCAATCATCCAGAATTCAGCAGCGTGACGTTGTGTGTAAGAACGCTCTGCTCTGAATGTAGGACCAAAAGTATAAATTTTACCAAAAGACTGTGCCATAATTTCGCCTTCGAGTTGACCTGAAACAGTTAAGAATGCAGGTTTCTGGAAGAAATCTTTACTATAATCAATTTTGCCTTCTTCAGTTTTAGGAACATTGTCAAGTTCAAATGAAGTTACTCTGAACATTTCGCCAGCACCTTCACAGTCACTGCAAGAAATGAGTGGTGTGTGTGCATACATAAACCCGCGTTCCTGGAAGAACTTATGAATTGCAAATGAAGCAACTGAACGAACACGGAATGCCGCAGAATAAGTATTTGCTCTTGGACGAAGATGACCAATTGTTCTTAAGTATTCTAATGTGTGGCGTTTTTTCTGAAGTGGGTAATCTGGTGCTGATTCACCTTCGATTACAATTTCATTTGCATTAATTTCAAATGGCTGTGCTGCATCTGGTGTTAATATTAAGGTACCAGTAACAACAACTGCTGCACCAACGTTGATTTTTGAAATTTCTTTAAAGTTATTGATTTTTGCATCTTCAAAAACAACTTGAAGGCTTTTGAAGCAACCACCATCATTTATCTCAAGAAAGCCAATTGCTTTTGATGCACGCTGAGTTCTTACCCAACCACAGACTGTAATTTCTTTGTCTGCAAATTGTTCAGCTGATTTATAAATATTTGCTATTTCAATACGTTTCATTTGTTTTTCCTCCGTATTCAAGTTATTTTTTACGATTAATAATAGCTGGCTTGATTTTAGGTTTTAATTCCCAAGCCTTTTCCATTTCATCAGAAAGCTGTTTAGCGAGCATCTTTCTAATTTCCTTAAAGTTTTTATCGTTTGAAAGATTCATCTTTTCATAAGGGTCATTTTCTAAATCATAAAGATAAGCCTCGTAATAAACCTTTGAAGAATCTTTTGTAAACCCATTTTTCAAAGCCTTTACAGAATATTTATATTTTTCTGTTCTTATAGCTCTGCCAACTTGTGACTCACTAATCTGAATAAATACATTTTCTCTTTTTTCACCATTTTTCTCCTGTTCTAATATTGATATTCCAGAAAAGAAAGACGGAATATAAATATCGGCAAAATCGAGCATTGTCGGAGGTAAGTCGATAAGACTTACTAATCTGTCATCCACAGTACCTCTTTTAAAAGCACCGCCGCCTATAACTAATGGTGTGTGAATTGAAGACTCGTGACAAGAACGCTTATATTCAATATTTCGTGTTTTAAAGTGACAACCATGGTCACTTGTGTAAATAATTATTGTGTTATCATAAAGTTCTTTTTCTTTAAGCGTTTCGATTAGTTTACCCAAATTATAGTCTATTCTGTTGATTGCAGAAAGATAGTCGGGATACTCTTTTTTATAATCGCCTTTTAAAAAGGTTAAATCTTCCGGAAGCGGATAATCTTTATAATTACAAACTGTTTCTCTAAAGCCCTCAAAAGCCTTGTGGTCATTCTGGTGATGGGGCTCAAGTTGAGAAACAAACATAAAGAATGGCTTATCAGAATCTTCTGCCCTGTTATTAATATATTCAAGTGCAAAATCGTTGATTGCATCTGCTCTGTAACCAGTAAAATCAATCTGGTTGCCATTTTCATCGAAAACGAAACCATCGTAACCGTGAGAAGTAAATTCTAAAACGTCAGAAGCACGCCAGTATTTATAACCACCCTGAAATTCTTTAGGAACTGCTGTTTTCTCATAATGCTTACCTTTGCCAGATGCCAAATGCCATTTACCGATATATGCAGTATCATAACCATTTTCGTTAAAATAATCGGCTAAGGTTTTTTCGGTTTCAGGAAGTGGAATACCATTTTTGAAACACTCGCATTGAGTTGCATATTTACCAGTTTGCAAACACGCTCTTGCAGGACCACAAACAGGCTGACAAGTATATGAATTGGTGTATCGCGTACCCTCTTCGGCTAGTGCCCACAAATTAGGCATTAAATCAGGCGTTAAAGTGTCAAACCTTTGCTGGTCTGAAAAGTAAAATATAATATTAGGTTTCAAAAATCTCACTCCTTTAAAACCGAACACTTATAAATACCCAGAATATCCGTAATATTATATCAAAACAAAAGTCATTTGTAAACATTTTTTCTATAATTATTGTAAAATAAAAAATTTATTGTAACTGAAGAAAAAGTATAGTATAATGTTTTGAGTAAAAATTTAAAGCGTGGTGTTATTATGTCATTTAAGCTTGCAGTTATTGGTGGCGGTGCTTCTGGTCTTGCCTCAGCTATTGAAGCAAAAAGACAAGCAAAAAAACTAAATATTGATTTAAGTATTACTGTTTTTGAGCATTTAACAAAATGTGCAAAAAAGATACTTGCAACTGGTAATGGCAGATGCAACTTCTGTAACACCGAAACAAGTGAAAAAAATTACAATGGCGATAAAGATATAATTAAAAGTGTGCTGGAGTCTGAATTTTCTGACACTTTATCTTTCTTTAAAAGCCTTGGAATTCTCCCCTATTTTGAAAACGGCAGAGTTTACCCACGCTCAGAACAAGCAACGGCTATAAGAGACGTTTTAATTAAAACTTGTGAAATTCTGAATATAAAGTTCAAAACTGATGTTGCTGTCTGTAAAATCAAGAGTAGCGACAACAAATTCATAATAGATAATAAAGAATTTAATGCAGTAATTATTGCAACTGGTGGCACTTCACAAAAATTACAAGGTAGCGATGGCTCAGGCTACAAGTTATTAAAAGATTTCGGACATAGAATTACTGATATTTCCCCTGCACTGACTGCTGTTACAATAGAAGAAAAAGGGTTTAAAGATTTAAAAGGGTTACGTGTCAAAGGTAATTTCGGTTTATATAGTGGAAGAAAGTTTTTAAAAGAAGAATCTGGTGAAATTCAGTTTACAGAAAATACTCTTTCGGGCATTCCAGTTTTAAACCTTTCTTACCTTGTCAAGAACAACAAAAATTATGTTGCTGTCATTGATTTTTGCAACGAATTTTCTCATAACGAATTAGAAAAGCATTTTTTGGAATCAAGATATAAAACACCTTATTTCAGAACAGAAGAAATTCTTTCAGGGCTCATTCCACAAAAGCTTTCTTATTTTCTTATGAAACGCGTTGGAATTAAAGAAAATACTCTTTTCGGAAAACTTTCCCCAAAAGATATAAAACTTCTTGTTTCTAATTTAAAAGAAGCAGAATTTAAAGTAAGTGGCACACGTAACTTTGACTACTCACAGGTAACCTGTGGCGGTGCAAAAAGCGTTGATTTTAATTTAAGAACGCTTATGTCAAAAAAACAGAATGGTTTATTTGCTTGTGGCGAAATTCTTAATGTACATGGTGACTGTGGCGGCTATAACCTACACTTTGCATGGACTAGCGGAAGACTTGCTGGTGCATCTGCCGTTAAATATTTAAGTAATAAATAAAAGGGATTAAAATGATAAGACTTAACGAAATAAAAATGCCATTAGGCACAACTGAACTTGAAGTAAAAAAAGAAGTCAGTAAAATTCTAAAAATCAACGAGTGTGATATAAAAGATTTTTCTCTCGCAAGGCGTTCTATTGATTCAAGAAAAAAAGACAACATTTTTCTTGTTTACTCTGCAAATATTGAAACAGATTTAAACGAAGAAAATCTCATTTCAGGTTTTCTTCCAAACAAGGCTTTTATAACACAAAAATATGAATATGTTTTACCTGAAAACAAGCGTAAATCTAAATTCAGACCAGTAGTTGTCGGCTTTGGTCCCGCTGGTATGTTTGCCGCTTTAACACTTGCTAAAGCTGGGCTTCGCCCACTCGTTTTAGAGCGTGGTGGCGACGTTGACTCAAGAACTAAAAGTGTAAACACATTCTGGACTCAACATAAGTTAGACACTGAATCGAATGTACAATTCGGTGAAGGTGGCGCTGGTACTTTTTCTGACGGTAAACTCACCACTGGTATAAAAGACCCTCGTTGCCGCGAGGTTTTCATTCAGTTTGCTAAATTTGGAGCACCAGAGGAAATACTTTATTCTGCTACACCACACATTGGTACAGATAAGCTTAAAACTGTTGTAAAAAATTTAAGAGAAGAGGTTATTAAATTAGGTGGCGAAGTAAAATTCAACACTAAGCTCACAGATTTAATAATTGCAAATGGTGCTTTGCAAGGTATTTCTTACACAGACGAAACTGGTAGCTATGATATTGAAACTGATGCGGTAATTCTTGCTATTGGTCACTCTTCACGAGATACCTTTGAGATGCTTTACAACAAGGATTTTGAAATCACTCAAAAACCATTTTCAGTTGGTACAAGAATTGAGCATCCACAAGAGCATATTAACAAAGCTCAATATGGTAAATTTTACAATTCGCCCCTTTTACCTAATGCCGACTACAAATTAGCGTGTCACCCAGAGCACGGGCGTGGACTTTACACTTTTTGTATGTGCCCTGGTGGTACAGTTGTTGCGGCATCTTCTGAAGAAGGTGGAATGGTGGTTAACGGAATGAGCGAATATGCACGTGATAAAGAAAACGCTAACTGTGCTTTGCTTGTTGGTATCGAGCCACCATTCGACTCCCCTCACCCACTTGCTGGAATGTATTTACAAAGAGAAATCGAAAAAAAGGCATTTAATGAGGGTGGTGGCAACTACACAGCACCAGCACAGCTTTTAGGCGATTTTCTTAAAAATATACCTACCAAAAAATTTGGTTCTGTAAACCCGAGTTGCCCGACTGGTGTTGCACCCTCTGATTTAAGAAGAATTTTGCCACACAAGGTAACAGAAACAATTGCTGGTGCAATTCAGGATTTTGACAACAAGTTAAACGGCTTCAATCTTTATGATGCAGTACTCACAGCCCCTGAATCAAGAAGTTCTTCACCAATAAGAATTTTAAGAAATGAATTTTACCAGACTACAAAGGTGCAAGGCATTTTCCCAAGTGGTGAAGGTGCCGGTTACGCTGGTGGAATTGTTTCTGCCGCAGTTGACGGAATTAAATGTGCCGAAGCAATTATTTCAGATTTAAGATAATAAGACAATCCCCTTAACGAATATATATCGTTAGGGGGATTTTTATGAAATGTTTAGTTATTAATTACAGAAATACAGTATTTATTCTTGCAGTTATATTTTTACTTAGTGTATCAAGTTTTTCTACAATAATGGGTATGACAATAAAGAGTGATAACCCTATAAGACGATTACCTATTTACTGTGTAGAAACAAAAGAAAAGAAAGTTTCAATTACCTTTGATGCCGCATGGGGTGCTGAAGATACTGACGAAATAATAGAAATATTAAATAATTACAACGCTAAAGCCACTATTTTTGTTCTTGGCACATGGGTAGAGAATAACCCTGATGCTGTAAAAAATTTTTATGAAAATGGTCACGAAATTGCAAACCACTCTGACACTCACAAATTATTCAGCAAGATTTCCCGTGAAGAAGTTATTAAAGAAATTGAAGATTGCAACAAAAAAATTGAAGCAATTACAGGCAAAAAAGTAAAATTAATAAGAGCACCATCTGGCGATTATGATAACAAATCAATAGAAATTGCTGAGAATATGAACATGAAAATGATTCAGTGGTCAGTTGATTCTCTTGATTACAGGAAACTTTCTGTTGATGAAATGTATTCAAGAGTAGTTACAAAAACAGAAAATGGCTCAATTATTCTTTTTCATAACGGAGTTGAAAACACGCCTAAAGCTTTAAGAATGATTTTAGAAAAACTAAAAAATGACGGCTACGAATTCGTAACCGTCGGTGAGTTAATATACCCAGATAATTATGAAATTGATTATAGTGGAAAACAGCAAAAAATCAACTAATATAAAGCCTTACAAAATATAAAACCAACAAATGCGCAGGGTAAAATGCGTAGAAGAAATATTTTGAAAACTTGTTTTTAACTGCTCCTCTTTTGCCATTGTAGAGGTTTATAAAAAAGAGCGAACAAAACGCTCTGTAGCCACCAGATAAAAACGGTAATGAAAGAATTGTTTTCAACAAGTTATTTTCGCGCAAATAATAAAACAAGACTATCAATAATATACCTTTTACACCGTAATCTGTTTTTAATAACGGAAAAACTCCCATTACAAAAACAAAGAACAAAGCTTTATATAAAAACTTACAGTTCGAGTCAATTATGCAAAGTGCTAAAAAGCCCATAAACAATGTAAAATAGACATTTTGTCCACCCATAAAAAAGAAATTTCGAGACATAAATAAATCATACGGAATTTCTGAAACAAAAGCAAACAAGAGCAAGTTTCGTCCGTAGTTAAAGCGATTTTTAGTGTGATAAAAGCCCTCGCTTATTAAAAAGCAGAATATTGGAAAAGCAAGTCTGCCAACTGAACGCAAAATAAAATAAATTGAAATATCTTTACCGAACAAAGATATTAAGCTTATATTTGCAAATTCCTCGTAAGTCAAAGCTACGCCAATATGGTCAATTAGCATTGTAATTACTGCAATCAACTTCAATGCACTACCGCTTAATATTTTAAATTTATCCATATTCACCTTTTTCAATTCCATTAAATCACCCTAAAAGCTCTTTTAAAACATCTGGATTTCTTGTTGTAATGTTATCTGGTGCAAAATAAAGAATTTTACGCATATCCTTTTCCTCATTTACTGTCCAGATTGAAACGAGTAAATCATTTTCGTGGAATGCGTCAACCAATTCTTTGGTTGCAGAATCTTTATTGAAGTTAATACCTATCGCCCCGCTGTCTTTTACGATTTTTACAAGGTCGTTAAGGTACTCCGGGGTTTGTTTATTTTCTTTTAAAACGCCGTAATTCAAGTAATATGGTACTGCAGGACATTCATTTTTTACTGTTTCGACATCTTCTAAAAAGATACCTGTAAAGAAAATTCTGTCAGTAATATTATACTTTTCTGCTAAATCATAAACAACATGAAGATTATCATTACATAATTTGACATCAACGTTAACTTTAATATCTTTATAAGTAGCAATAAGCTTAAACGCTTCGTCGAGTGTTACTTCATTCCCTTTTGGCTCATCATGAGAAAGCACTGCAACATTTTCGTTATTAAAATACAAATCAAATTCAACAATATCTACACCGTGCTCAACGCCAACTTTAATTGATTCGAGAGAATTATCTTCTGTACCGCAACAACCTGTGTGTGCAGTATATGTAAAATTGCGGGGTAAGTTTATAGATTGACTTTTATAAAATTCTTGTTCTTTTTTATCATTCATAAAAATCACACCACCCATTATAATAGCTACAGTTAAAATTAAATGTATTGCAATAATAACAATTTTTTTATTTTTCATAATCCACATTTGTTTAAACCACGCTTAATTTTATGATAACGCTACTTTAACAAGTTCTTGAAAATCATGAATTGTAACTTCATCATTTAAAGTAAAATCGCCAGCCAACAAGCTTACTCCTGATAGTTCCGTATTACCTGTTCTTGCTAAATCTAACAACATACAGTCAATAGCATCACATACACTATCTCCATTGATATCACCTTTTATTACAAAAGTGTATTCTTCAGCCAAATTATCATTGGAATCATAAACCTGAATTTTAGAACCTGTTCCAATAAATCCATACGAAGAAGGACAAATAACCTGAACTTTAAATCCAGTAACAAGCGTTATTCTTTCAACTGTATCTTTACAAGCATAAACATCACTAGTAATTATTTTGTTTTCTTCATCAATAGAACTGTTACCTAAATCTATGTAAGAGAAATAGTCGTTTACATTTTCCAATGGTTCGCTTTTTTGAACAAAACCACACACTGAACAGCAATACTGCTGTTCGCCAGGAGTCTCAGAGTTTGGTTTAATAATATTAATCGTTTCTGAGTTATGAGTTGTTGCATTAAAATGGATATTTGCAGAAGTTATACTGAAGTTACCACCTGCTTTATCAATTCTCATCCACTGCTCGTATGACGAATTATAAAAAACATATTTAATTTTGCTTTCAGGAACAAAAAATGCATTTGTACCTATTGTCTTTAATGTTCTTGGTAAAGACACCGATTCAAGCATAGGACACTCACTAAAGGCACTACCATTAATCTTTTCGACACCCTCTTGTATAACGAGTTTTTCAAGTGAAGAACAAGCATAAAATGTGCTTAACCCAATAGTATTTATAGTACCTGGAACCTCTATTTCCTTGAGATTTTTTGCATTTATAAAAGCATAATCATCAAGCTTAACTACAGTTCTTGGTATCAGAAAATTTGTATCAGCTTTCGCTTCAGCGTATTTAATCAAACGGGTTTTATCCTTTGTATACAAAACATTGTCTTCTGCTGTGAGAAACTCACTTTCCTTATCAACATCAATAATTTTTAATGATATACAATTAGTAAATTGATTACCATACATATTAGTAACATTCTTCGGAATATAAATTTCTTCAAGTGAAGAACAACTAGAAAAAGCCGATTCACCAATGGTAGTTACACTATCAGGAATATCAATATGTTTTAATGAAGTACATTCGCTAAAAATATAATGTCCTAACGCTTTTATACCATCTGGTAAATTAACAATTCTCAAGGATTTGCATTTTGAAAAGGCATTAAACTCAATTTCAGTTACAGTTTCAGGTATAGATATTTCTTCTAATGCATAACAAAATTCAAACATACCTCTTGGTATTGTGACGGGCTTATTTTTAAATCTGATATCTTCAAGCTCAGAGCATTGTTGAAAAATTGAGCAACCCATTTCTATTACTGTACTAGGTATTTCGATTTCTTTTAACTTTATGCAACCAAAAAAAGCATATTCATCTATAAGCTCAAGCCCTTCATTTAATTTAACATCTGAAAGGGAACTACATCCACAAAATGCAGCATCACCGAGTTTTTTTAAGCTTGAAGGAGCAATAAATTGCTTTAATGAAGAACAACCACCAAATGCACTTTCACCTATTTCTTCTAAACCTTCATTAAAATTAATATCAACAAGTGATTCACAAGCGTTAAAGGCAGAAGAATCAATTATTTTTATAGTATCTGGTAAAACAATCTTAGTTAAATTGTCACAACCATAAAATACTGTACTCCCTATTTTCTCTAAATTTTTGGGAAGAACAACAGTTTTTAAAGCTCCACAATTATAAAAAAGAGAATGTGATAACTCTTTTATGTTATCAGAAAATACAACCTCTTCTAACAAATAAATATGTGCAAAAGCATTGTAATCTATAAATGTAACAGAATCAGGAATCACAATAGATTTTAAATTGGTAGATTCAAATGCTGAAATTCCAATTGTTGTTAAACTATCTGGCAAAACTGCTTCTACTATTTTGCTCGCATTAAATGCATAATCTCCTATATGAGTTACAGGCAACCCTTTATATTCTGCAGGTATAACAAGTTTTGATGGCGAATAACAAAACTCACCATATACTGTGTAAGATGCTTTATCTTCATTCAATTCATAAGTTAAATTAACAGTATTAACACTTGCATTGGCAATAGTAGGAAAAACAAAAATTGCTCCTAATGAAACACTCAACAACATAAAAAAACAAAAAACTTTTTTCATTAAAATCACTCCCATTTTTCATACTATCACAATGCTAATAAAAAAGCAACAGTTAAAAAGAAGCTGTAAAACTTCAGTGTTTTTTACAACTTCTTTTTTAACATTTATTAATCAAGGAAATCCTTGAGTTTTTTGCTTCTGCTTGGGTGACGAAGCTTTCTTAATGCCTTTGCTTCAATCTGACGGATACGCTCCCTTGTAACGTTGAATTCTTTACCAACTTCTTCAAGAGTTTTTGGGTTACCATCGTCAAGACCATAACGAAGACTTAAAACTCTTGCTTCTCTTGGAGTGAGAGTTTTAAGAACGTCTGAAAGCTGTTCACGCATTAAAGCCATTGAAGCCGCGTCAACTGGTGCTTGTGCATCATCATCTGGGATAAAGTCACCTAAGTGGCTATCTTCCTCTTCACCAATTGGTGTTTCAAGAGAAACAGGCTCCTGTGCAACACGAAGGATTTCACGAACCTTATCAACTGGCATATCAAGCTTAGCGGCAATTTCTTCTGCGGTCGGGTCTCTGCCATTTTCATGGAGAAGTTGACTGTTTGTCTTTTTAACCTTGTTGATTGTTTCAACCATATGAACGGGAATACGGATTGTTCTTGCCTGGTCTGCAATAGCACGAGTTATAGCTTGTCTAATCCACCAAGTAGCATAGGTTGAAAATTTGAAGCCCTTTGTATAGTCGAACTTA
Source organism: Acutalibacteraceae bacterium (assembly GCA_045613085.1). Taxonomy (GTDB): domain Bacteria; phylum Bacillota; class Clostridia; order Oscillospirales; family Acutalibacteraceae; genus DTU089. Next base: position 71,351 of record JAZLAG010000013.1, on the reverse strand, counting down.
TCAACTGCTTTAATAAGACCTAAATTACCCTCTTGAATAAGGTCTAAGAACTGCATACCACGACCAACATATCTTTTTGCAATACTAACAACAAGACGGAGGTTAGCTTCTGAAAGACGCTTTTTAGCCTCTTGATCATCAGAAGTGATTCTCATAGCGAGTTCAATTTCTTCCTCGGGAGTTAAAAGTGGCACACGACCAATTTCTTTCAAATAAACTTTAACAGGGTCATCAATTGCAACATTTTTTGCATCTGGTGACACTTCCTCTTCAACATTTTTGGTTACATCAAGGTCGAATGAGAGTGCATCAAGCATTTCATCGCCAAGGTCATCGATAATTTCGATATTGTTGCTCTCAACAGTTTCATAAAGCTTGTCAAGCTCTTCAATATCAAAATCCATTTCGAGAATTACGGCGTCTATTTCGTGAGTGGTAAGTTTACCAGTAGCTTTACCTTTTTCAATTAACGCTTTAATTTGTGGTTTCTTGTCTAATCCTTCCATTTTTACACCTTTCTTTTCACAATAATACAATTAATTGCATTAAAATATTTACTTTTTTTCATCCTCAGATTTCTTTAAATTAGCAAAGAAATCTAAAAATTCCTGGTCCCCCATCTTTGACGGAGTTTCTTTTTTCTGCTTACTCTTCTCACTTTTTAAAACATTGATGCAATCCACACATTCATCAATAGTATTTGAAACAAGTGAGGTATCAGCAAAAAGTCTTGCTACTACATTCATTTCGTCTGAGGTTAAATGCGGTGCTAAAAGCGATATTTCTGTGCTTAACCCCTCATTCAAACGCTCTGTTATGAGTGACAGTATTTTTTTATTTAACGGCGTTATAAAAAGCTCCTCGGTTAAATCGCCTTTTAGCTTATTATAAAACGCTGAATTATTAAGTAAAGAAACGAGAATTATATCCTCTGCCTTCGCCGCCCTTAAATTTTTTGCTCTTTCCGGATCGAAGGCTCTTTGAACATCTCTTTCTTCTTTCTGTGCAGTTTTAAACGCCTCGCGTTTCACTGCCCTATTTTCTTTATTTGAATTATAATTAACCGTTGTTAAAATTGAGTTTTTATCAACATTTAATTCTTCTGCAAGCTTAGAAGCATAAACATCCCGCTCAATAGCACCAACTCTGGAAAGAAGTTTTGAAGCTTCATTAAGATAATTTTGTCTGCCATCTGCAGTATTCAAATTATATTTTTGTTTTGTTATATATAAATAATACTCAATTGCATTAAGAGCACTATCTATAAGCGACTGAAATTTATCCTGACCACCGCGTCTTCTTAAAATTTCGTCAGGGTCTTTAGCTTCGTCCTTACCCGTAGGTAATATTATAACCTTTATCTTCACACCAGTTTTTGAAAACAGCGACAAAGCAGCTCTTATAGCCTTTTGACCAGCTTCATCTGAGTCGTAACAAAGGTAAACCTCTTCGGCATAGCGTGAAATTAAAGTAACCTGTTCAGGCGTGAGAGCCGTACCAAGACCAGCAATAGCGTTCGTAAAGCCATACTTATGAAGGGCGATAACATCCATATATCCCTCACACAAAATAAGCTTACCATTATTACCATTTTTAGCGAGATTTAAAGCAAATAGCTCGCGTCCCTTTTTATAGACAGGGGTATCACCAGTGTTTATATATTTAGGCTTGGAGTTATCTAAAACTCTGCCTCCAAAGGCTACTACATTACCTCTTAAATCTATAACTGGGAAAATGACTTTATTTCTGAAATTATCGTAGTAATTTTTTCTACCATTCTTTTCAGATAGCTTGATAAGGTCTGCACGAACTAAATCGTCCCTATTAAAACCTTGAGAAACAAGGTAATTGGTAAGAGCGTGCCAATCGTCAGGTGCAGCACCTAAACCAAAACGGGTAATATCACTCTTAGACAGTCCGCGGTCTATAAAATACTGTAGCTGAGGCTTACAACTCTCACTGAAAAGATTGTTATGAAAAAATTTAGCGGCTGCACGGTTTGCTTCATAAGTTAATTTGCGTTTTTCGTGAACTGTATCGTCAAATTTTTCATCGGGCATTTTTATACCGCTTCTATCGGCTAAAAACTTTACTGCATCTATATAATCGAGATTTTCGATATTTCTTATAAAAGTAATTACATCGCCACCAACATGGCAACCAAAGCAATAATATGAAGATGTTTCAGGGTAAACTGTGAAAGATGGTGTTTTTTCATTGTGAAAAGGACAAAGACCAGTGAGATTACGACCGCGTCGTTTTAACTCAACATAATTTGAAATTACAGACTCAATATCATTCCTGTCGCGAATCTGCTCTAAAAAATCGTCAGATAATCTTACTGCCATTCACCTTCCCCCTTTCATTATATCTCTTCACTCTTTACTTTTCTCTCTTCATTTTGTTATACACTCCATGTCTTAGGCACAAATAAATCTGTAAAGGTTTTAATTGAATACGCATCTGTCATACCAGAAATGAAATCGCAAGCAGCTCTTTCTGAGCCTTCTTTTTTAGCAATATCATAATAAAATTCTGGCATTTTATCTGGATAAAAAGAAAAATATTTATATAATTGTTTAATCATATCCTCTGCTCTGAATTCTTCACTTTTGCAAACAGGATTTGTATAAACATTTTTAAACATAAAACTATGAAGCTCGTTAAAGGCTTCCTGTACCTCATCTGACATTTTAACATCGTCTTCGGTATTTTCAATAACAGACATAACAAAATTGTTAATTCTTTCGGATTTACTGAAACCAACTGTCATACGAATTTCTAAGGGAATATCATCCTCAGTTAAAACATTGGCACGCTTGGCATCGTCAATATCGTGATTTATATAAGCAATTTTGTCAGCTAATTTAATAATTCTACCCTCAAGAGTTTTAGCCTCAGGTCCTTTTGTGTGGCAAAGAATACCATCACGAACCTCCTCAGTAAGATTAAGACCCTTACCATCACGCTCTAAGCAGTCAACAACTCTTACACTCTGTTGAAAGTGTGTAAACCCCTCTGGGTAAACCTCATTTAAAGCCCTCTCGCCAGCGTGACCGAATGGCGTATGTCCTAAATCATGACCTAAAGCAATTGCCTCGGTTAAGTCCTCATTTAAAGAAAGTGAACGTGCAATTGTTCTTGCAATCTGACTAACCTCTAAGGTATGAGTTAAACGAGTTCTTAAATGAACATTGTCTGGTGCTAAAAACACTTGGGTCTTGTCCTTTAAGCGTCTGAATGCAGACGAGTGTAATATTCTGTCACGGTCGCGTTGATATGCAGTTCTTACAGGACACTCCGATTCTAACACGAGTCTACCCTTAGTATCAGCACAAAGCATTGCATACTTTGAAAGTTCCCTTTTTTCTCTTTCTAAAGTCCTTAATCTGATTTCATCTGACAAGAATATCACCACCTAAAACTATAATACGCTATATTTTTATTTTTCCCTTTAAAAATTTATATATTTTCAAAAAAATTATAAGTACACTAAATTTAACCCTCTGCTATAACTGTACCACACTCATTTGGTGTTATTTTCCCATTAGTCAAATCAGCACAATTTTTAAAAAGCTTTTCTTCCATTTCTTTTTTAAGCCTGAATTTCAAAGTAACATTTTCACCAAAATCAGCATTTTCCACCACTCCGCCTAGTTCGCGGATTAAAGAGTCTAATTTATTATAAAAAGTATAATCAGCAGACACAGTATATAATATCCACGGCATAAGTGTTATTACATTTGAAGCATCAACACCAAGCTTAGCAGAATGTGAATAGGCTCTGACTAAACCGCCGCCACCTAAAAGAATTCCGCCAAAATAACGCGTTACAACAACTACGCAATCGGTAATTTCTTCCTGAGTTAAAACATTTAAGGTTGGCATACCCGCAGTACCCTGAGGTTCACCATCGTCAGAATAGCGTTTTATATTTCCCTCACGAATACAGTAAGCGTAAACATTGTGAGTTGCATCCCAATGCTTTTGTTTTATTGAAGAAATAAACTCCTGTGCTTCCTGTTCGGTTTTAACAGGCATTGAATAGCTTAGAAATTTGGATTTTTTTATTATATATTCAGTTTCTGCATATTCCTTTAATGTTTTATAAACCTCTGCCACGATTACACCACCCTTATAAAAATTTTCTATATATGCTAAAAAGGCGGTGATAACTCACCGCCTGATTCAGCAATAACATTATACAACTTATTTTGAAAGGTTGTATTTCTTATTGAATCTGTCAACACGTCCGCCTGTATCAACAAGTTTTTGTTTACCTGTGAAGAATGGATGGCAGTTTGAGCAGATATCAACACGCATATCGCTCTTTGTTGAAGCAGTTTCAATAACAGCACCGCAAGCACATTTTACTTGTGTTGGAGCGTAATTTGGATGAAGTCCTTCTTTCATTTATTGTCACCTCTTTAAAGTATTTATATCACATTAGCACGAGAATATTATCATAAACTGACAAAAAAAGCAACCCTTTTTTAGAAATTTATTTTAAAATATTAAAGTTTTTGTAATATACATTCAAAAAAAGTAAGCATAATGTTTAAAAATGTACAAACTATGACTCCTAAGGCGGTTGGCAACAAAAATGAAAGAAGTAAATATTTCAAACTTTTTGTCTCTTTATATATTGTTATAAGTGTTGTAGCACATGGAAAATGGAACACAGAAAACATTATAAAGCAAACAGCAGTTTTAATATTCCAGCCATTTGAAATTAAAATATTACCGATTGTTTCTACACTTTCAACTGAAATCAGTTCTTTATTATCTGAATATGTCATTAGTGCTATCGGCAAAACAATTTCATTAGCGGGAATACCTAAAATGAAAGCGGTTAATAATTCACCATCCAGCCCTAAAAGATTGCCAATTGGTGTAAAGAAGCTGATTATAGAATTTAAAATTGCTCTATCACCAAGATTTAATAACAACCATATTATAATTCCAGCTGGAAAAGCAACTACTACTGCCCTAACTAAAACAAAAAGTGTTCTGTTTAAAAGCGAGTGTGTTATAACTTTTGTTATTTGTGGTTTTCTGTACGATGGTAATTCTAATATATAATGTGATTGCTCACCTTTAAGAATTGTTTTAGAAAGATTGTTTGAAACAAACAAGGTTATTGCTATACTTATTACTATAACCAAAGATAATACCAAGGCACTTATAACGCTACTACCATTTTGTGTCTGTGAAATAAAAAATATTGAAATAATCTTTATTATTGCTGGAAAACGACCATTACACGGGGTAAAGCTATTAGTCAAAATTGCTATTAGCCTTTCGCGTTTTGAGTCAATAATTCTCGCCCCTGTGACGCCAACACAATTACACCCAAAGCCCATACAAATCGTCAAAGCTTGTTTACCACAGGTATTTGCTTTTTGAAATTTACTGTCTAAAACATAGCTAACTCTTGGCAATACGCCTGCATCCTCTAAAATAGTAAAAAGAGGGAAAAATATTGCCATTGGTGGAAGCATAACTGACACTACCCACCCCAGAACACGAAAGCCACCATTTATGAGCATTTCGATTAAGAATCCATTTATTCCGATATTTTGAAATAAAATCGTCAATTTGTTTTCTGTATTACTGAATAAATCAAGCAACAATTCTGATGGAATATTTGCTCCGACAATTGTAATATAAAAAATTGCGAAAAGCATTAAAGCTAAAACAAAATATGAGGTGTATTTTCCTGAAATAAATTTATCAATTTTTAAATCCTTTGTTATATTTGTTTTTATCTTAGAAACTGTTACTAAATCAGTCGTTTTTTCAGACATAAGATATAAATTTTCTGCTAAAAGCTCCGTTAGTTGTTCTTTGTCTATTCCATTCTCATTCAAATATATATCAGCTTTTTCCAAAGCATTTAAAACAAATTCCTTTTTAATTAAATCAAACCCAAGATATTCCTTTAATTTTTCACAAAAATTTTCTTCGTTCAATAGAAGTCTTAAAGCAAGCCAACGCTTATTCAACTGCTTTGTAGGCATTTTAAAAATTGCTGAATAAATATATTCCAACGCTGTTTCTATAGTACTTTCGTATGAAATAGATATTCTTTTTCGACACGCCTCACTTTCGAGAGCGTTCTTTAATTCTTCTATCCCCTTTTCGTTACGTGCCTCAGTACCGACTACCGCAACACCTAATTCATAAGAGAGTAATTTGAGATTTATTTCAATCCCCTTTTTTCTGGCTTCGTCCAAAAGATTAACACATACAACCACATCTTTTTGAAGCTCTAAAAGCTGATAAACAAAGTAGAGATTTCTTTCAAGAGAGGTAGCATCACACACAACTAAAACCTTATCATAGTCTGCAAAGCAGAGAAAGTCTCGTGCAACTGCCTCCTCTTTAGAATGTGGTGTTAATGAATAAGTACCAGGAATATCAACAATCTCGTAGGTTACATTATTATATTTATATTCACCAGAAGCTATGCTCACTGTTTTACCAGTCCAGTTTCCTGTGTGTTGTTTTAATCCCGTCAGTGCATTAAAGACTGTACTTTTGCCTACATTCGGATTGCCAGCAAGTGCAATTTTAACATTTTTTCTCACACGCACCACCTCTTGAAACCAGAATTTTTTCAGCATCACAATTTCTTAACGCTATAACACAACCCTTAATCAAGTAAGCTCTTGGATTACCACAAGGGCTACTATGAAGAGGTTTAATTTTGCTTCCCCTTATAAGACCTATATCCTGTAAACGCTTTTTTAAAGCTTTATCTGTTTCTATATTAACAATAACGCCTGTTTCCCCGATTTTTAATTCACACAAGGTTATAATCATACAGTTCACTCCCAATATTACTATATGATGAATTTATTTCTTGGTGAATATTGATTTTTTGCAAAAAAATGGTAGAATATATAAAGGTGATTGTATGAAGACAAACAACAAACAAGGTTTTATTCTTGCAACTCTTTCTTATTTAACAGTAACAATTTTAGATTTATATTTCACATATATAGGCACTCCGAATTTAGAGCTTGAGGGGAATCCTTTATATAATATTTTGTTCTATAGCTGGACTGGCTTAATTACAATTAATGTGATAACCTTTCTTTTTTATATTGCAATTGCTTATTTTGGGTTTGTCGCTTACAAAAGACCAGTTACAAATGAAACAGATTTAAAAAGATATTTGTCTTACATTTCCTTTGGAGACCCCGACAAATATTCAACTATGATGTGGAAACTCCCTAAAATATGGTCACCACAGATAGCGTGTCTTTGTTGGTCTGTAGCAACAATTTTACCATTTGCAAGATTTTTGATTGTTATTGTCTGGTTTTTATTGATTTTAGATATTGATGCACCTTTATTTTTCAGTATTACAACCGCTATTCCTATGGGAAGAATTGATTTAGTTGTCGCAGTCTTAGGTGCCTGGATATTATCATTTGTCTGGATACACAAAGAATTTAAATTAAATTTAAAGAACATCGAAAAAAGAGGTGTTACAAATTGACTGATGAATTAAAAGAAATTATTTCGGATCACCTAAAAATATACCCCCAAGCAGAGCTTCAGGATATTTTAAAAATGCTTTATCAGAACGAATTTGGACCTAAACATCTAGTTGAAAATGAAATTGAGTGCTTCAAAAGTCTTTCAAATGAAATCAGAAGTATTAATTATGACGAAAACGAATGTCTTTTTGAGGATATTGGTTGTAACGCGGTAAGGCTTAATTTAAAAGCAATACCACCTGAAACCAATTTGAATTACATAAATAAAATAATAGTCAAATCAGCGAATGATTTTGGTGGTACAAATGAAAAACTGGTTGTTAAATTCGGGCTTTTAGTTGTTATGGCACAAAATGATGAAATCCCTTTTGATATTCAGAGAGTTCGCGATGAAACTAACGCCTTTGCAAAAAGCGGTTTTAAGCCTGTCAGTCATAGTGAAATTTATAAAAAGCACTATTCTCCTGCATATAGAGTTATAAGCAAAAAATATATGTCCCTTGTTGAAGCTATTATCGGCTTGAGAAACGCTGATTTCAGTAAAAAGCATATTGTTATAAGTATTGATGGCAATTCTGCCTCTGGTAAAACTACTTTAGCCAATAATTTAGCTAAGCTTTTAAATGCCGAAACAGTACACTGCGATGATTTTTTCTTGCCACCTGAATTAAGAACCAAAGAACGCCTCAATGAAGCTGGAGGTAACATTCACTACGAAAGATTAAAAGACGAGGTAATTGATAATTTAAAAAAGCCAAAAGTTATTTCTTATAAAGCTTTTGACTGTCAGAGTGGTACTTTGAAAGAAAACAGATTTTTAATGAACAAACAGGTTGTAATTGTTGAGGGTGCTTATTCTTGTCACCCATATTTCGAGAATTATGCTGATTATAAAATCTTTTTAAAAATTGATGACGAAAAACAAAAAGAAAGAATTTTAAAGCGTAATGGCGAAGAAATGCTAAAGCGATTCATTAATGAGTGGATTCCACTTGAAAACAAATATTTTAATGAATTTAAAATAGAAGAAAATGCTGATATTGTAATAAGGAGTGTTTAAAATGAATTTTAAAAATGATTTAGTAAGCAACATCTTACCTTTCTGGCTAAAGGATGCTATTGATTATGAAAATGGTGGTATTTACACTTGTCTCGACAAAGATGGCAACATTTATGGTACAGACAAAAGTGTTTGGTTTCAGGGCAGAGCTTTGTGGGTATTTTCAAAAGCGTACAACTGCATTGAAAAAAACGAAGAGTATTTAAAAGCAGCTAAAAATATTTATAAATTCTTCCCAAAATGTACTGACACAGATGGAAGAATGTTCTTCACAGTTACAAAAGACGGCAGAGAATTACAGAAAAGAAGATATTATTTTTCTGAAACATTTGCGGCAATCGGTTGTGCTGAACTTTACAAGGCAACTGGTGACAAAGAAGTTTTAGAGTCAGCAGAAAAATATTTTGCTGTAGCTTACGAATGTTTTAAAGGCGTAAGAAAAAACCCACCCAAAATCAATCCAGAAAATTTAAAAACTAAAGCACTATCACCCGTTATGATTATGCTTGCAACTGCTCAGGTAATGAGAAGTGTCCCTGGTCTTTACGACAAATACAACGCTATTGCAAAAGAATGCCTTGACGAGATTTTACATGGCGGTTATTTGACAGAAAGAGCTTTACTTGAAAGTGTTAGCATTGATGGTAAATTTGTTGACTCACCTAACGGCAGAATTGTGAACCCTGGTCATTCACTCGAAGCAGCATGGTTTATTCTTGCAGAGGGTATTGTAACAAAAAATGACGAAGCAATCAGTGCCGCAAAGAGAATCATTGATATCACATTACCACTTGGTATTGATAAAACTCACGGCGGTATAATTGCATTTACAGACTTAGACGGCAAACCACCTGTTCAGCTCGAATGGGATATGAAGCTTTGGTGGCCACAATATGAAACAATGATTGCTTTAAGACTCGCCTACACAGTATTTAAGGAAGAGAAATACTTAAAGCTTTACGAAGAATTTAAAGAATATTGTGAAAAATATTTCGTTGACAATGAAAGTGGTGAATGGTACGGCTATCTTCACTATGACAACACAGTTTCCACTACCTTAAAGGGTAATATTTTCAAAGGTCCTTTCCATATTCCAAGACTTTATATCATTATGGCAATGATGGACGAGTTTGGTGGAATAGTTGAGTATATGGGATGAAATAGGAATTAGGAATTAGGAATTAGAAAAATATGAATATCCCCATCATTTAAAGTTGTTTAATATCAACTTTAAATGATGGGCTTCTTTTTCGTTTAATAAATACTATTAAATGTTAATTAATTATTATTTTTCTAAAAAGCTAATGACAAAACCAGGGAAATATGGTATTATGACAAAGTATATAATTTAATATATTAATTGTGGAGAAGGAAATATGAAAAAATATAGTAATTTTATAAAATTAACTGCAGTTATTCTTATGCTTGTTACTTGTTGCTCCGGTTGTGGATTACTTGGTGCTATGGGTACAATTAATAATGGTGCTGGTACAGTTCAGCCTACTACACCACCAGCTAATGATGTAATTTACACTGACACTTATTATAGTGAAGATATTACATATTCCGCGGTTATATCTAACCCTGATATGACAACTACAACCGCATCTACTACTACACCAGCCACTCAACAAGGTGGTAATTCAGTCTCAAATTCTGACACAACTACTACAACAGAAAAGAAACCTGAAAAACCCACAACTGCACCAACTGAAACAACAACTATTAATACATTTGAAGATGGCGATCATCTTGCTAATGTTCAGGATGCTCTTTTTAACACACAAGACGAGTCTACCGCAAGAAAAATTCTTGTTACTGCAGGCTTTGACTATGACCCTGTTCAGGATGTTTATTTTACACAATTAGACTCGTGGCAAAGAAACTTTGGTTTTAACAGTGTTTATGATACAGCTGCACCAATGGTTGGTATGGTTTATTCAACCTCTAAAATCTATTTCAATTATGACAACAAGGATTGGATGATGGAAATCTGGAAAGGTCAGTACGGCATTACTGCTGGTGCAGAAATCGGTTTCTATAACAAACCCGCAGACAGAGTTATGGAGCATTATGACTGTGTAACAGATGAAGAAATGCTTACAATGGCTTTCGATTTTTATAATATGGACGAACTTGTATTTACCCGTGGTCCTGAAAAACACTGGTGGCTCACTGGCTTTAAATTTTTACATATCGGTATTCCACAATTTATTAAGCTTGATATGACAATTGAGCTTCCTAACAGAAAAATGGCTAACGCTTTTGAAAAAGGTTTGAAAGAGGAAGTAAAAAAGCAGATTACAGACCCTATGAAATACACAAGAAAAGGTGACACATTTAATATAGTGTGGTAAAAAATATGAAAAAAGAAGTTAAATTTGCAGTTATAGCAGACCCTCATTACTACTCTGAAAAATTGGGCAACTCTGGAATTGCTTACACTATGAGAGCAAATTCTGACCAGAAAATGCTTGCTCACTCCAAGGGTGTGATTTCGGCTGCTTTAGAAGAAATAAAAAATTCAGATGCTGAATTTTTGCTTATTGCAGGTGACCTTTCTAATGATGGTGAGCGTGTTTCCCATGAGGAAATGCGCCACTTACTTTATGAATTCAAAAAAACTAAACCTGTTTATGTGATTACTGCTACTCACGACTGGTGTTGTGATGGTAACCCAAGAAGATTTGAGGGTTCAAAGGTTTATCACGATGTTGAAACTTTAAAGCCAGAAGAATTAAGAGATTTCTATAAAGATTTTGGTCCAGAAGAAGCAATAAGTGAATTTTTTACCCATCAACATAAAGCATCTTATGTAGTAAACCCTGTGGATGGTATTTCAGTTTTTTGTTTAGATGATGATCAGGATGGAAATGGTGGTTCAGGTTACAGTAAAGAACACTTTGACTGGATAAAAAAAGAGGTAAAAAACGCAAAAGAGCGTGGTGATTTAGTTTTTGGCATGCAGCATCACCATGTATTTCTTACTGAACTCGATAAAGTTATCAATGGTAAGGGTGCCGTTGAAAGAAAAGAAAAAATGTGTCGTGATTTTGCAGACATTGGTCTTTCTTTTATGTTCACAGGACACTCACACATGCATCACATAAGAAAATTAACCAATGATAACGGCAATCATTTTTATGAATTCAATGTTGGTTCAATTGGTGGCTACCCTGCTCCTATTGTTTATTGTACTGTTACAGAAAATGGCATTGACACAAAAACTGTGCACTTAAAGCAATATGAATACAACGGCCAAATTTATACTAATGACCACCTAAAAAACCATGCAACATTTCTTTTTAAAAATGTTTTTGATGCAGCAAGAAACAACAGAAAGCTTGAATTTGTTACACTACTTGTAGCAATTGGTATACCTGGTAAAAAGGCAAGAAATTTATGGCTTTTCTTAGGTGAACTTATAAAGGTAATTGCAGAGATTTCTGTTTACAGAACCGCTTTTATAATCAATCTTTTAACTTTTGGTAAGGCAATACCTAAAAAAGATGCAAAACAACTTAAAAATGTTCAGTTGACAGATATGATTTTCTCAGCGTTTCATTCTATTTTAGATGGTTCAATTGAAAAACACGAACCAGGTACGCCTTATTATAATGTTTTCACCTCTGCCCTTTCATTACCATTAAGAATAGTAAAAAAATTGAGAATTAAGAACAAAAACATTATAAGAATAGTTACACATATACGTAACGCTTCTCACGAAATTATGACTGGTGGAGAAATTGACGCGAACAAAGCATTTTTAGAGTTTTAATAAAAATATAGTTGCAGGTTTTGTAAAAAAATGCTATATTAAAAATAAAATATTAGTTTTTGAAAGAGAGTGATTTTATGGCAGGTCCAGGCGGCGGCTCAAGAGGTGGCGGATTTGGTGGAGGCTCACGCGGTGGAGGCGGTGGCTCCAGAGGAGGTTTCAGCGGAGGTTCCCGTGGCCCAAGTGGCGGCGGCGGTGGCTTCGGTGGAGGTTCACGCGGTGGCTTCGGAGGCGGACATCACGGCGGTGGTTTCCATGGCGGACATCATCCCCCACCACCCCCAAGACATCACAGACCATTCTTCCACGGTGGTGGATACTATGGCGGTGGTCACCATCACCATCATCACGGTGGTGGCGGAATTTTATCTACATTCTTAGCATTCATCATTGTTTTAGTAATGCTTTTCGGTATTTTCAAATACGTATTTGGGATTAACGGCTCTGACGTAAGAGAATGGATAGATGATTTCAAATATGATACCACATATAATGAAGAGCAAGTTTATGATGATTATAATGCTGGTGAATATTCTGAATCATTATTCCAAGAATACACCAACAACAAGTATAAGGAAATCTTCGGTGAAACAACTTGTTATGAGGATAATATTTTAGTTGTATTCTTAACAACTGATGCAAATGATGGTTATTACACTATTGCCTGGGTTGGCGACAATTTAAGGTATGAGGTTACTGATTTATTTGGTAATGAGCAAACTACCTTAGGTGATGCTATGACAAACTCAATAAGTGACTATCATGGTTATTCTTTAGGTAGTAACTTGGCAAATGTAGTAGACAAAATGTCTTCTGCGGTTGTTGAACTCGGTTTAGATACGCCGTATAAATCACAAGCAGACAGAAGCGTGGTTGCAGAATCTAAAGTTTACAACTACTCTAATTGTGAATTCACAGAAGATACTGTTAATGCTTCCCTTAAGAATTTCACAGAAAATACAGGAGTTACATTCTGTATTGTAGTTGATAATGAAACTACTGTTTTCGGTGGTGGTAATACTGTTCCAGAACAAGATTTACCCGTTACTAATGCTAGTCAGAACCCATCTGTACCAGCATCGGTTAACTCGATAGTTACACCTGAACAAAATCAACAGCAAAATCAAATCCAACAACAGCAACCAACACAGATTCATCAACAGGATAATTCTTCTGTAGGCATCATTGGCGGTGCTGATGGCCCAACAACAGTTATTGTTGGCGAAGAACAAACCGCTGATGACAATGGTGAAGGTAAATCAAAAGTGCTTTCTGTATTAAAAGTTATTATTTACGTAATTCTTATTGCTGCTATTCTCGGTGGTGCAATATTCTTTACAATTTACTGGATTAAACGTTCCAAAAAGAAAGAACAAGAATTAATGGACCAAGGAAAAATAGCAATGCACAACCCTAAAGACAGTGATTTACAATAAAACAAAAAACGCTAAAGATTTTTGTCTTTAGCGTTTTTGTTATTTTAATGTTTCACTATTATTAAGCACCGACGTACTGTAAATAAATAATACATCTTGATTATTAAATTCAACAAATTTTTCTATCATATTAGGATGCATATAACGGATATCAATAAGTGTTATTTTTTTATATCCCTCAATAAAAAGCGGTGCTAAGCTACTGCCGAATGAGTCACGGAACATAATGAGTTCTTTATTAGTAGTTGCATTTTTATTTTCGATAGTAATAAGTGATAATGGACCACCAAGATATGCTTCGTATGGGTCACGCCCTTGGCATTTTGATTCATCATAAACAGGTGTATTTTTCTGATTCTGATGGTCGAAAACTTCTGCTTCATATATTATATCATTTACTAAGATAGAAATCCCATCAGAACCGACATTTGAAGCTGCGTATTGTCCTTTATAGACGCCATCAAAACCTTTTCCTATTGCTATTTCATCATACTCACTAATAAGTGTAACGCCCATTTCACCTGCTATTTTTCGGGCAACAGGCAAGATTTTCTCTTGTCGCCAATGGCTATCTGTTTTATAGTAACTATCTATTGAAAGCTCTGAGAAAATATCAATATAATTCATAAAGCTTGTCTGAGCTTTTATATCAGCTACAAGTTTTTCGTAATCAAGAGAAAGATAGTTATTATCTTCACCTATCAGATAATAATTTTTATCTGGAATTATTGAAAAATAGACATTTGTGTTTGTATTCTTTAAATATTTATCATAAACATTTTTGAATTTTTTACCAGCATTATCAACTGACTTTTCATTTAATGGATATTCAATTTTTGTTATATATCCATCTTTTTCAATAATATCGTTATTAGATTTTTTATTGAATACACCTAACTCACTTTGTGCCTTAATTGTTCTGAAAAGCTCTCTTAATGGAAACTGGTCCAGCGTATAATTTTCAAAATTCTTCATAAAACCGCCTGAAACGAGTGTATTAAAACTCAATTCAGGGAATTTTGCAAGTTCTCGCCTTTCGGTATTAGAAATATCATCTACTGGTTTAACCCAGGCAAAAACGGAAAGTGCCAATATAAAGCCTAACACAAATACACTTGTAACTATATTTAAAATTTTCTTCATACTGCCACCTCCTAAAATCTGAAATACAAGAACGGATTAAAAGAGCCGTCAACTAAATATGCAGTTACCAAAACAAGTAAAACGATAAGAATAATCGGTTCTAAAATACCAACTACAACTTTAACACCGTTTATTTCGGTTAAATTTGTTGCAACTTTTTTTACAAGCGGTGTAGCACCAACTATACCTAAAGCAAGAATCACAGCGTATTCTTTAAGATAGTAAATAAACTCAGTTGAAACAAGTGGAACACCTGAGAAGCCTAGCATAGCCTTAATATAAGTGAAGGCTTCTCCCATATTTACTGCATCAAATATAACAAAGCTTATAATTATAAAGAACAATGTATACACTCTATTTAAAACAGGGGTTTTTGTAATAAATTTGCCTATAACTGTTTTTTCTAAAACCAAAAAGATTACAAAATATAAGCCCCATATAATAAAATTCCACGCTGCTCCATGCCAAAAACCAGTTAAAAACCACACAACAAGAATATTGAAAATCCATCTTGATTTTTTTACTCTATTTCCACCAAGAGGAATGTAGACATAATCTCTGAACCAAGACCCGAGAGATATATGCCATCTTCTCCAGAATTCTGCAACACTTTTAGATATAAATGGGAAATTAAAGTTCTCCATAAATTCAAAGCCCAGAATTTTACCAAGACCTATTGCCATATCGGAATAGCCCGAAAAGTCAAAGTAAACCTGTAAACAGAAGCTTATAGCATAAAGCCAATAGAATAAAAGGGATTTATCTTCTGACGCTTTAAAAGTAACACAAAGCTCACCTAATGCATTTGCAAGAAGAACTTTTTTTGAAAGACCTACAATAAATCGTCTTACTCCGTAACTTATTTTTTCAAAACTGATTGTTCTTTCATCTAACGACTCGACTACATCAGTATATCTTACAATAGGACCCGCAATAAGCTGAGGAAACATTGTAATATAGGTTGCAAGATTTATTAAATTTTTCTGTGCTTTTACAGTACCACGATAAACATCTACTGCATAACTTAAAATCTGGAAAGTGTAAAAACTGATACCTATAGGAAGTGCTACATTTAATAAATTTAGCGAAAGACCAGTTAAATTATTAAAGTTTTCAATAAAAAAGTTGGAATATTTGAAAAAACCTAAAAAACCTAAATTTATTATCAAATTTATAGTTAATATCAATTTCTTTTTAGATTTTTCATTTGTAGCCTCAATTAGTAATCCGGAAATAAAACCGATTATAATTGAGGCTACCATCATTATTACATATTTAGGCTCTCCCCAACCATAGAACACCAAGCTACTTATAAGTAAAACTGTGTTCTTAAGTTTTTTTGGAGCTAAAAGAAAAAGTATCAGTACACTTGGCAGAAAGTAATATAAAAATGGTATGCTTGAAAAAAGCATTTCTTAACCCCTATCCAAAGTGTATTATTTCTTATTAAATCAATTATGCAACTGCTTCGTCAGTTACGAGAACTGCACTTTCACCCATTACAGTTGTGAACTGTGTTTTGAAGTATTCAACTGCTTCACCATTACCTACTGCGTAAACTACATAGTCACCACCATTAACTGTGAAAACAACTATTTTTTCAGGAACACCACACATCCATTGTGTTGCTAAAACACTGTCTTTAAGCGATGTTGTAAAAGCTTCAGCACCAGTAGCATCTTTAAGTTTAAATGCACCGCTTGTGAATGTATTTGCGTTCATAGCGTGAACAAAAGAAGCAACCTCATCAACCTGAGATAATAATTCATCATTTGTATGAAGCATATAGTTAACTGTTTCTGTATCAGAAAGCTTCATTAAGCCAGCTTTACCATCAACCGGTGCTTCCATATCGCCACCAATTGCAAAAAATTTATTTTCTTCTGAATAAGTATCAACAACCTTGTTGATTACATCTGCTGTGTCTGTGAATTCCATTTTTGGTGCACTGTTTGCTGAGAAAAGGAAAACTGCACCAATTACAATTGCAGCAATAACAACGACTGCTGTTACACCAATAATAATTGCTTTTTTCATTTAAAAAAACTCCTTTATTTTTTATACTCAAAAGTATAGTTTTCAAAATTTTCAGAATAGTTAATTTTACCATCAGGCATAACCCACATAGCCTCAGTATTCTCTAAAGAAGCTATTAATCTTTTACCCTCTTCAATATCCATTAAGAAAAGTGATGTCGAAAGAGCATCGCCTAAGCCTGAATCTTCAGTTAAAACTGAAACTGATAAATATTTAACTGCGGGATATAAGGTTTCTGGGTCTATAATATGATGATAGCTTTTGCCATCAACCTCATAAAAGCGTTGATAAGAACCACTCGTAACAAGTGACATATCTGACAATTTAAGATATTCAATATGTGGTATTTCCTCCTGTTTTTTTAAATCAGGATTTTCAATACCAACTTTCCACGGCTCATTGTTTTTACCCATACCGATAGTACGGACATTACCACCGATATTAAGAAGAAAATCTGTAATACCTTTATTCATTAAATGTTCTGCTATTCTTTCTACTGCATAGCCTTTAGCTATCGCACCAACATCAAGACTCATTTTTGGGTCTGAGATAAAAACAGTAGAATTTTCTTCATCTATTATTACTTTACTAAAATCTGTATGCTTATTTGCTTCTTCTAAAAGAGCAAGTGGTGGTAACTCTGCTGTTACTGGGTCAGAAAGCCCTAAACTCCTGTACTTATGCCATATAGAAAGTACACTACCCATAGCAACATTTATTTTACCATCAGTTAAGTCATACATTTTTTTTGAATAAAGCAATAAATCAATAATTTTTCTATCTACCTTTACAACATTATGTTTCCCATCACTAAGTTCATTTATAACACAAAGGTTATTCATACCCTCGTACCTGAAATAAATATTATAAAGTTTATGATAAATATCAAGTTCGGCCTTTATTTCTTCACAAATATTTTTGAATTTCTCTTCCGTCTCAGTATAACCCGTAATCGTTGTGACAGTATCAAAATAATCAAAATAATATTCTGAAAACTTTTGCTTTTCTTTTTCAGTATTACAAGACGTAAAGAAAGAGAGTTGTGAAGCAAGTAATATTAAAATAAAAAATATTGAAAACGATTTTCTCTTCATACTCAAAAATAAGGGATGTTGCCAAGAAACAACATCCCCCTAAAATTAGTTGTTTAAAACTTATTTTGTTGCAGCAGTAGCAGCCTTAATCATATCACCAATAGCCATTGTGCAACCTGCTGTTGCAAGGTCACCTATTGCATAACCATCTTCACCAGCGAAGCCAGCGAAATCTGCAGATGTTTTACCAACAAGAGCAGCATCAAATGCAGCAGCTTGTTCGTTCCATTCTTTTACAGCACCTTCTGTACCGTCATGTTTTGCACCGTATGCAGCCATACCATAATCTGTACCGAGTTCAAGCTTTGTTTTGATTTCTGCTGTTGCATCAAGTGTTGATTTACCAGCAGCATCAAATGGCATTTTGCCCTGTACGCAGTCTGTTTTTGCAACTACAACCTTACCGTCTGCATCTGTAACAACAGCAGCGATTGTTGTATCAATCTGAGCAAGACCAGCTTTTTCTTCTGTAGCATCTGCACTTGAATGTGAGTTAGCAGCTACAAGAGCAACTGAAAGTTTATTTTCGGCTGTAGCTTTGGAATCTGCAGCTGAGTTAACAGCCTTTTCGAGAGCTGAAACAAAATCATTAACATTAATTGTGCAACCAGCTGTTGCAAGGTCACCCTGTGCATAGCCATCTTCAGCCATTAATGCCTTAACTTCTGCAACTGTTTTACCCTTTGCAGTAGCCATAAATGCATCAGCTTGTTCGTTCCATTCTAATGCTTTGCCTTCTGAACCATCGTGTTTCTTACCGTATGCAGCCATACCGTAATCTGTGCCTTTTTCATACTTTGTTCTTAAATCTTCAACTGCAATGTTTTTACCAGCTGAAGTCCAAGCAGTTTTGATTTGTGCTGTATCAAGGTCGATAGCAGCAATTTTGCCTTCAGCATCAAGAAGAACTGCAACTGCAGTTGTATTAAATTCGCCAGCGCCGTTTGTTTCGCCATCAGCATCTTTTGCTTCGCCGTAGCTTGAAACAACACCTAAACCGAATTTAAGTGTAGCAGCATCGTCGCCAGTAGGCGCTTTGTCACCTGAGCAACCAACTAAAGCTGCAACTGATAATACCATTACTAATACAAGTGCAAGACTGAGAATCTTTTTCATTTTAATCTTCTCCTTTAACATTTATTTTTTCTTGCATACAGAGTTTTCACTCTAAGACTGATTATTACAGATTTCCAAAAGTTTGTCAATACTATTGTTAAAAAATAAACAATATTTTAAAATTTAGAAAAAACTATACAACTTTTTCCAATTTTTTTACAAGTATCGAACTGATAATTCCAATTAAAACACCAGCAATTGTGCCAGTAATTGAAAGAACTATCATATAATACCCTATTTGTATTGTATCAAACAAGAAAATTGCAACCAAGATTTGACCGAGATTATGAGATATACCACCTATTATGCTGACACCAATCTGAGAAAATAATTTAATTTTCATAAAAAGCGTCATTAAAGCCAGACTTAATACTGCTCCTGCCACACTATAAGCTAATGTCATAACATTACCAAAAAGAAGAGCAACTATAAACACTCTTATGAGTGAGACTGTAACCGCTTCTTTAATACCGTATTTATATAACAAGAAAATTATTATAATATTTGGCAACCCCATTTTAATTCCTGGAACTGCAGTAGATATTGGTGGTAGCATTACTTCTAAATAAGAAAGGACCAATGCTACAGAAGTCAAAACACCTAAAAGTGCTATTCGTCTGGTTTTGTTTCTCATAAAATCTCGTTTCTGTTACAAATTAAACAACTGCATCTAATTCATCAGTAGCTTCATCTGCAACAATTTCTATTACAACCTTGTGTGGAAGGCACACGATTGTTTCACCTTTATATGAAATCTTGCTATGACCTTCACATATTTTATCAGGACAATTAGCATCTTTCATAAAAGCTTTATTATCAGCAATAACTAAAATATTTCTGCCATCATCCCCTGTTTCAATAACTACCTCTGTATTTACTGAAAGCGGATAACGTTCTGTTTCTTTACCATCAATTTTTATAACAGCAAATGAACCCTCAATTTTAAAGATGTTTAATAAAAATAATCCGACTGTCGCTACCAAAACAATGATAGCGACAAGGATTATATCATTTTTAAATTTTTTCTTATCATTCATATTAACCAATCTTATTATTAGCAAAGTCAATTGGTTTTAAGCACTTAGTAGGACAGTTTTGTTCACACAAACGACAACCAGTACATTTATCGTAATCAATTCTTGCAAGGTTATCAACAACTGTAATTGCCTTTTCAGGACAGTTAAGCTCACACTTTTTACAACCAATACAAGCATTTTTACAATTTGTACGAGCAAGTGCACCCTTCTGAACATTACTACACATAACTGCAGTTTTTGTATCTTTAGGAAGAAGTTTAATAATGTGTTTAGGGCAAGTACCAACACATTTACCACAACCTACACATTCTCTTGGGTCAACATGAGCAAGTCCGTCGTGAACACAAATTGCATTAACAGGACAAACTTCAGCACAGTCACCACAACCTACACAGCTATATGCACAGTCAAATGGGCCACCATAAACCATACAAGCCGCTTTACAAGATTTGATACCATCATAAACAGCATTTGATTTAGCCGCTTCACAGTCACCACCGCAAGCTACAAAGGCAACTTTTGGTTCGAGCTCCTGAATTTTAACACCTAAAATAATTGAAAGTTGAGCAGCAGTTGTAGAACCACCCGGAATACAGAGATTAGGCTCTGCCTCACCCTTTGCAACTGCTTCTGCATAACCATCACAACCAGTATAGCCACAAGCACCGCAATTGGCACCAGGAAGCGCTTCACGGACGAGCTTTACTTTTTCATCTTCGTCAACTGCAAAGAACTTTGATGCGAGTGCCAAAACGATACCTAATACAAGACCTACACCAGCAACAACGCCTAACGCTGTTAATATTGCCATAATATCCATTCTACACTCACCACCTTATTTGAATAAATTTTCAACAATACCTTCGAATCCGAAGAAAGCAAGTGACACGAAAGAGGCTGCTATTAATGTTGCAGGAAGACCCTTGAAATGCTCTGGAATATCGCTCTCGTCGATTCTTGAACGAACGCCAGAGAAGAGAACCATTGCAAGCATAAAACCAAGACCACAGCCTAATGAACTTACCATTGATTCAAGGAAATTGTAGCTATCTTTAATATTATTGATAGTAACACCTAAAACCGCACAGTTTGTTGTAATAAGTGGTAAATAAACACCAAGGCTCTTATGAAGTGCAGGAATGAACTTCTTCAAGAAAATTTCAACAAACTGAACTAATGCAGCAATAACTAAAATAAATACGATTGTCTGCATATATTCGAGCCCTAAATTATTAAGAACAAAAATCTGAATTGGCCATGTAACTGCAGTTGCAAGTAACATAACAAATGTAACTGCAACACCCATACCAACTGCCTGATTAAGTTTTTTGGAAACACCTAAGAATGGGCAAATACCAAGGAACTGTCTTAAAACATAGTTATTAACTAAAACAGAAGATAATAAAATAACTACCAATGTTTTAAACATAATTATTCACCCTCCTTAACTTCATTAGCCTTACAACCACCGTTGCAAACACCAGCAGATGGACAGCCAGCACAGTTGAACTCTTTTTTCTTTATTGCTTTGCCCTTTGTAATTACATTTACAAGTGCAATTAAAAGACCATAAACCATTAAGCCACCTGGTGCTTTCACAAAGAACTCTACCTTATGGTCAATCATAAATGGAATTTCGATACCTGCAAAAGTACCTGCACCAATCACTTCACGAACTGTTGCCATAGCGAGAAGTGCTATAGTAAAGCCAAGACCCATACCAATGCCATCTAAAACTGATTTACCAACTGTATTTTTACCGGCAAACATTTCTGCACGACCTAAAATGATACAGTTAACCGTAATAAGAGCAAGATAAACACCAAGGCTCTTATAAAGGTCTGGTAAATAAGCGTGGATAAACATCTCAACTAAAGTAACGAAACCTGCAATAACAACTATATAGCAAGGAATACGAACTGCATCAGGAATTACTTTACGAAGTAATGAGATAACAGCATTTGAGCAGATTAAAACTGCAGTCGCTGCAAGACCCATACCAACGGCACTTGTTACTGAGTTAGACATGGCAAGTGTTGGACAAGTACCTAAAATAAGAACGAATACAGGGTTCTCTTTGAGGAGGCCTGTAATTAAGATTTTAAAGTAATTAGTCTTTTTCATAATTTAAGCCACCCCCTCTAAGATTTTCACTGCTTCGAATACTTTTGAAACAGCGGTTTTATAACCATTAGTTGTGATTGTAGCACCTGAAATTGCTTCGATATCACTGTAATCTGCTTCGGTTTTGCCATTGAATTGAGTATAGAATGAAGCATCAGCACAAGCAGAACCGATATTATCTGTTTCATATTGAGCAGTTGTAAGAACTGCTATAATTTTACCATCTGCAGTAGCAGAAGCTTTAATTTCAATTGGTTTACCTGATGGATTATAATAATGGTCACCATTGATACCAAATCCATTTGCTGCTAATTCAAATACATAGTTACCGCTTGCAGTTTTATACGCTTTCTTAACTTGTGAAGGCATGTCGCTGTAACCCGTAACATCAATTTCTATAAGCGAAGAATTAAAGATTAATTGTGCATTTGATTCCATAGTAGCTTTTACATCATCAGCTACAGAGCTAAGAATTGCACCAGTTTTATCAACTGCAATAAATTCTTCACCTGAAACAAGTACGAAGCCCGCACCATTTTCTGCTTCATAAACTGCATCAACATTTTCTAAGCTTTCTGTCATAAACCATGAAACGAATTTACCCTCTGCACCTGGTAATGCTTCACTTAAGCTATCGTTAAGAATTTCTTCTTCTGTACGAATATCTACTGAACCACCACCGAGAATGATTGTTGCATTAAGAGCATCTTTAACTGCATTCTTATAGCCAGAAGTTGTCATTGTTGCACCTGAAATTGTTTCAACTGCATCAATATCATCTGTTGTCTTGCCTTTAAGAGTATCACCATAAGTTTTTTCATAACCTAAAGTTTCGCTACTTGAAAGGCAGGTTGCACCTGTAACAGTACCAGCACCGTCAATACCGCACATAAGCACCATATTTGCACCATAACCAGAAGTGAGAAGCTTCACAACATAACCACCGTTGCTCGCTGAATAAGCTTCCTGTACTGTTGCTGGCAATTCGTAGGATGATAAATCCAACTGTGTGAAATCGCCACCATCAGGGTGAACAATAAGAAGTGCTGCATTTGCTTCTGCGGCTGCGTTCTTCTCGATAAGAGGAGCTGTAATTGAGTTGGTTAATGCAAGAAGCAAAGAAATTGCGGCACAAATAGCTGTCAAAGCTATTACACTTTTAAAATGTTTCATTTCTTCGCACCCCCAAACAATTTACGAGCAGTTAACATATCAATATATGGATTGAGGATATTCATGATAAGTATAGCGAATGAAACGCCTTCTGGATAAATACCCCATTCGCGAATTAATACTGTAATTAAACCTGCACCAATACCAAAGATAATCTTACCGAGTGGTGTTGTTGGTGATGTAACATAATCAGTTGCCATAAAAATAGCACCTAAAAGAAGTCCACCTGAAAGCACAAGGCTTAAAGCTAACATTACATCAAAATCATGAACTGCTAAACTGAAAAGGAATGTTGTTCCTATAAATGCAACAGGAATGTGCCATGTGATAACCCTTTTTATTAAAAGATAGATACCACCGATAATGAGTGCCACTGCACAGGTTTCACCAATTGCACCGCCTGTAGTTCCTAAGAGCAAATCCTGTAACTCTACTGTATTACCTTCTGCTAAAGTTACAAGTGGTGTAGCCCCTGCTGTAGAGTCAAGTGGGAAAGCTGCTTGGGTAAGTGATGTGAATGCAATAAGCATAAACACTCTACCAGTAATTGCAGGGTTTACAACATTACGACCAATACCGCCGAAAATACATTTAACAATAATAATTGCGAAAAGTGAACCAACGCCAGCTTGCCACAATGGAACATTAGCTGGAAGATTTAAAGCTAAAAGTAAGCCTGTAACTGCGGCACTTAAATCGCTTATGGTTTGTGGCTTTTTAACTATTTTTGTAAAAAGGAATTCTGAAAGAACTGCTACGCCAACACAAACAGCTACAACTGCCAATGATTGAAGTCCAAAAATCACAACACCAGCAATAGTTGTAGGTAAAAGTGCAATTAAAACATCGAGCATTACCTTTTGTGTTGTTCTTTTACTGTGAATATGAGGAGACACAGAAATATGAAGTTTATTTTCCATTATTTATTTGCCTCCTTTGCTTTATATTCACGAATCATAGCTTTAGCCAATTTATTTGTCTGAACAAGTGGTCTGTTTGCAGGACAGTTGTATGAACAACAACCACATTCCATACAAAGCTCTGCACCAGCTTTTATAGCTGTTTCAACATCTTTATTTTTATATGCTTTCATAATATTAGGTGCTGTAATACCAAACGGACAATTTGTAACACAAGCACCGCAACGGATGCAGTTAGTTTCCTTTGGTATATTTGTTTCTTTTTTAGTAAGTGCTAAAATTGCATTTGTCTGCTTAATAACAGGAAGATTTATATCAGGAATTGAAATTCCCATCATAGGTCCTCCATAAAGAACTGAGAACGGTTCTTCTTTAAAGCCACCACAGAAATCGAACACATCTTTTAATGCAACACCAATTGGTACAATAACATTTTTAGGCTCTTTTACCGCACCGCCATCAACTGTAATACATTTTTCAACTAATGGCATACCTGTAGAAATGAAACGACCTATACCAGCCATTGTTGTACAGTTAACTACAACACAACCGACATCTATTGGTAATTCACCAGCACCAATAATTTTACCTGTAGAGTGGTAAACTAAAACTTTTTCGCCACCCTGTGGATAGATTTTTGGTAAAACCTTAACTTGCATATTAGGGATTTTTGAAGCTAACTCTTTCATCTTTTGAATTGCTGCATCTTTCCCTTTTTCAATACCGAGAATAACTTCTTTCACATTGAAGTATTTAACGATATATTCAATAGCAACCTGCATTTCATCAGCACGTTCTACCATTGTTGTAGAGTCACTTGTGATATATGGCTCACACTCTGCACCATTGATTACAAGAGTTTCTATCTTTTTGTCTGTGGTGAATTTTGCATAGGTTGGGAAACCTGCTCCACCTAAGCCGACCATACCACTATTTTTAATAGCAGTCACTAAATCTTCTTTTGATTTAATTTCAGGCTTTTTAACATTTTCGTCAACAGTCATTTCACCATCAGACTGAATAACGATTGCTTGTACAACATTACCTGTCGAAACAGTAATCTCTGTAATTTTTGATACCTTACCTGAAACACTTGAATAAACAGGTGCAGAAAGTGCATTAGCATCTTCTGCAATAAGAGTACCAACCTTTACTTCATCTCCTACCTTTACAACTGGAGTAACAGGCTTACCGATGTGCATTGATGTCGGAATAGTAACAGTTGCGGGAACAGGCATTCTGACTGAAGGCATACCAACAGTAGATTTTCTGCCAACAACTTTTATTCCGTGTAATTTAGAAGCCATTTTAGAACCTACCTTTCAACAGCTATATTTTACCTCAATATAGTATTAATTAAAGTGCATAGATTATCATAATACACTATTAAACCGATTATACAACACTTACATTTTACTGTCAATAATTCTAAATAGACAAAACTTTTCCGTAAAATTTTACCTTTTTCACAATAAAAATTTGCTTGTCAAAAAGTTAACATTTTTTGGTAGCAAATCGTCTAAAATACCCTTGTTTTCATTATGACATTTCACGAAAAATTAAAGCAAAACAAAAATCTTATTGATTATTGTAAAAAAGAATAATATAATCTATGTTAGAGTCTTTTGGTGTGAAAGGATTACTTTTTTATGGAACAACGATTTAAAATTTTCATTGCGTACCATACAAATGACGAAAATATTGCCAATCTTCTTTCGGATTATTTTCAGAGTATGGGCATTCCTAAGGATTTTATCTATCTTTGTGCTCTCCCCTCAAATGATGGTAAAATCAACAATATTGATGAAATTAACGCAATGATTAAATGTAGCTGTGTTAACATTCCTATATTATCTCTTAAATTTTTAGAGAGTGTATTCTGCACAAACATAACAGGTGCGTTTGTTTTTGATGAAAACGCATTACTTTTGCCTGTAATGCTCCCAGATATTACTCAAAATATGATTTATGGATTTTTAAAGGATGTTTACAGAGTATTCAAATTAGATGTTAGTGAAGATATCGCTTATATCTACGATGCGGTTCAGGGCTCATTGGATATCATTCCCCCAAGCCTTACAATAGCAACAAACGCTATGAACGCATTTATTAACAAATATACAGTAACCGTCAGCAGAATAACAACGAAATCTTCACCTACACTTATTTCTTCTAACCCAGCCTTTGAGCAGATTGATGTGTCAACTGATGATGAAATGATTGTGCTTTACTACATACTTGCAAATCAGGTTTTGGAGGTTAGCAAAAAAACAATTGAAGACTGGCTTATAGAAGAAGAGATTTATGATGTCGATGTAGAAAACGCGTTTAAATTACTTGCAACAATTGGTTATGCAAGATACCACGAGGGCGTTTTAAAAATTGACATTATTACATTCAGAAAATGGGCTAAAATGACTGACGAGCTTTTACCTGTACTCACCGCTTGTGTTAAAAACCACAGAATTTTAAGTGCTGAAATATTTGAAGATATGTGGTACAATGACGAATTAAGCACAACGCTCAAATTATTTACTGCTTACTTAATTGACGAAGGTACTACTGTTCTTGGCAGTAAATCTTCAAACAGTCAGCAAGTACAGGATATTATTAACTGGGAAGACAAAAATAGTCTTTCTCACACAGTCTCAAACAATTACCAGAAATGCTTACAGGTATTTGAGCAAAACAACCTCATTTACGAAAGTGACTGGTCAATTTATGGTGTACCTAGAAAATATAACCTCAATTCATCTTTTATAAACCACATTTTCTCAAACGACTTTCCGCATAGAAATGAGTTGGCGGAGTTGAAAGTAGGGGCTAGAATTTAGCTATTAGTCGTTAGTTGATAGTTGTTAGCAAATCGTTAAAAATCAAAAAATAGGGAACAGGAAACAGAGAAAATGCTCTCCGTTTCCTGTTGTTATTTATTCAAGTATAAGTAACTCAATTAAAAGTAAAAATCAGAGGTAATTTTTTAAATAAATACCTCTGATTTTTTGCTGATTTTGATTTTAAAATGTGTGAAAACCGTTGATAATCAAGGAGTTTAGAACTATCAAGACACGGAACACCGCATGATGTCGCAAAAATCACATACAGCTAATGAAAGCTACCAATTATATATATTGTGTTTTTAAAAACTCGTTTCTATATATGGTAGACTTTCACGCTAACCGTCCCCCGATTTTTTCTAATCAAGGCGAAGCCTTCCGAAATTCTGCATTCTGCACTCTGAATTCTGCATTCAATTTGCCAACGCAGTTCCGATAATTCCGAATTACGCATTACACATTCCGAATTAAAACTTCTTCTCTCCTCTTTCGCGTATTACAAACCTCACTGGTGTGCCTTCAAGTCCGTAAACTTCGCGAATCTGGTTTTCGAGATAACGCTGATAGCTATAATGGAAAAGCTCGGCATTATTCACGAAGCAGACAAATGTTGGTGGGCGTGTTGAAGCCTGAGTCATATAATAAATTTTAAGGCGTTTACCTTTATCTGTTGGTGGTTGCACTCTTAAAGTAGCAGCCGCCAATATTTCGTTTAACTGACCTGTTTTAACACGCATTGCGTTTTGCGTATCTACAAACTTAATAAGCTCATAGAGTCGTTCTAATCTCTGACCTGTTTTTGCAGAAATGAAAATAATAGGTGCAAATGACATAAACGAAAAATCATTCATAAGCTTTTTACGATATGAGTCCATTGTGGTACCATCTTTTTCGTAAGCATCCCACTTATTAACAGCAATAATGCAACCCTTGCCCTGCTCTAACGCTCTGCCAGCAACCTTGCTGTCCTGCTCGGTAAAGCCCTCTAAGGCATCAATCATAATTACGCAGACATTGGCTCTTTCTACTGCCATATCGGTTCTTAAAACGCTATAGCGTTCAACCGCATCGTCTACCTTAGATTTTCTACGAAGACCCGCAGTATCTATAAACATAAACTTACCATAATCGTTCTGAACAAAGCTGTCTGTTGCATCACGGGTTGTACCAGCAATATCTGAAACAATCATTCTGTCTTCGCCTATAATTTTATTAACGAGTGAAGATTTACCAACATTTGGTTTACCAATTAAAGCAACTTTTATATAGTCGTCCTCATCTTCACCATCTCTTAAATATTCCTCTGGGAAGTGCTTAATAACCTCGTCGAGCAAATCGCCCGTGCCGTGACCGTGAACTGATGACACTGGGAACGGGTCACCGATACCCAAATTGTAAAATTCATAAATATCAGCTGGTGGCTCACCTATTTTGTCGCACTTATTAACACAAAGCACTACTGGTTTACCGCTTTTCTGGAGCATTGAGGCAACCTCACTATCAGTTGCGACAACACCATCACGCACATCAGTAACAAATATAATTACATTTGCACTATCAATTGCAAGCTGCGCCTGACGACGCATTTGTGAGAGAATTATATCATCTGAATACGGCTCAATACCACCTGTATCAACAAGCATCATTTTATGACCTAGCCATTCACATTCACCGAAAATTCGGTCTCGTGTAACACCAGGTGTATTATCTACAATAGCAAGTCTTTTGCCAGTAAGCTTATTAAAAAGTGTACTTTTACCAACATTTGGTCTACCTACAATTGCAACTACTGGTTGTGCCATTTTATGCACCTCCTAAAAGATTTTCTAATAATTTATATCCATCATTTTCTACTGGGGTAATTTTTACATTTAAAATCCTTGAAAGTTCTTCGAGAGTTATATCATCAAGAAATTTGTCACCCTCTTTTCTCAAAGAAACTCTTGGAATTAAAAGTTCATCTTTAAGGTCAATATTTTTTAATTGTGCTATTAAATCCTGACCTGTCAGAAGCCCTGCAACAGTAACTGTTGTGCCAAAGAATTCATTAGTGATTTTCACTACACTAACCTTTAAGCCGTGAAATTTTTCCTCTGCTTTTTTAGTTAATTCACATAAAAGTGAATAAGCAGACTCGCCAGTAACCAATGTTATTTCGCGATTAATATCCAATGACTGTGTATCATCTAAAGCACTTAAAAATTCACTTTTCAAAAGTGTGCACATACCAACACCATTATCGAGCTGGCTATATTCACCATAATAAGATTCATCTGGGAAATCGCGCTCTGCTAAAAGATAAAATTCATCTGAAGCAAATGCTAAAACTTTACCATCATTAAAGAACGAATAATGTGCATTAAATTCGTCGATTATATCAACTACTTTGTTAGCAGTCTCTTTTGTGTAAGTATTTAATTGCTCTAAATTGTCACGGTATTTTGTAAGACCTACGGGCACTGCGGCGATACTATTTATATATGGACTGTATTTTGAAAGTTCGTTTAATGAATATCTTAGTTCTTCACCATCATTTATACCTGGGCAAAGCACAAGCTGAGTGTTCATTAAAATTCCCGCATCGTAGAATTTCTTTATAAATCTTAGTGAGTACCCCGCATTTTTACTCTTCATCATTTTAACGCGTAATTCGGGATTCATTGTATGGACAGAAATGTTTATTGGACTTATATGCATTTCACAAATTCTGTCTGCTTCTTTTTCAGTAAGATTTGTAAGTGTAATATAATTACCGAAAAGGAATGAAAGACGCGAATCATCATCTTTAAAATACAAGGTGTCACGCATACCCTTTGGCATCTGGTCAACAAAGCAGAAAATACACTTATTTCTGCAAGAGTGATGCTTGTCCATAAGGTAGGTCTGAAATTCTAAGCCAATGTCTGAAAATTCACTGCTTTTTCTTATGTTAACCGTTAAATTTTCTAACCCGCGTTTTAAGGTGATTGAAAGCTTTTTTGCCTGAATTGCAAAGCGATAATCTAAAACATCGGTAATTTCTCTGCCGTTTATTGATATTACCTCATCATTACTTAAAACCCCTGCTTTTTCTGCATACGAATTTTCTGAAACACCAATCACTTTTACCGACATTTTACTCACCTCTTTCAAAACTCCAATAGGGCGGAGAGATATTTCTCACCGCCCCTTGAAAGCATTTATAGAATTACACAGTAATTATTTCTCAACAACTACTACTTGTTTGCCATTGTAATAGCCACAAGCTGTGCAAAGTCTGTGTGCTCTCTTGTATTCACCACATTGTGGGCATTTCATAAGCTGTGGAGCATCCATTTTCCATACATTTGATCTTCTTTTGTCTCTTCTTGCTTTTGAAACTCTTCTCTTTGGTACTGCCATTTTAAGTTTCCTCCTTATAATTTAACAATAAATATTTATTAATTAACTGATTTATTCCAAAAACTGAAGCAAACCTTCAAGACGCGGGTCTATTGGCTTCTTACAGTCACATTGGTCTTTGTTAAGATTTTTACCACACATAGAGCAAACTCCCTTACATTCGTCCTTACAAAGGAATTTTGTGGGTAATTCTAAATTGACATCTTCCTCGATAAGCTCGTCTAAATCAAGACGCATATCGCTCACAACAAGAAAATCGTCATTATCTTCGTTGCTTAAAGATGTAATTAAATTGTGAGAAAAATCATAATTGAAAATTTTCTCAGCTTCTTCGGCACAGCGGTCACATTGAGCGGAATACTTAAGCTCGACACTGGCGTCAAGCGTTACTATGCCTGTATTATTTCTCACAACACCTTTTACTTTTACAGGTGATTTAATTGGTGTATCACCCGAAACCTCAATGTGTGAAAGCGAAAGTTCGTAATCAAACGGATAAGACGAACCATCCGTATTAAATATAGATTCAAGTTCAATTATCATTTAACTACCTCTCAATACGCCTAGATATTATATTAAAATAATATAGGTTTGTCAATATCTAATTTAAAAATCTATAAACTTTTTCAAAAAAATCCGCCTATCTTTTTGGGATAGGCGAATCACAATTAAGCTTTTTGTGCATATTCAAAGAGTCTTGCAGGAAGCTTATCTTCATCTTCTGAAACTGTGAAAACAAAATCTGTTTCTGAAAGCTTTGAAATATCGCTAACCTTTTTAATAAGGTCTGCAAATGCTTCGTAATCTCTGCCTACAATTTTGAATGTAGCATCAACAAAAATTTCTGTGATATCGTGGTCCTGAGCGATGATGCCACAAATCATACCATAGAAAGCATCTACACCCTCAACACCATATCTTTCTGTTTCAATAAGTCTTGCTTTGTGAGTTACCTCGTAAGTAAGTAATGGTGATTTCTCAATACAAACGACTGTTCCGTTTGATTTGTCAACAGCCTCATTGATAAGAGAAATGAGTTTTTTTGTTTTGCCGGAACCTTTGTTGCCGATAATAAGTGAAACCATAGTGTTTACCTCCGTTTATTTTTTACTGAATTGTCTTCAGCTTATTTACATTTAATTTTCGAGTCTTTTCTTGAGTTCTTCACTCAATGACTCGTATCCTGGTTTGCCTAAAAGTGCAAACATATTCTTCTTGTAGCTTTCTACACCAGGTTGGTCAAATGGATTAATTTTAAGTGTATAACCTGAAACTGCACAAGCCTTACAGAAGAAATATACAAGATAACCAAAGTTGAATTCATCTTGTTTTTCAACTTCTAAAATCATATTTGGCACGCCACCATCGCAGTGAGCAAGCACTGTACCTAAGAAAGCCTGTTCATTAACATAATCAACAGTTTTACCAGCTACAAAGTTGAAGCCATCTTTGTTTTCGGCATCTTCTTTAATTACCATTTCACTCTTTGGTGTTTTAAATTTAACAACCGTTTCAAACATCAGTCTTTCGCCATCCTGAACATATTGACCGAGTGAATGAAGGTCAGTTGAAAAAATAGCAGATGCTGGGAATATACCCTTATTATCCTTACCTTCGCTTTCGCCGAAGAGCTGCTTGAACCATTCGTTCATCATTGTAAAATCCGGCTCATAAGAAACCATCATCTCAACTGATTTGCCTTTTCTATAAAGAATATTTCTCATAGCAGCATATTTATAACAATCGTTAGTATAAACATCGCCATTCATTAATTCTTCACGAGCAGTTCTAGCACCCTGCATCATTTTATCAATATCAATACCAGCAACTGCAATAGGAAGAAGACCACAAGCTGTAAGCACTGAATATCTGCCACCGACATCATCTGGAATAACGAATGTTTCGTATCCTTCTGAATCTGAAAGCTCCTTTAATGTACCACGAGCCTTATCGGTTGTAGCATAAATCCTTTTAGCAGCCTCTTCTTTGCCATATTTTTCTTCTAAAAGCTCTTTGAAAACTCTGAATGCTAATGTTGGTTCAGTTGTTGTACCTGATTTTGAAATAACATTAACTGAAAAATCCTTACCCTCACAGAGTTTAACTGTTTCTGCTAATGCAGATGAAGAAATAGTATTACCCGCAAAAAAGATTTGTGGTTTGTTTAAGTAGTTGTAGTTTTGTGATTTACAAAACTCTATTGCGGCACGAGCGCCTAAGTAAGAGCCACCGATTCCGATAACGATTAAAACTTCACTATCGTTACGAATTTTTTCGGCTGCTTTTTTAATTCTTTCGAACTCATCTTTATCATAATCAACAGGCAAATCGAGCCAACCTAAAAAGTCGTTACCCGCACCTGTGCGATTGTTGAGAAGTTCAACCGCCGAAGCTACTTCAAGCTTAATTGCTTCGACATCTTGTTCTGACACGAAGCCACCTAAGTATTTCGTGTTGAGTTTTACTGACAATTTTTCCATCTCCTTGCTACAAGGCATAACCAGGTGTTAACCACCGATATTGGTATTTGCTATATGCCTTTTGTAAATTATACAATAAACACAGAGTTTTTTCAATAGGAATTTTACACATTTTACAGTTTTTTTCGATTTTTATATATTCTCACTGTTAAAATCTTTGTTATAGCCTATTTTTTCACGCTCGACTCCAGTTATATTATAGTCCACCTTAAAACCAGCTATAAACGAAGCCGCAACAGATGCTATTAATATTATTACTAAAATAGTTATAACTGTATAATTTCTTAATAATTTCGAAAATTCGTCCATTTTTACTCCTGTTATTACATATTTTCTTCTAACAACTCAGCGAGTGAGTCACCTATTAACCTACCAGAATAAACCGCTTCTTCTAAGGTATTGGCATCTGTCCCCATCTCCAAAAGCAAAGAACACGGCGTAACATTCATATTATATTTTCTTTGACAAAAAAAGATTGGTCTCATAAGACCTTTATAATTTTCCTCCGCCTTTTCTTGCAAAGCTATGGCAAAGGTAAGATTTTTGCTCCAATCTGGGAAATCCGAAACATCCCCCTCTTCAGCACCTGTTATAATCATAATCTGTGCCGCCTTTTTGCCATTTATAGTTGCAGTCGGTTTGCATTTTGTTCCATCATCATAATGGATTGCATCGCGGTGAACATCCAGTGTAACTACAATAGACGGGTTTTCTTTTAAATATTTTTCGACTGATATTAACGAGCGTTCATAAGAGCCGTTATAGCTTGAATCGTAAATATTTTTATCGTGAATAACCTTAAACCCAGCCTTTTCAAGTCGTTTTGTGATTTCCTCACCAACTCTTACAACTGTTTTTGATACATCTTTTGTACGCGAATTATACTCATTTGAATACCAGCCCTTATCTAAAAGCTCATACCCCTCTGTTGAGTGGGTATGGTAAATCAGTATATACGGCTCAGCCTTTGTAATTTTACCAAAAGAGACTTTTTTTGAAAGCTCATTTTTAATATTTACAGTTTTTGTTTCAGTTTTATTATTAACCGCTACATTTCCATAATTAACAGTTGAAGAATTAGCTAAAAGTGCGGTCTCTTCTATTTCGCCTGTTTTTTTATACGTGGCGTAGGTCGCTACTGCACTTTCCATTATTTTTTCTATATCGGTGGGTGTTGAGGTGTCTGCTGTTTCACTTTCGTTAACGCCACCATTACCGAAGCCTTGAATACTTTTGTAGGTTTCTTTGCTCTTCGTCTCCCGAGTGTTGAGTGTTGCTTTAAAAATTTTATCTTGTGATTTAAGATTAAACACACGCAATGCGATGCTGCTTACATTATTTACTAAATCGCCTGAAAACACAATAGTCGACGACAATAGAGATACTGAAATTAAAATACTTAAAAAACCTTGTAATCCTCTGTTTTTGTTATTCATATTCCACCCCTAAAATAGTAGTGCAATATATTTTATGCAAAATGAATTTCAGTTATAACAAGGATTTTAACTCATCGTAGCTAAGTGTGCTCTGCAAGCTTAAATTTATTGCAGTTGCTATAAGAGAAGCCGAATTTTTAATTAACATATCAATATCCTTTGGTGTGACAATCATATCCACAACTGTCTCTGGTTCATCTGTTTTACCATAAATACTCTCAGCGAGAGTCAGAGCATCAACAACTGTTGGCACGCCTATTGCTATTACCGGAATACCCAGAAACTCTTCGTCTATTCGTTTTCTCTTATTATTTATTCCAGAGCCAGGTGCTATACCTGTGTCTGACATCTGTATAGTCGTACCAAGTCTTTTTACACTACGAGAAGCCAGAGCATCAACTGTTATAACGCAACACGGATTAATTTCATTTACAATGCATTTTATATATTCACTTGATTCAAGTCCTGTCTGACCAAGAACACCAGTAGAAATTGCTGAAACAGGTCTTAACAATTCTTCAAATCCGATGTTTTTTTGCAACTCTTCTGAAAGGTGTCTTGTTGAAAGAATTTTTGATGCCACAAATGGACCCAAAGCATCGGCAGTAATGTCGCTATTACCTACACCTGCGACTAATACAAGACCATTTCTATGTGGTAACAATAAATCAAGCGATTCTTTTACAGTTTCAACTATTTTGGGTAAATCACTTGAAAGAAAAGTAAGTTCAGGAATTTCGATTGTTATATACCTACCAACTGCTTTGCCGAGTTTTTCGGCAGTTTCTTCATTTAAAATATCAATAATTGTAGTATTACTAAAATCGTTGTGCTTAAACTGTTTTTTTATGCCTTTACCCTTTTCGCTCGCAAGCTCTGCTCTTTCAAGTGTTAAATCTGTTCTGAAATTCAAAAAAACGCCCCCTTATCAATTAATATTGACAAGAGGGTACTTTTGTATGCAAATATTTTTTATATCAGTTTGCTTGAATTTCGCCAGTATCTGTACCAATACTGACTTTGTAAGTTTCTCCTTTAACTAATTCAGGACTTGATAAAATTACTAATGCGAAGTCCAATGCTGGTTTATGTGTAATAATTGTATTGCCTTTCGCATCTTTCAGTACAATTTCAGTTTCCGCCGAACGATTACCAACAGTCATTGCAATAACACCTTGCTGGGAATCGCTGAATGTCTGTGCCATTCCCGAAGCACCCGTACCAATGAACGTACCACCTGTGATTACACCACTTGTATCATAGTCAAGTGTTGCTGTATCGCCTTGTGTAGGACCTACAACTACTGTATAACCACCCGAGATTTCTAATGTGCCGTTGGCATCCATTCCGTCGCCAGAGGATTTAATATAAAGGTTACCACCTGAAACTTTAATGCTACCATTTGAATTTGATGACATACCACCATTCATACCATTTCTACCTGGTTTGCCACCGCCGAACATACCATCTCTGCCACCAGTAAAGCCACTCTGATCTGTACCACCAGCTGCATTAAGTCCGTCATCACTTGCTACAAGACTTGTATTACCACCTGTTATTTCAATGCGTAACGCCTCTAATCCCTCATAGCTTTCAGAAATATTGATTTCTCCTGCAGAAACAGTCAGGTTTTCTTCTGCATGTATTGCATCGTCACCTGATACAATCTCAAAATTACCACCATTAATAATAACCGAGGTATTAGAATGAATTGAATCATCTGCCGAATTTATTGTAATGTTACCACCAGAAATAAGCAAGCTATTTTCAGACTTCAAGCCTTTCATACTTGTGCTATCCGCTTCATTAGTGGTTGTTGAGTTTCCCATACTATTACCTTGCATATTTCCGTGTTGCATTCCACCAGGCATTCCTCCTGGTCTGCCACCACCCATAAATCCACCAAAAGAATCTGAATGTTCTTTACTTCCATTTTCACTACCACCGCCGACGAGCAAATCGATAGTACCATCTGCAATTTGCATGAAAGCGCCTGCGGTAATACCGTCACCCTCAGCTGCAGCCTTTATATCAGTTCCAGTAGAAATATAAACAAAACCTTTTGAAGAATCATCGTTATTTTCTGAATGAATAGCATCCTTACCTGCATCAATTGTAAGAGAAGCATTTTTAATTCTTACGCTATCATTGGCTTCAATGCCATGGGAAGCTGAATTCACTCGGAAAGTGCCACCTGTAATAACTAAATCATCTTTACAGACAATGCCGTGCCCTGCTGGTGAAGATACTGTTAAAGAACCTGAACCATTTATCGTTAAATCCTGTTTTGAAAAAAGTGTGGCATCTATATTATTATCATCAATAGCAGTAAAACTACCACCATTTGCAAGTGTATTTTCAGTACCCTCAGGAAGTGTCAGGAATACCTTATCTACTTCTAAAATATATAAAGCTGCAAAAGTTTTACTTGTAATATTAACACCATTAAAAACGAGTTGTAATTTTGCAGTATCAGGTGCATCTATAATAATTTTACCGTCATTAAGTTCACCCGAAATAACATAAGTAGCTTCTTCTGTAATTGTTACAGTAGAACCCGATATTTTAACACTTTGTGAGGTTGCTGTTGCTGAGTTTCCGGTAAGTTTAATTTTAATAGCTTTACTTTCGTCATACTCGGTTTTTTTATCCCTATCAGTAAACATATCTTCATCAGTTGATGAAAAATCAACTTTTACAGGCTCAGCATTGCCAGAACCATCATTACTTTCTGTACCTGATGATAAATTATTATTCGAATTTATGTTATCATCATTCTTGTTTAAGCTACAACCAGAAAAACTCATAATTAAAAGAGTTAAAGCTAATAAAACAGATAATATTTTCTTCATAAAAGCCTCCTATTATCCTATTATAATTCTGCACTTGTCGATTCTTGTTTTGATACAACTATTTCAAGATTACCATTTCTGCAACGGAGCTTATCAAGCATTTCTTTTTCTCTTAAAGCATCACGGAGTTCTATATTATAGGTAAGCTTAAACATACTTCCCATATTGGTGCTTTTAACACGAATCAAGTCATTAGATTTGGTATATTCAGAAAAAATATCATCAAAAGCGCCTGTGTAATCTAAATCCTCTGGAATTGTTATTGTGAGTGTTTTAAAAATAACCGCATTCTTTTTTGTACCAAAATCCAAACGGTTGCAAATTACAAATATTATGCACATTATAACAGTAAATAATAATGCAAATCCAATGTACCCCATACCTACAATAAGACCTGCCCCCATTGCTAAGAATAATGTGCAGATTTCTTTTGCGGTACCTGGAACTGAACGAAAACGAACTAAACTAAATGCACCTGCAACTGCAACACCTGTTCCTACATTGCCATTAACCATCATAATAACAACACAGACAACGGCTGGCAAAAGCGTGAGTGTTACAACAAAACTTTTTGTATAGCGAGTGCGGTACATGTAAGCAAGTGTCATTAAAACACCAATTATAAGCGAAACAAATAAACAAGTAATAAAATCTGTTATGCTGATAACATTTGTAAAATCAGCATCAAATAATCCTTTAAATAAATTTTCAAGCATTCTTAGTTACCTCCAACATATTATATGAATTAATTTTATGGGTTTGTGGAAAAATTAGTGTTTTGTAAGCAGTTCCATATTTTGAAAACGAGGTTTTATATATCTTTTCTTTCGATAACACCTCAGTCATCCACAGTGGAATTCCACCGCTACACTTAATTTCCATTAAAACCTTATCATCAGGAAGAATTGGTGTGCCATATATATCTGATGCAAGTGACAAATCACTCTGCCTACAAAGTATTGTATCATCAAAGGTTACACGAAAATCAGTTCCATCCTCAGAATAATACGCTTCACGCTCATAAGAAAGAAACACAGCAGGATGAAGTTTATCGTAAAACTTCAAAAAATAGTCAATTTCATTTGATATTTGAGTATATTTATCAAGTTCACTTTCACCTGACAACCACTTTGTTGCATCACCATTTGGCATAGCCAGCCTACGCTTATACACAACATGCTTATATTTCTTTTTTAATTCAACAAACACCATACTATCTTCTGTAGCATTACTGTAGCTACGAATTCGTAGTTTTTCTTTATAAACAGGCTTTTCTATAGAACGACGGATAAGCAAATATGAATCAGTATCATAATAGAGATTGCGTATAGTAGTTCTGCCGTATTTATCAAGCTTCATATAAGGTGCCATTGCCTGACACAATTTTTCTTTTTGAGCTTTCGTAAGCATATATTTCAATTCGTATCTTTTAAATACGGTCTGAAAAGGCATAAAATATCCTCCTGTACTTTGATATACACATTGTACAGGAGGAAAATTGAAGTTTTATTGAAGTTTTTTTATTTTAACAAAGGTATTTTAACCTGAAACTCAACAAGTCCATCGTAACATAAAACTTCGATTTTGCCTTTATAAGAATCAACAATAGCTTTTGCAATAGCAAGACCTAAACCATAGTGATTACTTTCACTATTTCGGGCATCATCCACACGATAAAATCTTTCAAAAAGTTTTTCACGATGTTCTTTTGGAATTTCTTCACCCTTATTTATAACAGATATTTTAGCAAAATTATTTTCTTTTGTGAGTTTACAGAAAACGTCACATTTTTTGTTTGTATGTTTTATAGCGTTATCAATTAAAATTGAAACAAGTTGTTTTAACTGGGTGCTATTACCAGTCACTTTTATATTTTCTTTAATATCTGTTTTTATTTCAAGTCCTTTTTCAAATGCTACGCTTTCAAATGGTAATACTTCGCCAGAAACAAGATGACTTAAATCAAGTGTTTCCATTTGCGGTGTTACGTTTTCTGTTCTTGCAAGGTCTAATAACTGGCTGATAAGCACGCCCATACGCTCATTTTCATACTGAATATTTTTAAGCCACTGATTATCGCCTAATTCTCTTTCTAAAAGTTCTGCATTTGCACTTACCACTGAAACAGGCGTTTTTAATTCGTGACCAGCATCTGAAACAAATTGTTTTTGTTTTTCATAGCTTTCTTCAAGCGGGTTAACAATTTTTTCTGCGAGAAATTTTGACAAAAAGAAAAACAAAACTAAAGCAAATGCACCAAAAATCAAAGTATAGCGGAACAAAGTAATGGCGTTCTCATTTACAACGGTGTTATCCTTAAAAGTAACAAGAATATAACCTGACTTATCCATCATATAAAAAGAGAGAGTTTCTTCTATCCCCTTTGTTTTACCCGAGTTTACAATTTCTACTGCAAGGTCTACCAAATCGTCATCGCTATGAATTGTCGGAGGTTCATTTTTTATTTCAAGTACTTTACCATCATAAGAAAAAGCAACTGTGTAAAAGGTTGATAATTTAAACATTGGCGAATCTTCAAATCTGTGATTAAACTCCGGTTCACCATTCGGAGCTGGTCTTATAGGTTCAAAAAAATCTGTATCCGTTTGTGATAACTCATACATCTCTGAATGTGTTTTAAGCATATTTTCATTTTGCTTTGTCATTTCTATATAACTCGAAACATAAATAACACCAAGCGTACCAACCCAAAGTGCCACAAGGATTGACATAATTGAAAAAACTATTTTCTTTCTTGATTTTTCAAACATTGTCACACCTCAATTCGTAGCCTACGCCTCTTACCGCCTTAATCTCTGTTTTTGCACCGACAAAGACAAGTTTTTTTCTGGTAAAAGACATATAAACCTCTACGTTATTATACTCCGCTTCATCTTCAAAGCCCCAGATTTTAACCGCAAGTTGTTCTCTTGTTAAAATCTGACCACTGTTTGCAATTAAGTATTCTAAAATTCTATATTCTTTTTCACTAAGTCTTACGCTCTGACCATTTGAGGCACACGATAATGTGAGTGCACCAGTATCAAGAACAATGTCACCGAATGACAAAACACCATCATTAGAGTCAAGTACTCGTCTGCCTAAAGCACGTAGCCTCGCAAGAAGTTCCTTAGTCATAAATGGCTTTGTTAAATAATCATCCGCACCACAGTCAAGCCCTGTTACCTTATCATCAAGCTCTGCTTTTGCTGTGAGCATAAGAATTGGCGTTTTAATACCTTTACTTCTTGCTCTTCTGGCTATTTCAAAACCATTAAGTCCTGGTAACATAACATCAAGAATTATAATATCATAAATATCACTTTCAATAGCAGAAAGACCATCAACGCCGTTATCATAATGGTCAACCTCGTATTTTTCGAGTCGCAATATTTCTTTGAGAGCCTGTGCCATTCTTTTTTCATCTTCAACAAGTAAAAGTCGCATTTTTACCACCCATACATTAATTATAAATCAATTATAACATAAATTATTGAAAAATGATTGAAATATAAAAAAATACAACTTAAATCTTATACAAATTAATATTGAAATACTTATTATAATGTGCTAAAATGTTTTAGTAAATTTTTCAAATAGGAATGGTAATTAATATGAAACTCGGTATTGTCGGACTCCCAAATGTTGGTAAAAGTACACTTTTCAATGCACTTACAAATGCTGGTGCTCAGGCGGCAAACTATGCTTTCTGCACTATTGAGCCGAATATTGGCGTTGTATCAGTTCCAGATAAAAGACTTGATGCACTTTGTGAGATGTATAACCCGGCTAAAGTTACACCTGCAACAATTGAATTTGTTGATATTGCGGGTCTCGTAAAGGGTGCTTCTCAGGGTGAAGGGCTTGGTAACAAATTCCTTTCTCACATAAGAGAGGTTGACGCAATCATTCACGTTGTGCGTTGCTTTGATAATGACGACATTATGCACGTTGAAGGCTCAATTGATCCTCAGAGAGATATTGAAACCATTAACCTTGAGTTAATTCTTTCTGATGCTGAAATATTGGGCAGAAGAATTGACAGAACAAAAAAAGCTATGAAGGGCGACAAATCTCTCGCAACAGAAGTTGCTTTCTTTGAAAGAGTAAATGAAGCTCTCAACAACGGAATATGTGCAAGAAGTGTTGAAATGACAGATGATGAAAAGGCTTTACTTGACACAGTAGATTTACTTACATCTAAACCTGTTATTTACGCTTGTAATATGAGTGAAGAAGATTTCACACAAAACATTGAAACAAACGAAAGATTTAACGCAGTAAAGAAAATTGCCGCTGACGAAGGTAGTGAGGTTCTTCCTATTTGTGCTGAGCTCGAATCACAAATTGCTGAGCTTGACAATGAAGAAAAAGAAATGTTCCTTTCTGAAATCGGTGTTTCTTCTGGTGGTCTTGACAGACTTATTGAAAGAAGCTACGACTTATTAGGCTTAATGTCTTACCTTACAGCTGGTCAGCCAGAAGTAAGAGCATGGACAATTAAGAAAGGTACAAAAGCACCACAGGCTGCTGGTAAAATTCACACAGATTTTGAGCGCGGTTTCATTCGTGCAGAGGTTGTTTCTTTCGATGTACTTATGGAATGTGGCTCAATGCAAGCCGCAAAAGAAAAAGGTCTTGTACGCTCTGAAGGTAAAGAGTATGTTATGCAGGACGGAGATATTGTATTATTCAGATTTAATGTTTAATAAAAAATGCTGAGTGCTACGGCACCCAGCATTTTTTTATTTTAATTTGTAACTTCTCGTATAAACTCCGATTGCTTTGTCGTAGTCGAGAACATGGATTAAAGAACCGTCTTCCATTGGGTAAACTGTTACGCCTTCTGCTTCGTTACCACATTTTGCAGGAATACTTCTTTCGCAAAGTGTTTTAACCTCACCAGTTTTAATATCTACTGTCTGTATGTAATCAGTATTACCATCTTTTGCGTCATAAGAAAGGTAGAGCTTACCCTCGTAAACCTCGCCACCCTGGATTCTTGTAATTTCTTCTGAA
This sequence comes from Acutalibacteraceae bacterium, assembly GCA_045613085.1. Classification (GTDB taxonomy): domain Bacteria; phylum Bacillota; class Clostridia; order Oscillospirales; family Acutalibacteraceae; genus DTU089. The sequence goes on along the minus strand of JAZLAG010000013.1, from coordinate 28,920 downwards.
AGTTTAATTGAATGTGAATATTCAATTGTTTCTATATCAAATACAAAAATTTCATTTACGTCACGGAATTGAGAACAATATATGTAACCTTTTTCTGCATCTACTGCACACCAAGGGAAGCTACCCTCTAAGAGTTCTTGTGGCATTTTATACGCACTAATAAACTGAAGAGTTTCAGCATCAAATGTCATAAGATAAGGGTTCATATCTTCAGAATCTTCTACTGCAACATAAAGCTTACCATCGTAATAACTCATACCACCTAAGTGATTAAGGTTAAAATTTTTTCTGTAATCCTTTGGCATAGCGGTATAATCTGCCAATACCACAAAACCGTCTTTATCCCACTTTGCAAGACCACTTGTAGAAATACCTGTTAAAGAACCTGATGTATAAAAATATTCACCATCAGTTGTAATGCCCTGACCAGAAATCAACGCTTTTTCTAATACTGCACATTTTTCGTTTACTAATTCAACTTCGTTTGATGATGTAACTTCACCAGCATCTAAAAAGATTGTTACGAGCGTACCTATTAAAACAAGTACACTCCAGAGCATTTTGGGGAACCCCCATAAGAATTCGAGCATATTTTACTACCTCCAATTTGTTTTCACCAACTATTATATATCTTTTAAAATTCTATTGCAATAAAAATTTTTGAGTGTTATTATAAATTAATAGAAAACAAATTGGAGTTTACTGATGAAATACGAAATACACAGCCACACAAAAGAAACAAGCCAATGCGCGAAAATCAGTGCTAAAGAACTTGTTGAGAAATACAAAGAGTTGGGGTATAGTGGGATTGTAATTACAAACCACTATTCTGATTTTACATTCTATTTAAAAGAAATGTTCAACAAAAAACTGCGTGCCGAACACTATTTAGCTGGTTACAGAGAAGCAAAAAAATATGAAACAGAAGATTTTTCTGTGCTTTTAGGGATAGAATTAAGATTTTTTTTGAATGGTAATGACTATTTAATTTATGGTGTTACAGAAGGACTTATTGAAAAAATGCCTTTTCTTTTACCTATGTATTTAAAAAGAACTGCCCGTTTTTTCAAGAATAACGGTTGTATTATAATTCAGGCGCACCCTTTTAGACCTTATATTTACAGAGCAAACCCGAAATATCTTGATGGTGTAGAAGTTATAAACGGAAAATCAAGTAAAGAGGAAAATGAAAAAGCATTAAAGTGGGCAAAAAAGAAAAACTTAAAAATAAGAACTGCAGGTAGTGACTGTCACAGGGTTACTGGTGCTGGTATTTCTGGTATTATTACAAGCGAACCTATTAAGACAAACGATGATTTATTAAGAATTTTGAAAAATGGAGAATTTGAGATTATAGAAAAAAATTATGAAAAATAAGAAAACCTTAAGTATTGTTATTTTGTTTGTTGTGCTCTGTTTAACGCTTGGAACAATTATTGTTTATGACAATTTTAAACTTGATATTACTGAATATACACTTGAAAACGATAATTCACCTGAGAGCTTTAATGAATTTAAAATAGTTCATCTTTCAGATTTACATAACACAGAATTAGGAAAAGATAACGAAAAACTTCTAAAAATAATAAAAGAACAAAAGCCTGATGCAGTTTTTGTTACTGGTGACTCGATTGATGGATTTTACACCAACATTCAGATTCCAATTAATTTATTTAAAGAAACCCTTAAAATCTGTGACGTTTATTTTGTAGTCGGTAACCACGAGTCACGTGTGAATATAAACATACACACTGAATTTATTGATGCACTAACTGAAATTGGTGTTATTGTTTTAAAAGACAGTAGTGCTTATATAAAAAAAGATGAAGAAAAAATTCAGGTTATTGGTCTAAAAGATGCTTCAGAATATAAAGCTGATTATAATAATGATTACGGGGATAAAATTACAGAAGCAATAAATAATCTTGATGATAAAAACACGTTTAGCATATTACTTTCTCACCACCCCGAATTATTTCCAGAATATAAAAACACTGAGGTTGATTTAGTATTTTCAGGTCACGCTCATGGGGGTCAGTTCAGATTACCATTTATTGGTGGTGTTATAGCACCTGAGCAAGGGTTATTCCCTAAATATGATGCTGGTATTTTCGCGGAAAACAACACCACGATGATAGTTAGCCGTGGACTTGGTAACAGTATTATTCCTATTAGAATAAACAACTCACCCGAAGTGATTGTTGTGATATTAAAAACTGCTGATTGAAAACTCAATCAGCAGTTTTTTATACTAAAATGTTTCTCTATAGAAATTGAGCATATTCTCAATTGCATCATTTCCATACTCTGAATACGGATAAAGCACTGAGAATACATGAGGAAGATGTTTACCCTCCACCTTACCATAATTATAAAGCTCGGTTTTTACACCTAAGGACTCAATTTTATTGTATGTAGAAATCGTTTGTTTTTCTGCTAAAAAATCACCCGAAGATGTAATTAAAATTGTTGGTGGCAAATCAGCGAATTTGGCTATGTCTTTAAAATTCATATAGCGTGAGGTCGGACTTGAAGCATAATTTTTGCCCCACATCCCCTTTGTATAAACACTCATAGGGGAATTCGAATTCATATCAGCCACAGGCGAAACAAGCCCCAAACAAGTAAATTTAAGACCACAATCTTTTACAGAAAAGACATCTCTTAACACACTACTTTTTGAAAGCACTGCAGAATAAAGTGCTAGTTGCCCGCCTGCACTGTCACCAGTTAGCATTATTTTACTTTTGTCGCAAGGGTAAGATGAAATGTTATTTTTTATCCACAAAAGAGCTTCTGCAATCTCTTTTAACTGCTCGGGCACAGTAGTCTCTGGCCACAAGGTGTAGCTCATACTGAACACGGTAAAGCCTTTAGAAGCTAAAACCATATTATAATATTTGTTGAGCTCTTTGTCGCCATACATCCAACCGCCGCCGTGAATGTCAATTATAACAGGAAGCTTTTCGTTTTCCATATTTTCCGGGAAATAAACGTCTAACTTATGTTGCCATTTATCGTCATCAATATATGGAATATCACAAATTTCTGTTACACCAGCTGGTGCAGACTGAGTTGCAAGTCTTTTTTGATCACCACGCTCAGTGTTTTTCCAGAAAAGTTTAAGCACAGGTGCTGGAATACCCATCTTTTTACCCCCTTGCCGCAAAAATTATTATTTGAAAATTATTTTATAAGGCTTTCTTCCCAACTATCGTATGGGTCAATACCAAAGATTGTTGCTACTGTTGGTGCAACGTTTGCAAGACCAAAGTTGCCATCCTTTAACTCATATTTATTCTTACTATAAATAATGAATGGAACAGGATTAAGTGAGTGAGCTGTTCTAACCTGTAAGTCACCCTTCTTGTTCTTTTCAAGCATTTCGTCAGCGTTGCCGTGGTCAGCAGTAATAAGAACTGTTACGCCATATTCATCTGCTACCTTTAATACTCTTGCGAGTGCAATATCTACTGCTTCAACAGAAATGATTGTTGCTTCAAGTGAACCAGTGTGACCAACCATATCACCGTTTGGATAGTTACAACGGATGAAGTCATATTTTTCTGATTTGATAGCTTCAATAACAGCATCTGTAACTTCTGCAGATTTCATCCAAGGTCTTTCATCAAATGAAACCTTATCTGATGGAATTTCAAGATATGTTTCAAGCTCTTCACTGAACTTGTCGCTCTTGTTACCATTCCAGAAGTATGTTACATGACCATATTTCTGAGTTTCAGAAACTGCATATTGATTTAAGCCTTTTGAAACAAGTAACTCTGAAAGTGTATTTTTAATTTCTGGTGGGTTAACAAGGTAACGAGCTGGAAGCTTTAAGTCACCATCATACTGTAACATACCAGCGTAAGTAACGTCTAATTTTTCACCACGGTCGAATTTATTAAAATCATCGTAGTCGAATGCCATACTGAGTTCAAGTGCTCTGTCGCCACGGAAGTTGAAGAGAATTACGCTATCTTTATTATTGATAGCACCAACTGGTGCACCATTTTCAGCAATAACAAATGGTAGTAAATCCTGGTCGATTACATCTGCATTTTCACTTCTGTATGTGTTGATTGCTTCAATAGCACTTGAGAACTGTCTGCCGATACCCTTAACGTGAGTATCCCAACCAAGTTTAACCATATTCCAGTCTGCTTCGTAACGGTCCATTGTGATTTTCATTCTACCGCCGCCGCTTGCGATTTTACCTGAGAATGTATCGTCATTAAGCTCTGCTAATGCATTTTCTAATTGTTCAACATAAATTGGTGCAGAAGTTGCAGGAACATCACGACCATCAAGAAGAATGTGAACACGAACTGATTTAATACCATCTGCCTTTGCTTGTTTTAACATAGCAATAAGGTGAGAAATGTTTGAGTGAACATTACCATCTGAAAGAAGACCGATAAAGTGAAGTGTGCTGTTATTAGAAAGGCAATTATCTTTGATTTCACCCCAAGCAGTTGAAGTGTAGATTTTACCTGATTCAATTGATTCATTCACAAGCTTTGCACCTTGTGAATAAATCTGACCGCAACCTAAAGCATTGTGACCAACTTCACTGTTACCCATATCGTCATCTGATGGAAGACCAACTGCATCGCCATGTGCTTTGAGTCTTACATTAGGACATTCCTTTAAAAGCTTATCAAGAACAGGGGTATTAGCAAGTGTGACTGCATCACCAATGCCTGTTTTTGAATAGCCGATACCATCCATTACTATTAAAAGTACTTTTTCTGACATTTTTTAATCCGCCTTTATATTATTGTTGAGGTGAATTCAAAAAGAATCCACCTCATTTAGTGTTAATTATTTACTTGCAGCTTTAACAATAACTGCGAAATCTTCCGCTTTTAAAGATGCACCACCGATAAGACCGCCGTCAACATCTTCCTGAGCAACAAGTTCTTCTGCATTAGCAGCATTCATTGAACCGCCATATTGAATTGTGAGAGCGTCTGCATCTGCTTTAGAGTAAAGTTCTGCAACAACTTCACGGATAGCGTGGTTAACTTCATTAGCTTGCTCAGCAGTAGCAGTTTTACCTGTACCGATAGCCCAAACTGGCTCGTAAGCAATAATGATGTTTTTAAGTTCATCAGCTGTAACACCCTGAAGAGCAATTTTTGTCTGTAAGCGAACAGTTTCTTCTGTAATGCCTTGTTCTCTTTCTTCAAGAAGCTCACCAACACAAAGAATTACTGTAAGACCAGAATTAAGAGCTGCACGAACTCTTTTATTTACTGTAACATCTGTTTCACCGAAATATTGTCTTCTTTCTGAGTGACCGATGATTACATACTCAACGCCAATTGATTTGAGCATTGGAGCAGAAACTTCTGCTGTGAAAGCACCGCTTTCTGCCCAGTGGCAGTTTTCAGCACCGATTTTAATATTTGAACCAGCAGTTGCTTCTTGTGCTGCAAAAATATCAATATAAGGAACACAAAGAACAACATCACAAGTTGCATCTGCAACAAGTGGCTTCATAGCTGTGATGATTTCTTTTGTTTCTGCAGGTGTTTTGTTCATTTTCCAGTTACCTGCAATAACTGCTTTACGAAGTGATTTATTCATTTAAAAAAACCTCTGTTATCTTAATTTTCACACAACCACTTAAACGAATAAAGTCTAACAAGTAAGAGATTGTGCGGAGTTGGCGATTTCTTTTACCCCGCCGCGTATGAAGATACGCAAGTTCGGGTAAAAAAATCGACAAATACGTGCAATATATTACTTGTTATTAACTGCTTCAATGCCAGGGAGTGCTTTGCCTTCTAAGAATTCGAGTGATGCACCGCCACCGGTTGAGATATGTGACATCTTATCGCCAAAGCCTAATGTGTTAACTGCTGCTGCAGAGTCACCGCCACCAATAATTGTTGTTGCGTCTGTTTCAGCAAGTGATTTAGCAACTGCAATAGTACCTTTTGCAAGGATTGGGTTTTCAAATACACCCATAGGTCCGTTCCAAACAACTGTTTTTGCTGATTTAACAGCTTCAGCATAAAGTTCTGCTGTCTTAGGACCGATATCAAGGCTCATCATATCTGCTGGGATTTTGTCAGCATCGCAAATCTGAACTTCGATTTCAGCATCAATTGGGTCTGGGAAACTCTTTGTGATTGTAACATCAACAGGAAGAAGAATCTTAACGCCTTTTTCTTCTGCTTTTTTGAGCATATCCTTACAATAGTCGATTTTTGTTTCGTCAAGAAGTGATGTACCAACACTGTAGCCTTTTGCTGCTAAGAATGTGTAAGCCATACCACCACCGATGATAAGTGTATCTGCTTTGTTAAGGAGATTTTCAATAACATTTAACTTGTCAGCAACCTTAGCACCACCGAGAATTGTAACGAATGGTCTAACCGGGCTTTCAACTGCATTACCGAGGTATTGAAGCTCTTTACCCATAAGGTAACCAACTGCTGCTTCTTCAACAAATGAAGCTACACCAACTGTTGAGCAGTGTGCTCTGTGAGCTGCACCGAATGCATCGTTAACATAAATATCGCAAAGAGAAGCAAGTTCTTTTGAGAAAGCTTCGCCATTTTTGGTTTCTTCTGGTCTGAAACGAGTATTCTGAAGAAGAACTACATCGCCATCCTTCATTTCAGCAACTGCTTTTTTAGCATTTTCACCAACAACTACGTCGTCTGCTGCGAAGACAACATCTTGATTTAAGAGTTCAGCAAGTCTTTTTGCTACAGGTGCTAATGATTCTTTTTCATTAGGACCATTTTTTACTTTACCTAAGTGTGAGCAAAGAATAACTTGTGCTCCATCAGCGATAAGCTTTTTAATTGTAGGAAGTGCTGCTGTGATACGGTTTTCGTCTGTTATAACGCCATCTTTAAGAGGAACGTTAAAATCGCAACGAACGAGAACCTTTTTACCTTTTGCGTTGATATCATCAACTGTTTTCTTGTTTAAAAGACCCATTTTAATAGACTCCTTTACATACATTAATTTTTATACGCCTACTATTTTATAACATTTTTTATTCTTTTTCAAGTGTATTCTATACTTTTTGTCGCTTTGTGATATACATTATCACACCCAAAATTGTGAAATTTTTGTCACATTTGTCAAACAACCATTTTAAGTCTCATTTCTTTTAATATTACTTTCTCTCTTCTCGACACCTGAACCTGTGTCATACCAAGCTTTTTAGCTACTATTGTCTGTGTTTCACCTTTGAAATATCTCAGTTCAATTAACGCCCTATCTTTTTCAGAAAGTGCATTAAGACACTCATTCAAGGTAAGGCGTTCAGCTATTTTTTCTTCATCACTCTCCACAGCTATATCAAACTGTTTTTCTTCGTTTTCTTCATCTTGTGTAAGGGATACTGGTGGAAGAGAAACCAAAAGTAACTCTGCTGTTTCAGGTATAGAAATATTAGTGAATTCTGCTAACTCCTTAACACTTGGTTCATAGCCGAACTCTCTGTTAAATCGTTCTTTTTCTCCAGCTATAAATCGTGCTTTATCTTTTAACGCACGACTTACTTTTACAGCACCACCATCACGAAATATTCTTTTAATTTCGCCTAAAATAGCAGGAACTGCATAGGTAGAAAACTGAAAGCCTAATTCTACATCAAAACCATCTGCTGCCTTTATTAGTCCTACACAGCCTGCCTGAAACAAATCATCATATTCAATACCACGATTTTTAAAGCGTTTAGCACAAGAATGAACCAACCTTAAATTGTCATTTATGAGCGTTTCTCTGTCATTCATATTTTTTACCGCTTATTTTCTTTTCCATAGTAACAGTTGTACCCACACCAAGCTTTGAACGGACATAAAGCTTGTCCGAAAAGCTTTCCATTACAGAAAAGCCGAGACCTGAACGGTCTCCTCCGACACTTGTATATAAAGGTTCTCGTGCTTTTTTTATATCAGGGATACCGCAACCTCGGTCTCTTACACTTACTCTTAAAACACCCTCTTCAAAAACTTGACATGTTATGTAAATTTTACCAATTTTCTCCTTATAGGCATGAACAATGCAATTAGTTACCGCTTCGCTCACAATTGTTTTTATATCGCCTAATTCATCAACTGTCATATCAAGCTGACTTGCAAACGCAGAAACCGCTACACGTGAAAACCCCTCATTCACCGAGCAACTATCAATTATCATTTTCATCTGATTTATTTTTTTCATTTTCTACACCTTCGCCTTTCCATTAATTTCCGCAATTTTAGGTATTCCGGACATTTGCATTATCTTATAATTTCTTTCATCTAAATTATCTACTCGAACCTTTTTACCTAAAGTGGTAGCATAGCGATAACGCCCCATTACAAGACCTACGCCTGAGGAGTCCATGAAGCTAACATCATTAAAATCAAGCACTAAGATTTTAGCTGACTCTGATGATGACAACGCGTCATCAATTGCTTCTCTAATATTAGGTGCTGTGTGATGGTCGATTTCGCCCTTTAAAAAAGCATATAAATAATCATTTTTTCGTTTTATCGTTACGGGCATATTTTCACTTCCTGTAGTTTTATTTTTATATATAATACAATAGATACGATGCGAATTTCGTCGCATTTTGGCAAAAAAACCTCTGTTCAGAAATTCTGAACAGAGGTTTTAACTCATACTTCATTTTCACTTTCAAATAACTCTCCGCGAAGGTCAACTTCTCTGAACGGAGTCGCTCCAGCTACATCAAAGATATATTTACCTAAATCTATTCTTGCAAAATCGTGCGGACACTTTCTTTTGCCATAGTTTGGTTTTTCTATATAATTAGGACCATAATCAAATGTCAGATACCCTGTACTATCAACAGGAATTGGTGCTTTTGTAGTACCAAAATCCACATAGACAGTATCTTCAAGTCCTGCTTTGGGTAATGGACCATCTTTTAGTTTTTTACCAACACCATCTATAAGTAATGTTGCATCTTTCTTGTTTTTAAACAATTTAATAACAAACTCAAACCACCAATGATAAAAGCCCAGCGGAAACATCCTTAAAATAGGAAGAAGTATTTTTGATGCCCGATACATATATTCTTTTCTCGCTTTATTGTACCATCGTAAAATGATACAATAATATAAAACAACCAGCATTAAACTTTGCATTACTCTCATTGACTTAATATTACTTGTTTTATCGTAAACGAGCACATCAACAAAAATACCATCTGAGAAAACATTTTTTGCAGAGAATGTGGTAGAAAAATATGTTGATTTAAGTCTTACTTTTTCAATTGCATAATGGCTACCACTATTATTGAACGGTGAAGAAAATTCAAATTTATCACTGAGATTTTCCTCGCAGATTTCCCTAAATTTTTCATAATCTTCGCGAAGCATACCAATATCAAGGTCATCATCCCACGAAATTGGTTCACCAGAACGAACAGCGCCTAAAAGAGAACCTCCCGCAAGGAAATATTTTATGTCATTCTCTACACAAATCCTATCAATTTCTTTGAGAATTTCAATCTCAAGTGCTTGTATTGTTTTAATTCTTCCCGCATAAAATTCTGTATTATCAGAAATATCATACTCTAAATCTGAAAAGTAAGAAATTGCATGTTTTACTGCTGTAGTAAGATTAAACTCAGTTTTTACACCTAAAAAATCGAACTTCAAACAATTCATACAAGAATATTCTCTTTCAATTCCTTGAGAAAGATTCTTTTCTAATGCAAACTTATCTGGATAAATATTATATAATATTTCCTTTATATCTGCAACTGTAACTTCCTGTGAAGCAACATTATAAGTATGTCCTCCTTTCGCTTTGAAGGCAGAAAGGAATATTTTTTCACAAGCATCTCTTATATAAGAAATAGTAAATTTTCTTTTATAATCATCATCATTTATAACAACTTTTTTACTATTCACACTTTCTTCTATTAAGCACTTAAAATCAATGCAAGGTGTGCTATAACAATCTGGTGAAAAAACGTTATCAAAACGCAACAATGTTATATCGAGATTATTATTGATTACTTTTTCTCTTAAAAGTTTTTCCACTTCAAAATAGTAATATAATTCTTCTGTTTTGTCACAATGCTTTTCAAGGTAAAAGTTTAACTCTCTTTCTGCAAGTGAAGTGGGTCCTTTTGAAAAGAATGGAATTTTAGGAAGAATAACACTTAAAACGAGTTTTGTATTTGATTTACCTTTTAAAAGTTCAAGGAGTTTTTTTAATTCAGTTATTGTTTCTGTTTTTTCTGTTAAAGAATTGCAATTGATAAAAAAGTAAAAAAGAGATTTTTCGATTAATGGTGTAACTTCGTTGTAGTAATTGTAATGAATTGAGACGACCCCTGTTTCATCAAGAATTCTTTTACGATTATCATTTTCATTACTGTTACTTAAATAGTCTATATGTTCAAACACCTGACACTTTGTATTTGCATTTGCAACCGCATTCAACATATAGTCACAAAGAAATGAGTTATCCCCGCCTAATACAACACCTTTAAATTTGGGGAATTCTTTTTTCTTTTTTTTAATGAGTTTAAAATGAACCTTTAACGCTTCTGTTGTCATTATAAACTCATCATCAACAACTAATTGCTTCATTTAGAAACACTCCAAGTTTTATAAAATTAAGCTAAGTATATCTTCTGCCATTTTTTTAGTACAATCCGTTACGTTTTCAACGTATTTATTTATAAAAGTTTTCAAATAATCATAATCATAAGGCTTTTCAAGACTTTGTACCAAAGTTTTTGCATCAGGTTCTTTATAGCCTGGTAGTTCACTATAATCAATTACAAATCCCCTTGCAACATCATAATTATTCATATCATAATTATAAAAATAAAGTGGAATATTTTTTACACCAGCTTCATAAACCACACAAGAATAGTCGCTAATCATTTTATCAGCACAAGTGAGCATCTGAAAAGTTGAAAAGCCACTATTTACAATCACCCTACTATCATTAACCTTAACTTTAGTTAACGGATGTAAATTGACAATAAGATTATATTTATCAAAATCAAAGGCATCTAAAAGTTTATTAAAATTTTCAGTAAACTCACTTTCATTTTTCCTAAATGTTGGTGCGTAAATTACATTATTTTTTTCTTTAAGTTGTGGGTATTTATTAAAAATAGCTTCACGGGTTTTATTTATGTATTGTTCATCATTAAGCAAATCTATTCTTGGCAAAGTAAATTTTTTGAATTTTTCTGCTGGAGTTTTAAATCCCTCTACTAAAACCTGTTTATAAGCTTCACTCGCATAATAAACAACATCATAATTTGCATGCATTTTCATTGTAGTAGCAATAAGTGGAGAACTCCCCTCACCTTTGCCGATAATCTGCCAACCAAATTGTTTCATCTTACCGACAGTGTGCCACAACTGCGCGATTTTTAAACTTTTTTTATGTTTTAAAACGCTTACTGTAAGGCAATAAGAGTCAAGCACACATACTCTTGAAGTTGCTAAATGATACATTTGCGTAAACAAATGAAAACCATAAGATATTTTAGTAAAAATCGTTGAATTTACGCCACCATCTAAAGTACGGCATAAATAAACAACTTTAACCCCTTTTTTCTCCAACGCCTCGCCTAACAATCTGAAATCATCATTTACCTCATTTGATTGTCGGCTTATCATAACTACTTTTCTTTGAGTTTTAAAAAAGGCTTTAAAAAAAGTGTATATTATATTAAGAGCAAGGATAAACCCTTTTAAGATCAATACCTTCATCTAATCATTCCTACCTATATTACACATTTTAGGTATTATATCATATTATTACAATTAATTCAAGAAAAGGCTTTTATTGTCTTTTAAAATAATCAAAATCGCATAAATAAAAGGTTCTTATATATCCATTTTGTGAAATGAAAACTATACCACCAAGCTTTTTGTTATAAAAAACAGTATCATTATCATCTTTTTCGTTCTTCTTTAAAGATTTTTTGCTTTTTATGATTTTATTGGCTATCTTAAGATATTTTTTTGGTGTTTTACAATTGCACTCTCTTCCATGCTTTATAAAATGTGCTTTTAATTCTTCTGTACTTTTAAATTTGTACTGAAAGGCATTTTGTACTTTCAACAAATTGTTTTCTCTTGTTACCATTCTTTCAAATAATTTCACAAATAAACTTTTATCAGAACGTTTTTCTATTTCGTTTCTTTTCTCTCGACATTCCTCGCATCTTTTGGGTAAAACAAGATTTTTATTGTTATAGAATGAAATTTCTTTATCGGTTAAAGTAAACTGCTTGCCACAAGCAATACATTTTTGTTTCAACATTTTTATCACCTAAAAAAACCACAATTATCAAAAATAAAGACTACAGAAAAAACTGTAGTCTTTGGAGCTTGTGACGGGATTCGATGGGCTCTGCCCATCATTCGCTCCGCGAACACCCGATTATGTTCGGCTTCGCCGAGAGGTTCGAATCCCTACCACTCAAAGAACCACAATTATCAAAAATAAAGACTACAGAAAAAACTGTAGTCTTTGGAGCTTGTGACGGGATTCGAACCTGCGACCTGCTCATTACGAATGAGCTGCACTACCAGCTGTGCTACACAAGCAATTATGCTCTGCTATTATACAACAGTTACAGATGAATTTCAAGTAGTATTTTTCATAGTATACAATTTCGGGGACTAGTTTTACTAGTCCCCGAAAACTGATTATAGCAATTTAATTATGCTAATTTTGTAAACATCTCTAAAATTCTTCTTGTGCAAACCTCAAGGTCGGCGCGTGTTAAATCGCCACTGTCGAGTGCTTTTTTTAGGTCTTCTGGGTAGCCACAATGCATTTTAAGGTCATTACCAGCTTTAACCTCTTTAACTGGATCATTTTTAACACCCCAGTCGGTAACTACCATTCCTGTGAAGCCCCATTCTTCTCTCAAAATGCCTGTTAAAAGCTCGTAGCTTTCAGATGTATGCTGACCATTTATGAGGTTATATGATGACATTACAGTCCAAGGCTTGCCCTCTTTTACCGCAATTTCGAAGCCTTTCAAATAAATCTCTCTCAAAGCCCTTTCTGAGATACGGGAGTCATTCTGATAGCGGTTTGCTTCTTTATTGTTGCAAGCAAAGTGTTTCATTGAAACTGCGGTTTTCTGTGACTGTACGCCACGAATTGCTGCTGCACCGCATTTACCTGAAACAACAGGGTCCTCTGAATAATACTCAAAGTTTCTGCCACAAAGTGGGTCACGGTGAATATTAAGTGCTGGTGCCAACCACACACCTAAGTTATTTTCTCTTATTTCTGCACCACCAGCGGCACCTACTTCGTAGATTAAATCTGTATCCCAAGAGCAAGCTAAAAGTGTAGCGCAAGGCCATGCAGTTGCAGGAATACCGATTGATTCCATAAGACGAAGACCTGCTGGACCATCTGCAGTTGGAATATAAGGTATACCGAGTCTTTCAACGCCACCGAATGAGCCAGTGTTGCACATACCAACTTGTTTCTGACCACCAACTATATACATAAGCTCGTCAATAGTCATTTGTGCAATAAACTCATCCATCGTGATTTCTGTACCAACTAAATCAAATTTCTTTAATTCTTCTGGTGCTTTTACGGTTATAGGCTCGTTTTTACCGTAATAATATTCTGGCTCGCCCATTGGTAAGTTTTCGTAACTACCGTCAGCTAACATTCTTTTTTCTAACTTAAATGGTTTACACCAGTTTTTAAGTTGCTCTGTAACAGTATCCTCATTTACTGTATATGTAAAATCAAGTTTTTCTGCAGTTCTTACATCTGTACCAAGGTAAAATTCATAATCCCCTTTTTCTAAGACATAAGCACTCTTCTGGATTTTTCCTAAATCATCAAAGCTTGCCATTGAATTTACATCAAATGACATTACAAGTGTTTCGCTCTCACCAGGATTTAAAAGCTTTGTCTTTTTAAATGCACCTAACTCTCTTGATGGCTTACCTAGTTTACCTTGTGGTGCACTGTAATATAATTGAAGAATGTCTTTACCGGCAACATCGCCTGTATTCTTAACATCTACAATAGCGAATATTTTGCCATCTTTTTCGAGGCAGACTTTTCCAGTATGTGTGAATGTTGTGTAAGAGAGGCCGAAACCGAATGGATAACGAACCTTTTCTTTAGCACCTGGGATTGTTTCAAAATAACGATATCCAACATAAATATCTTCATTATAATAAACATAATCAAAGCTTTCCCAGAATTCTTTTGTTTCAGGGTAAGCGTCGTAGGATTTTGCAATAGTATCAACTAATTTACCAGATGGATTCACATCACCGAAAATAATATCTGCAATAGCACTGCCGCCCTCAAGACCGCCTTGCCATCCCATAAGAATTGCACCGATACCTTTTGTTTCTGCTAAAAATTCGCAGTCAAGTACACCACCAGAATTTATAACAACAACTATCTTTTTAAAGCATTTTGTTACTTCGTTTAGAAGATTTTTTTCTATATCTGAAAGGTAATAGTCTGATGGAATCGGTCTACGGTCAACACCTTCTGCTGAGAAACGGCTGAGAGTTACAATAGCAACATCTGCAAATTCTGATGCAGACTTAATCATACTGCTTTCAATTGCAGGTTCTTTGACGTGCATTGAAGCAAATGTATCGTATGTCATATCGTCACGAGTAGTACAGAAATCCATATTGTTAACAATATCCCAGGTGGCGTTAATTTCTTCTTGTGATGGAATATTAACGCTCTCTCTTTTTACATAATCTTTGTAAAAATCAACAAGTGGCATATAGATATTCTGTGAAGTAATTTTTTCTTCTACACCTTCAAAAATATTGCGGATGTATGGCACATAAACATCACCACTACCGCCACCACCTTTTATGTATTCAATAGTCGCTTTACCGAAAAGTGCAACTTTTGAGTCTTTCCTAAGTGGCAAGGTTTTATTATCATTTTTTAAAAGAACCATACCCTCCGTTGCTGCTTTTCTTGACAAAGCTGTATGCTTTTTAGAAGCAGTGATTCTTCTGCCATCTTCACCTAAAGGAAGACATGGCATATATTTAAATCTTGCATATTTTTCCATAAGTACACATCCTAAATAAAAATATTCACCCCTTAATTTTATCACATTATGTAATAAAGTCAATAAAGGTGAATAGTTTTCTTTTAAGATATTTTCATTTTCAAACGAAGCTTATCTGCTATCATTGCAATAAACTCTGAATTAGTCGGTTTACCTCGCTCACTCTGGATAGTGTAACCAAAATAAGAAGATAATACATCTACATCGCCCCTATCCCAAGCGACTTCTATTGCATGACGAATTGCCCTTTCTACTCTGGACGGGGTAGTCGAAAATGCTTTTGCTACAGTCGGATAGAGGATTTTTGTTATTGACTGTAGTTTTTCAGGGTCATCAACTGAAAGCTTTATTGCTTCACGCAAATATTGGTACCCCTTAATGTGTGCAGGGACACCAATTTGATGCATAATTTCAGAAATCGTCACTTCTATGTTACTTTCGGTATTATTCAACTTATTTTTATTTTCTACTCCAATATCCTTCCAACTATAAAGCTGAGGTATTCTTTCTGCTAAAAGTGCTGGGTCCATTGGTTTTAAAAAATAATAATCTGCCCCTGCTTTTAAGATTTCTAACTCAAAATGGGTTTTATCTATACCTGACAAAACAATTATTAATGGTCTTTTAAAAAAGGCAAAATTTTGTAGTCTTGCCAGCACACCTAACGCATCAATATGCATAAGAAAGGCGTCCATAATAATTACATCTGGAGTTTTACTTTCAATACATTGAAGCAATGTTGCACCACTCTTTTCACAAACTCTCACATCCATCGAGTTCTTTTTGAGTACGGACACAAGCTCTAGTGCGTACTCACTTTTTTCGTCTGCTATTAATACAGACAATGGCTTATTCATTTAATGCACCTCCGTTAGTGAATGAATTATAGCATTCTAAAAATTCTAGTGCAATAGGCTTTTCATATAATCGTGAATATTGACAAAAGGTTGATTTTATTGAGGTGTGAAGAAAGTCTTTCTTTAACACTTTATGGCGAGAGTTGTCGATTTCGGCGAACTTTTTTGGTTAAAATTATTCGACATTTTTTGCATTTTTCTACAAAATGTTGGTAAAAGTGAAAAAGTTCTATTAATTAGGTGTTCGATATTAGGAACCACTATCACACCGAATATTCCAAAAATTACAAAAAAACACCCAAAAATTACATTTAGGTACTTTTTCAAAAATAAACTGATATTATGTAGATGAAAAGAAACAAAAAGGGGTGTTCTGTTATGAAAAATAAATCGCTTATAGTATTAAAAAACATATTTATGTATGCAACATTAATCTGGTCATCTATTATGTTAATTATGTATCTCAGTATTATTTTTGAGTTACCGGTATTTGCATTAATTAGTTTCATACCTTTTGTAGGCGAATTTATTTGTGATGCACTGGTGGCTTTGCTACTATTGGGAATATGGGGCGTCCCTATTCTTTATATTATAACAATTCCTTACATTTTACTGGTTGAAGAAGAAAAAACAAATAAACGAATAAAAATAGCAACAATTATTATCCCTTTAGTTCTTACAGTTTTAATGTTAGCAACTAATTTTTTAGAAGTTTTAGCATAAAAAAGCTCGTCAGGCTTAACGTCTGACGAGTTTTATTTCTTATAACTTTTAGTTGAAATAATTCCTAAGCCTTAATTTTCTTAACAAGCATAACAATGCCTAAAACAATAAGTCTTAAAAGTTCACCAATAATTGTTGCTAAAATTGAGAATACGAACATCCAGAAGATGTTGCCGTAAACTCTTGGCTCGTAATACATAAACATAGTTGGAACTACCATTATTGTTGAAAATATCGGGAATAAGAATTTGATTTTCTTATCTGATATTGCAACGCCAACTATACCAACAATAAGAGTAATAACTAAAAGAAGAATGATGTGAGCATCTTTATTGCCCATTGGTATTAATGGGAATAAGAAGAGAAATGCTGTTTCAATAACAGCAATTATTAATTCTTTTAAATACTTTTTCATTAATACTTATCCACACTTTCTACATCTAATGAGAATACAATTGCACCGCCAACTGCAACCTCTGCCCCTAAGTCACCTTCACGAAGTCCACTACCGAGAGCTTGTGTTGATGGAGCTGTCTGTGTTCTTCTTTTACAATGCTCTTTAATAGTATCTTTTGCTTTCTGTACTTTATCATCCTCAGCACCGATTAAAAATGTTGTGTTACCAACCATTAAAAATCCGCCTGTTGTTGAAAGCTTTGTAACAGAAAAGCCCTCTTTTGTGAGTGCAGAAGAAACAACTGCACTGTCTTCATTATTTACGATTGCTATAAGAAGTTTCATAAATTTAAATCCATCCTTTCATTATATCTTGGGTAATATCATTTTAAGACTCTTTTTATCAAGTTGTTTTACATCTGGTATTTCGTAGCGGTTGTCGTTAGCATCTTTAATAAGCACACGACCATCATAAAGTGGTTTAACCGCTGTGATGTGGTTTCTTATTTCAAAGGTATAAACGCCTTTGTCTGTTTCAGCAGTCCACATCCAGATTTTGAACTTTTCGCTCATTTTGAGAAATTTTGTAATTCGTGGAATCATATAATATTCTTCTAACGCCTTTTCTGCAACCTTTCGGGAGTCTTCCATCAAGTCGTTCAAATCTCTTATAATAGCGATTTGTTCACCCTCACTGTCAACAAGTGCAATATACTTTGTAAGACCTGTTATAGGGAACATTCTGCGAAGCTCTACACCTGTGAATTTTTCGCCCGTATAAAATTCAACATCAACAAAAATCACATCGTTAGGTGTTAAGCGGATATCGGGACCTTCTACATAACGCGGCATATATTGCACCTCCCTTATTCAAAATTTTCTTCAGCCTTGCGTTTTTGTAACTGCTCGCCCATAGACTGAATTTCAATGAGTTTATAATATTTACCTTTGAGTGCCATAAGCTCTTCTGGAGTACCACACTCAATAATTTCACCTTTATCGACAACGACAATTTTATTTGCTTTTCGAAGCGTTGAAAGACGATGAGCAATCATAAGAGTTGTTCTGCCACTTATAAGTCTTTCAATTGCACCTTGAATAAGGCTTTCGGTTTCGGAGTCAACCGCCGCAGTTGCTTCGTCAAATATTAATATACTTGGGTTTTTAAGCACTGCACGAGCAATTGAAACGCGTTGCTTTTCACCACCAGAAAGACCTACACCGCGCTCACCAAGCATTGTGTCGTATGCATCAGGAAGCTTTGAAATAAAGCCGTGTGCATTTGCAACCTCAGCTGCATGAAGAACCTGCTCAACATGAGAAACATTGCTACCATAAGCAATATTATTAAAGATTGTGTCACGGAACATAAGCGGTTCTTGCTGAACGAAGCCTATAGAATTCCTGTAATATTTCATATCAATATCACGGACATTTACGCCGTCAACGAGAATTTCACCATCGTACTCGTCGTAATATCTCATAAGAAGATTTATAAGAGTTGATTTACCACTACCGGTTGTACCTACTATACCAACAATATCGCCAGGCTCTATTGTAAGATTGATATTTGAAAGAACCTTCTTAGAGCGGTCAAAAGCGAAGTTAACATTTCTGAATTCAATTTTACCTTGCATTCTTTCGAGTTCATTATCATGACCAAAGTCGTGCTCAGGCTCTGCATCTAAAATATCAAGAATTTTTTCAGCAGATGCTAAAGTGTTCTGATATGTATCACCGATATTTGCAAAGAAGTTAACTGGGTTATAGAACATACTAGCATAAGTTACAAATGAAACTAAAAGACCTAATGAAACATCTTCGTCTCCGCCGATAACAAGATTACCACCTAAGAACCAGATTACAAGTGAACCACAAGTAACAAGGAATGTAATGATTGATGGGAATATTGCTGCTGGAATTGCAACCTTTCTATCCTCTTTGAACCATTCATCACAGAATTTGTTGAATTTATCAATAGTTTTTCTTTCGTTTGTAAATGCTTTAATAACTCTGACACCTGGTATTGAGTCTGCAAGCATTGTTGAAATTGCAGAATGTCTTCTCCAGAGTCGCATATATTTAGGTCCTAAAACCTTGCTGAACATTTTACCCACTACAACAACTATAGGAACAGGAATTAATGAAAACAAAGCAAGCTTCCAGCTCATTGCAAACATTATTATAACAAGACCTACTAAGGTGAATGCCTGAACTACCGCTTCTTGCGATATTTTCATAATGAATTGCTGAATTGTACCAGCATCGGAATTGACACGATTAATAACAGAACCTGTTGAAATTTTATCAAAAAAGCTCATCGGAAGATACTGTGCTTTTTCAAAAATATCTTTCTTTAAGTTTAATGTTATTTTGTTACCTGTTATTCTTAATTTATATGACCTTATGCCGTTTACTATGTATTGGAAAACATAAACAACCATAAGCCATACAAGGACAATTATAAGCTTTTGGGCATTTTTATTAGGGATAACATCGTCAACCATTATTTTTGTAATATAAGGTGGAACGAGTGACAAAACTGTTGCTACAACTGATAAAAGCATACACACAATAAGCGAAGCTTTTTCTGGTGCAACATATCTTGCAAATTTACTGATAATATGACTTTTACTTGAACAGTTAATACATTCTGCATCTGGCTTTGGTAATTTTCTACCACATTTAGGACAGAAAGAGCGTTGTTTCATATAAACTGATTTTACAACCTCTACCTCTGATTCTGAAAAGCCATTTTCGTTCACTACATTTATGAAGTTTGCGGCAGCATCCGCAACTTCTGCAGCCGCATAAGAAAACCTTAAAATGTTTTTCTTTTTGCTCTCACCTTTTAATTTAACCTTAAAGAATGCGTTACCATACATTCTTTTTACTTCTGCTTCTTCAATATCTTTGTAATCAACTATTAAAAGATTATCTGTGAAGCAAGAGTCAAAAGCATAAAACTTATCCTTTGTAAAGGCAAGCATTGATTCGCCGTATTTTCCCTTTAAATTCAAATCACCTACAATTATAAAAAGTGACTCACCTTTAATTCTTTCATTATAAAGGCTTTCATAAATTTTGGGAATCGGTCGATTAGTGGTTTCTTTCACAAAAAAGCCCCCTTTTCTGTTCAAAAAACAGAAATAATCATACAAAATAATATTAACAAACTTGGTATTATTTGTAAATACCTTAAACAGATTTTTTAATTGTAAAAATTAACTATTTTTCATAATTAAATATTGTCTTATAAATACATTGCCTAAAATTTCAAGTTATGATACAATTAGTAAATCTTATTAAAAAGGTAGGGTTTATATGAAAGAAAAAACAGGCTACAAAGTACCTAAAAAAGAGCTTAATATGTTCGCTTTAGGTACTATGGGTCAGGGTATGATTTACACTATGATGTCAAGCTACATAAGTGACTACTACGTTAACGTTTTACAGTTACCATTAGTTTTCATTCTTATGCTTATGCTTGGTGCAAGAGTGTGGGATGCTATAAACGACCCTATGATGGGTATTTTAGCAGATAGCCGTTCAAGAAAAACAGGTAAAATGAAGTCATTTATAATTTACTCTGCAGTACCTCTTGTGGTGCTTACAATTTTAATGTACTTCTGCCCTGACTTAAATAAAAACGGCTTAATGGTATACGCTGCAATTATTTACGTACTCTGGGGTATGATTAACACAATGGCTGACGTGCCAATGTGGAGTATTCCAAACGTTATGACACCTGATGCTGAAGAACGCGGTCAGGTTATTTCATTTGCAAAAATCCTTAATGGTATTGGTACTGCTGTGCCAGAAGTTTTATTCTTGGTAGCTGGTCTTGCTTTACCATTAGTTATAGACTCAAGCAATCCGATTGAATACAACAAATCAAAATATTTAATTATTTCAATCGTTGTTTCTGTTATTGGCGTTATTCTTTTCGCAAACTCATACTTCCATGTTAAAGAAAGAGTAAGAATCCCTGCAAAAACAAGAAAAGAGGGCGAACCATCTACCCTTTCAAGAATTTTCAAGTGCAAGCCTTTAATGCTCGTTGTTGCTATGGGTGTTCTTTCAAGTGGCAGATATATGGTACAGGCTGCGGCTGTTCACGTTGCAAGATATGCTTTCTACATAGGACCTGACCTTGAAGGTCTTTCACAAGCAGAAAGAACTGCAGCGATTGATGCAAGTGTTTCATCAGTTAAAACAATCTTCCAGGTTTGTGCAATAGTTGGTATGTTTGGTGCTATGCTCTTTATGCCAAAGCTTATGAAGAAATTCGACTACAAGAAAATAGTTATTACAACTTGTCTTGCGGGCTTTGTAGCAAGTATTTTCACAACCTTAATTGGTTGGTTTACTGCAAATCTTTACATCTGCATTCCATTCATTCTTATTTCTTGCATTCCATTAGGTGTTCTTAATGTTATTTCAAGCGCTATGATTTGTGACTGTCTTGACCTTATTGAATTACAAACAGGATTCAGAGATAACGGCTTAGGTGCTGCATGTCAGGGTTTTGTTAACAAATTAGGAAACGCTCTTGCTACAAGTGGTATTATTATTGCTTATATGTTAATTGGTTTAGAGCCTGAAAATATGTTAAGCTCTACTGCAATTGTTGCGGCAACTGACCTTACAAGAATACAGAACTTCGGTATGTTCTCACTTGTTTCAATTGTACCCGGTGTAAGTATGTTACTTTGTGCAATTCCAATGTTCTTCTACAAAATCTCTGGCAAAGAAAAAGAGAGAATTGTTAAAGAGCTTGCTGAGAAGAGAGAGCGTGAGGGAATTGTGGTTGAATGATTAACTATTAGTTGTTAGTTATTAGCCGTTAGTTATTTTAGTAAAACAAAAGGTTCTATCATTTTCAGTTTACGAAAATAATAGAACCTTTTTTAATTTTTAATAACTAATAGCTAATGGCTAAAAGCTAACAGCTATACTTCTCAAGCACAGCCTTGAGTTCATCAAGCCCGTCACCTTTTTCAGAAGAAAATGGAATAATTGTTAAATCACTACCAAATTCTTCTAATTCTTTACGAAGACCTTCTACACGCTCTTTATACTGTGTTTTATTGAGCTTGTCGCTTTTGGTTGCGGCAACAATAAATGGAACTCCTGAGTCTTGTAAGAAACGCATCATAATGTAATCATCTTCAGATGGTTTATGGCGCATATCCACAAGCTGAACTACAAGTTTTAAGTTTCTTGGAGTCTGGAAATAGCCCTCCATCATTTCTGCCCAACGGCGTTTTTCGCCTTTTGCTACTTTAGCGTAGCCGTAGCCTGGTAAATCAACGATTCTTACGTCTTCTGTTCTGTAAAAGTTAATTGTGATTGTTTTACCAGGTACTGACGAAACACGTGCTAAATTCTTACGATTGAAGAGTTTATTGAGCATTGAAGATTTACCGACATTTGACCTACCAGCAAATGCAATTTCTGTTACAGTTGACTCAGGGATTTGTGAAAGCGTACCAAAAGCCGCTTCAAATTCCACTTTATTAAAGTTCATTCAAAAAATCCCCTTTCTTAACAGCAGATTGTAGTTGCTGTTTCTTCTTTTGACTCTTGAATTTCAACAACCTTATTTTTACTCTTAGGGGATTTACGTGGCTTAGTCAACGCTAAATTCAAAACCTCATCAAGAGTAGAAACCGGTATAAATGCAATATTCTTTTTAACTACTTCGTCAACCTTTTCTAAGTCCGGCACGTTATCCTGTGGAATTAAAACAGTTTTCATTTTGTTTTTATATGCCGCCATTGATTTTTCTTTTAAACCACCTATTGCGAGAACATTACCGCGTAATGAAATTTCACCAGTCATAGCGACATCTGGTTTTACAGGGCGGTTTGTGAGCGCTGACACTAAAGCTGTAGTCATAGTAACACCAGCAGATGGGCCATCCTTTGGCACAGCACCCTCTGGAGCGTGAATGTGAATATCTTTATTTTTATAAAAGTCGGGGTCAATCCCTAACTCATTTGCTCTGCTTCTTACAAAGCTTACTGCAATTTTTGCAGATTCTTTCATTACATCACCTAAAGAGCCAGTTAATTCAATTTTTCCTGTGCCCTCTAAAATTGATGCTTCAATCTGCATAATCTCGCCACCAACTTTAGTCCACGCAAGACCATTAACTGCACCAATCATATTTTGGAGAGAAAGGTCTGTTTCTTTATATTTTCTTGCACCTAAAAATCCTTCTAAATTCTCTGGTGTAACGCTGATTTTCTCCTCAAAGCCATCTGCAAATTTAACTGCAGCTTTTCTTAAAATCTTAATAATAACTCTCTCTAATGTTCTTACACCAGCCTCTTTTGTATAACCGTCAATTACAAGGCGTAACGCAGAGTCTGAAACAGAGAGCATTTTGTTAGTCATATTGAAGTTTTTAAGTTGTTTTGGTAAAAGATGCTTTTTAGCAATTCTGAACTTTTCTTCAGCAGTATAGCTATAAAGCTCGATAATTTCCATTCTGTCGTAAAGTGGACCAGGAATTGAAGAAGCATCGTTTGCGGTTGTTATAAATAAAACCTTGCTTAAATCAAATGGAACGTCAATATAATGGTCAACAAACGTATTATTCTGCTCGCCGTCAAGAACCTCTAAGAGTGCTGATGAAGGGTCACCTTTATAATCGTTACCTAATTTATCAATTTCATCAAGTAAAATAAGTGCATTAGTAGAACCAGCCTGTTCTATTGCAGAAATTATTCTACCTGGCATGGCACCTATATATGTTCTTCTATGACCGCGGATTTCAGCCTCGTCATGAACACCACCAAGAGAAATTCTCGCATAGTTTTTATTCATTGCTTTTGCGAGTGACTTTGCAATAGACGTTTTACCAACACCAGGAGGCCCCACAAGGCAAAGAATTTGTGAGTTAACATTTTCTGAAAGTTTCTTTACTGCAATTAACTCTACAATTCTTTCTTTAACTTCATCTAAGCCGTAGTGGTCCTTATCTAAAACCTTTCTCGCCTTTTCGATATTCAAGCTATCTTTTGTTTCAATATTCCAAGGTAATGCTAACACTCTATCTAAATATGTACGGGTTACATTAGCCTCAGAGCTACTGCTTGAAAGCTTTAAAAGTCTGTCACTTTCATCAAGGAGCTTCTTTTTATATTTATCCTCTAAAGGAAGAGCGTTGATTTTTTCTTTATATTGCTCTGCTTCCTCTTCAGGTGACTCTTCACCATTCAATTCTTGTGAAATAACCTTAATCTGCTCACGAAGGAAATAATCACGCTGATTTTTATCCATTCTTTCGTGAACTTCATTTTGAATACCAACTTGCAAAGAAAGAATTTCAGTTTCCTTTATTAAAACTGAGCAAAGCTTTTCGGCTCTTTTAATCGGATTTAATTCTGATAAAAGCCCTTGCTTATCCTCAAACATAAGAATTGTATTGCTTACGATATAATCAGCTAAAGCACCAACATTATCTTCGGTGTGAACTGTCATTTCAACATCTGGTGAAACGCGTGGCAAAAGTTCTGCATAATCGTCAAACAAATCTCTTAATGTTCTGACTAACGCTTCTCCATAAGGTGCATCAACTTTTCTTACAGGCTTCTCTAAAACTTCGGTAACAACAGCCTTTAAAATCGGCTTCGTTCTTAAAGTCTCTGTTATAGTTGCACGATATTTACCCTCAACAACTACTCTTAAAACCTCGGTATTAGGAAGCTTTATAACCTGTTTTACCTCAGCTACAACACCTATTTTATTAAGGTCTGAAAATTCTGGATTTTCAATTTCAGAATCTATTTGTGCAGTAAGAAAAATCTCGCCAGTTGTGTTAAGAGCGGCTCTTATTGCAGAAATAGATTTTTGTCTGCCGACATCAAAATGTAATGTCATTTTTGGGAAAACTACCACGCCTCTCATTGCAAGAACGGGAAGCGAGGTAGTGATTGTATTTTTCTTAATCATAATAATTTCCTTTAAGAAACTTTAGTGTCATCTGTTTTATTAGGGTTTCTGGCTATAACTGCCTCAGATTTACCATCGACAACATCAGCAGTAATTTTAACAACCTCTACTGTTGGGTCTGATGGAACTGAATACATTACCGGAACTAATATTTTTTCCATTAAAGCACGAAGCCCTCTGGCACCAGTTTCCTTTTCAATGGTCAATTCTGCTACTCGTTTTACAGCTTCTTCTGAAAAATCGAGTGTTACATTATCCATTTTGAAAAGGCTCTGATATTGCTTTAAGAGCGCATTTTTAGGCTCTGTAATAATTTTTACAAGTGCATCAACATCTAAGTCTTTCAACGAAGTAATAACAGGAATTCTGCCCACAAGCTCAGGGATTAAACCGAACTTTACAAGGTCTTGTGTTACAACCTTTGACATAATATCCATTTGCTTCAAATCAGTTTTTGTTCTTATTTCGCTACCAAAGCCAAGAACATTTTTACCAAGTCTTTCCTCAACTAATTTTTCAATACCCGCAAACGCACCGCCACAGATAAAGAGAATTTTTGAAGTATCTATCTGAATGAATTCCTGTTGTGGATGCTTTCTGCCACCTTGTGGTGGAACATTAGCAACAGTTCCCTCTATAATTTTTAAAAGTGCCTGTTGAACACCCTCACCGCTTACATCACGTGTAATAGAGGTATTTTCACTTTTTCTTGTAATTTTATCGATTTCGTCGATATAAATAATACCCTTTTCTGCTTTTTCAATATCGAAATCTGCAGCCTGAATAAGTCTTAAAAGAATATTTTCAACATCCTCGCCGACATAACCAGCCTCAGTAAGAGTAGTTGCATCTGCAATAGCAAAAGGAACATCAAGAATTTTTGCTAAGGTTGAAGCGAGTAAGGTTTTGCCAACGCCTGTAGGACCTAACAAAAGCACATTACTTTTACCGATTTCCACATCGTTTTCAGATTCAAAATAAACGCGTTTATAATGATTATAAACCGCAACAGATAAAACCTTTTTTGCCTCTTCCTGACCAATTACATACTCGTCGAGTTTTTCTTTGATTTCCATTGGTTTTGGAAGCGAAACTTCTTTTTTCTTTGAGTTCTTGCCCTTTGTTGCATTTTCAATATCTTCTGGGGTTATACCCTCAATTATTTGCAAACAAAGGTCTACACACTCGTCACAGATATAAACACCAGGACCTGCAATAAGCTTTTCGACTGTATCCTGTGTTTTGCCACAGAAGGAACAACGAACGCTTGGTGTTCCATTGTTTTTATTATCATCTCGTGCCAAAAAAAGCACCTCCGAATTGTTTTGCTAAATCAGGGTGAAGTAAGGCTGACGCCTTGCAAGACCGAAACGCCGAAAAGACTTAAAAAGACTCGCTTTCAGGCAGGTTCGGGTAACTCATTTCACCCTATTATCTCTTATCGAGAATTTTATCTACAATACCATATTCTAAAGCATCCTGTGCTGTAAGCCAATTGTCACGCTCTGTGTCAATTGCTACTTGTTCAACAGGCTTGCCAGTATTTTCTGCGAGAATTTTGTTTAAGCGTTGCTTTGTTCTCTGAATGTGGTCAGCAGCAATAAGAATTTCTGTAGCCTGACCTTGTGCCCCACCTGATGGTTGGTGAATCATAACCTCTGCATTAGGGAGAATATAACGCTTACCCTTTGTACCAGAAGAGAGAAGAAACGCACCCATAGATGCTGCCATACCCATACAAATAGTAGAAACATCGCATTTGATGTATTGCATTGTGTCATAAATTGCAAGACCAGCAGAAACTGAACCACCTGGGCTATTGATGTAAAAGCTTATATCTTTTTCAGGGTCTTGTGCTTCAAGGAAAAGAAGCTGAGCAACAACAACTGATGCAGTTGCATCATTAACCTCGTCTGAAAGAACAATAATTCTGTCATTTAAAAGTCTTGAATAAATATCGTAAGAACGCTCCCCACGATTTGTCTGTTCAATAACATAAGGAATAAGTGGCATAAAAATTACCTCCTGAATATAAAATACATTTGAATTATAGGTTGTTTTTTCAAAAAATATACACCATCTTTTTATTACAAAACCGCCGCAGCACTTTGCAGGACCGCGGCGGGAATACAGGGTGAAAGGAATTATTCAGCCTTAGCTTCTTCTGTCTTTTTCTTTGATGTTGTCTTTTTAGCAGCAGGTTTCTTTTCTGCAGTAGCTTTCTTTGCAGTTGTCTTCTTTGCAGGTTTTTCTTCTGCTTCTTCTGCCTTTGGTTCAGCCTTTTTCTTTGCAACACCAGCTTTTGCGTTATCTTTAACAACATCCATAGCTTTTCTGCAACCAAGGTCTGCTTTAACATCTTCTACAGGAACATACTTTTTAACTTCTTCAAGCTTCATTCCGTATGAATCCGCATAAGTCTTAAGCTCTGTTTCAACATCTTCATCAGAAATCTCGATTTTTTCGAGTTCAATAATCTTTTCAAGTGCAAGACGAAGCTTAACTTGCTTTTCAGCACCATCTTTGTAGCTAGCGCGTAATGCAGCCATATCCATACCTGTATATTGCATATACATATCGAGGCTCATACCTTGCATTTGAAGACGGTAGTTATACTCATTAATCTGATTGTCGATTTCTCTTTCAATCATAGCTTCTGGAATTTCAACCTCAGTATTTTCGATAAGCTTTTCCATAATACCGCTTTCGAATACACGATCAGCTTCAGCTTCTTTTCTAGCTTTGATTTCTTCTTCAAGATTCTTTTCGTAGTCCGCAATTGTATCGAACTCACTAACATCTTTAACGAACTCGTCGTCATATTTAGGAAGTTCTTTTTTCATAATTTTATTAAGCTTAACTTTGAATACTGCAGGTTTACCAGCAAGTTCTTCAGCACCATAAGCTTCTGGGAATGTAACATTAACATCGAACTCGTCGCCTGTTTTCTTACCAACAATCTGATCTTCAAAACCATCAATAAATTGACCTGAACCGAGTTCAAGGTTGTGATTTTCACCCTTACCACCGTCGAATGCTTTACCATCCATAAAGCCTTCAAAGTCGATAACTGCTGTGTCACCCTTTTTAGCAGCTCTGTCTTCAACAGTAACCATTTTTGCATCTCTTTCAAGTGCAGCGTTAACAGCGTCTTTAACCTCAGACTTTTTAACTGTAACCTTTTCCTTTTCTGCTGTGAGACCTTTATATTTTTTAACCTCTGCTGAAGGCTTAACAACAACTTTAAGCTTTACTGTGAAGCCATTTTCATCAAGTGAAACGATTTCATCATCAAAAGGAGCAGCAACTGGTGTGATACCTGCTTCTTTTGCAGCCGCATCAAAAAGCTCTGGGTATTCTGCATCAATTGCATCGTACCAGAAAACCTCTTTACCATAATAAGTTTCAATAATGTGCTTTGGAGCCTTACCTTTACGGAAGCCTGGTACATTATATCTACCCTTATTTTTGTTGTAAGCATTCGAAACTGCTTTTTTGAATTCTTCGCCCTCAAGTGAAATTTCAAGAGCGTAAATGTTTGTTTCTGCCTTTTCGCAAGACTTTAAACTCATTTCTTAACATCCTTTCTAATTATGAAACAATTAGTTAACTTGTAGATTATAGCACAACTTATTGCTAATTTCTACTATTTTTTTACAATTTCTCAAGATTTTTAAGAGAAATTTGATTTTTTTACCTTTTAGAGTGGGTGTATTCGAACCAAATATGCCTTAAATGTCCGATTTCACGCACCTTTTTTATTTTTTTGTCTTGAAATACGAGAGTATCCCTTCGTAAATGTAATCCAAAATGCACGCAAACTCGGACATTTCAGGTTCTGCGAAGTTTAATACTTGGCAATTTTTTCTGTAACAAGGCAAAACTCGCAGGAATACTGACGTATTTCAAGAGTTTTAACGATGTTAC
>JAZLAG010000012.1:0-46302 GCA_045613085.1 Acutalibacteraceae bacterium | reverse complement strand
GAACCGTCGACCTCTAGCGTGACAGGCTAGCGTTCTAACCAACTGAACTACCGGGCCACCTCTTGGTGGGAACAATAGGGCTCGAACCTATGACCCTCTGCTTGTAAGGCAGATGCTCTCCCAGCTGAGCTATGCTCCCATTCGGTTTCGTTGCACTCGCAACGATAGATACTATACACTATTGCAATCGATTTGTCAACACTTTTTTTCAAAAATTTTCAATTTTTTTTGAAAAAGTTTTTAAAGCGTTGATTTCACTTGATTTACAATAGATTGCATCTCTGAAAATTTAGTTTCAATATCTGCAACTAACTTAAATTGCGTTCTTGCACGAACTAAATTATGCTCCGGATATTCGGTTTTAAAATAAACGTCACCATTTAAAAAGTCACCTAAAAATCTTATACCACATTCAAATGTCAAGAGCTTTGCAGCGAATGGTAAATATGTAATTTCATTTTCCGTAAGAGCATCACCCGCTGATTCAAGGTAACCCTCTACATATGCTTTGAAAAGGTCTAAATCAAGAGAGATTTTAGAAAGGTCTTTTTCATCCTCTGCACCTGTGTTTGCACCAAAACGAATACTGTCACCAAAGTCATAAAGTGAGCTACCTGGCATAACAGTATCAAGGTCAACAACACAAAGTGGCATATTTGTTGTTTTATCAAAAAGAACGTTATTAAGCTTCGTATCATTGTGAGTAACACGTAACGGAAGCTCTCCACCGTTTAACATATCAACAAGAACAGAACAATCTTTTTCACGTGCTAAAACAAATTCAATTTCAGGTGAAGCTTCATCTTTTCTGCCTGATTTATTTTCTTCTAAAGCAACTTTAAAATCGTTAAATCTTGAAACAGTATTATGGAAATTAGGAATTGTATCTTTAAGAGTTTCAATAGGATAATCTGCTAACTGCTTCTGGAAGTTACCGAAAGCTAAGGCAGCCATTTTAAAATCGTCACTGCTTCTTACACCATCTAAAGAATATGAATTGTCAACAAAGTTATAAACACGCCAACAACCGCCATCTTCTGCTAAAGCGTAATTCTCCCCTGTTTTAGTTTTAAAAACAGTAAGAACTTCACGCTCTGTGTCGCCACCAGCTTCTGCAATTTTTTTCTTTATATGTTCAGTTATACCAACAACGTTTTCCATAACTTCAATAGGCTTTTTGAAAACATTATGATTAATCCATTGAAGAAGATATTTTTCTATTTTTCCGTCCACATTATATTCTACTACAAAAGTATCATTAATATGACCAACTGTAATAGGTTTTATTTCTTTTATAGTACCATTAAAATCATATTGATTTAAAATGTTAATTAATTTAGCATCCATAAAAAATACTCCTTGATATAAAATCAAAATCTTTCTTGATTATAATCTATTGAAGAAAAATAGTCAATAATAAAAAGCAATCTTATAAAAGATTGCTTAAGTACTGAAATCCAGTTAAAACTGCCAAAAAAACAAAGTTAAATGCAGTAAACATTAAAATGTATTTTTTAGTTTTGCCAGGGTTATTTTTTGAAAATTCTCTTAAAGTAATTAAACTTGCAAGTGAAGCGATTAAGGTACCAACGCCACCGATATTTACACCTAAGAGTAAATCTTTATAATCAGTTGTAAATTGTGAAAGAAGAATTGCAGAAGGCACATTGCTTATAAACTGACAAGAGAAAATACTGAAAAGAAGTGTGCTTTTGTCGAGTAAATATTCAAAAATATCTTTAACAACATCTATCCTTGCCATATTTCCGGAAAAGATAAAGAATGCACAGAATGTTAAAAGTAACGGATAATCAACCATTTTAAGTGCTTTTTTATCTAAAATAAGAAGTGCTGTTGGAATTATGATTAAACCTGTCCAATAAGGAATAAAGCGGAACACAATAAAAATAGAATAAGCAAAAAGAACTAAATAAATTGCAGTTCTCGTTTTACTTACGTGCATTTCTTCGCCCTCTAACTCGAGTGGCTCTTTTTTTACAAAAATAAAGCAACAAGTAGTTATAATTGCAACAGACAATATAAACGTTGGCAACATTGTGAGCATAAATTCGCCTGTTGGAATATTGAACTTTGAGTATAAAAACAAGTTTTGTGGATTACCAAATGGTGTTAACATACCACCTAAATTAGCGGCAATATTCTGCATTATAAAAGTAAATGCCATATATTTCTTTTTACCGGTAGTTTTTAAAACAAAACAACCTAATGGCAAAAACGTTAAAAGTGCCATATCGTTTGCAATTAACATTGAACCAATGAAGGTAATGTATATAAGTGCTAAAATAGCAAATCTGGCATTTTTAAAAAGCTTTACAATCTGCTCTGCCAACATATAAAAGAAATTTATATTTTTTAAAGCACAAACAACTGCTAAAACGCAGAAAAGACAAGTGAGTGTTTTAAAATCAAAATAATCTATATAATTTTTATCTACCGGAACAATTATTGTAGTAATTAACGCCGCAAGTATAGCTATAACTAAAACAACGTTTTTCTTACAGAACCTTGGAACTTCTTTTACTATTACTGACATTATTTTATCTCCACAAGTAAATTCTTTTTAAACCTGCAATATAATAGTACTTGATTTTCAAAAAGTCAATAGATAAAAAGTGAGTTTAGAGCATTATGCAAAATGCACTTTTTCGATATTGATTTTTTAGTTAAATAAACGAAAAAAGCGGTTGCGATTTTGCAACTGCTTTTTCATTCTTAAATTCAAATTTTATCAGCAAGCTTTCTCACAAACTAATAACCAACACCTAAAACCTACTATCAACTAACCATATTAGCCACACTAGCAACTAATATCTCGTCAACTCCGCCTTAAACAACGTATCAACTGGATACTTACCGCCACCGCTTCTATATTTTGCGGCACCAGATTCAAAGAGTAAATATATAGTGCCATTGACACTTTCTATTCCCTGACTCATTGGCGGGGCAATATAAGAGGTTTTCATTTCTAATTCATCGAACGCGTAAAGATTAACTGAAATGCCATCAACTGTAACTGTGCCAGCTCGGTCACCCTCAGTAACATCATTAAACACTTTAATAACAGAATTATTTTTCCTGCCGTAGCTTGTACTAAAAATAAATCCACCAGTAAGAGTTCTGGTCATACCTTGTACCTGTTCAGGAATAGCAAGCATAATATCTGGAATATAACCATCGTGAGTTGAATTTATTTTTTCAATTTTAGGAAGCCCATCTTTAAGATTATAGCCCTCACAATATGCGTAAAATGTTTCTCCTGAATCAAGTGTAGTAACATTTGAAACTTTGCCCCTATCAATATCTGAACTTTCAATAAAGTCACCAACCCACAAAATTTCACTATAAACATTAGCAAATGAACCGATTGTATTAATTTTAAAATCACTTGTAAATTTCACTGTATCGCCATTTTTCGCCTTTTCTAATGTTTCAATAGCAATCGTTCTAGCTGAATAGTCACTTGTTACAAAAATATAACTACCAGATGAAGCAATACCACCTGCGTGTCCGTAATACATAGAGCCATCCACATTCTGTAGCTTTACAGCTTTTACAAAGCTACCAGTATCAGCCTCAATAATCATAAGCATTGATGGAAGAAGCGAATCTTCATAGTAACCGCTTATAATTATCCAATTTTTATCAAAGTTATAACATATCCCCTGAGGAATAATCCCCTCATAAAGACCAGGGGTTCTGTAAGATGCTTCAAAAACATTAAGATAATTTTTAAACTCTTCATTTTCAGAAAGAAAATCATACAAAACAACATTTGTTGAAGATATAACATCTGTAATCTCTTTTGTTCTTAAAATTTTTCTGCCACTACAAGAAGAAAGCATTGACACTACAAGTAAAAGCGAGATTACAGAAAAAAGTATTCTTTTCAAGATTTATCACCTCGTTTTCAGTATTTTACTACAAATTGGTAAAAAATGCAAATTTATATCCCCATCAACAATTTTGCTGATGGGGATACTTAGTTAAAACTCTATATTAAAATCTCCAAGTTGATACTTTGTGCAAGGGAAATTTGTTTCACCATTTTCATCTGGGAATGGTGACCAAGTGTCATTTTCATAAACTGCTCTTTCTGCTTCGTTTCTGAAATCTGGAATTTTGTATTGAATACCATCATTAAGACTACTGCGCCAACCGAAAATTGCTGTTGCAGTCATAGCAGCTGATTTGTAAACATCTAAGAATGGCTCTCTGTCATTCTGCACACAATCAAGGAAGTCATAAATTGCATAGTAGTCGCCACCAAAGTGACCGCTCTGACTTGCTCTGTCTTTATCGAATGGATATTCTGCATCATAGAATGTTTCTTGCTCCATTCCCTCTGGAATTTCCCAATCGTTATAGAAAAGACGAACTTTGTAGTCATCACCACGAACGCTCTCAAGACTACCCTTACCACAGTTCATACGATACCAAAGACCGTGGCCACCGAATTTACACCAACCAGTAACACGTGCAATTGAACCATCACTCATTGTGCAAAGCATAATTGAAGCAACGTCCTTAGTTGGTTCTTCTTCACGTTCAATACGAACCTCGTCGCTATAAATGCTAAGAGCATTAACAGCAACAGGAACTTCGCCTGTAATTTGCATAATCGGTGCTAAAGCGTGAGTTGAATAGTAGCCAGATGGCATAAGTGCACGCCAATGCTTTGCATCAGGTGTAATTACCTTGTAGCCATCGTGTGGCATTGGATGAACGTACTCACCCTCGCAGTAAACTGCACCACCAAGAGTTTTATTCTTGTAGATTTCTTCCATTTTTCTTACTGTACCAAAGTAAGCACAGTTTTCAGCAATCATATATTTTGCATTGCTCTTTTCAGCAGCACGGCACAATTTAACACAATCAGAAAGAGTAACAGCTGGGAGTGTTTCTGAATAAACGTGAATACCTTTTTCGAGTGCTTTAATAGCGTATTTTGCATGTTCATTAAAGTAGTTTGCTAAAATAACTACGTCTAAGCCACTTTCAATGAATTCATCAAATTCTTTGAAATATTTTGTATCTTCACAAGTACATTTTTCAACAAGCTCATATGTAGTTTCGTCATAATCACAAACAGCGTGAATGTAACCTTTTTCACTTAAAACTGCTGGTTCAGCAATAGCAGTACCACGTCTGAGACCGAAAACGCCGACTTTTAATTTATCTTTCTTTTCTACTGTGCAAAGATTTTTAACGAATTTATTGTCGTTGTCATAACAATCAATATTCATATAGCCGTAACGATTAAGCCAGAACAGCCAACGAGCTTCCATATCTTCTTCATAAAGAACTGGTCTGAAGCCTGCTCTTAAGTAAGATTTAACTGCTGGTACTCTGAATTCATCTGTTGTAAGACCAACATAAGTACAACCTGCTTTTGAAAGTGCTGCTAAAGCAATCTGATTAAGGTAATTGCCAAGACCTTTGCCACGGCTGTCTTTATGAACAGAAACCATATGCACCCAGCCACGACCATTCTCCTGAACGAGTGCGGTAATTGAAGCAACAGGGTTGCCATTTTCTGTAATAAAGAACACGTTTTCAGGCTTGTAGCCGTCTGCTTCTTCAATAACTTCAATAAAACGTGTAGCGTCAGCATCATCGCCAACAAGACCATTTTTGCAGATTTCTGCCCAGGCAGCTCTGTCTTCTACTGAACCATTGTAGCTTCTGTATTCAAATCCACCTAAATCGGTTGGAAATTCACAAGGCTCATTTAATGTTTTGTATAACTTTAATTGACTCATTTTTTCTAACTCCTTATGTCAATTTAATTTTTTTATAAAATTGCCATCTTCATCGACGGCATCAATACCACTGTAATCGTGTTCTGAAAGGAATTTGCTCCAACGTTCTTCCATTTCATCAGTATAAAGAACAGGCTTATATCCCGCCCTTAAATATGCTTTAATAGCGACTGCACGAAATTCTTTGGTCTGCAAAAGAATTTTTTTCATTCCATTTTTATAAATAGCCGCTTCTGCAATTGCAACAAGATATTTTGCTACACCCTTGCCTCTTGCTTCGGGCTTTGCAGTAACCATATGAAGCCAGCCGGTACCGTTTTCTTCTGTAAGTGCAGTAACCGTGGCAATTTCAACGCCATTTTCCATTACAAAATAAATAGTGTCGGGATTATAGCCAATATGCTCTATAAGACGTGTTTTATATGCGCTTTCTAAGGTTTCATCATCCCTTATAATACCACAACGGCAAATATCAAACCAGCGTTTAATATCACTTTCACTACCATTAAATTTTCTAAAAGTAAAGCCGTTAACCTCTGTAGGAAACTCAGTTGGCTCAACCTTTTTATACATCATTAAGTAATCAACGTAATCCATAGCTTTACCTTTTAATATGTAAGATTGTCTTATTTACTAAATCAGAAATTTCTACAACGCCCATACCAGTAATACCAGTATCAAGCTTGTTATTTAAAGGCTTAACCCATTCCTCAGCAATTGAACCAAAGCCGTTTAACATACCTAAAACAGAGCCGACAGTTGCGCCGTTACAGTCTGTGTCATAGCCGATTTGTACTGCAAGGCAGATTGATTTACCAAAATCGCCACTACCATAAAGCAAAGCAATAACAACAATCAAAGCATTAGGAATTGTGTGAACTCCATTGTGCGGGTCAAATTCATCGTATTTATTATGTATGAATGAAATACATTCTTCCTCTGTTACACCATTTTCATATTTATTTATAATATCATAAACTGCTTCATATAGACGTGAGGTTGCAGGAATTTCAGCAAGTCCCGCTTTAACTACATCAATAATACTTTCAGCATCTGCGGCAGCAGAAATCATTGCAGAAGCAAACATTTCGCCATAAATACCATTTTTTGTGTGTGAAATTGAAGCATCACGAAAAGCATACTCTGCACCAAGCTCTTTGTTACCTGGTGTGATGTAACCGAAGTAGTCACCACGAATCTGAGCACCAATCCACTCACGATACGGATTTTGATATATTGCAGAATACGGTGGTGCATAACCATTTATAAAGTTTCGGTATGCTACCTTTTCAGCCGTAAAATATTTTTCAATCGGTTGACTCTGAAGCCAGAGTTTTGCAACGTCTTTGGGTTCAAAATCGTGACCATACTTTTCTATTAAAATTTGTGACAGCGTAGTGTAGGTTGTGTCATCATCAACTGGTGCACATTTTATAACGTCTGCCCAGGCTTTATCGCGAAGATAGAAGTCATACTTTTCAATCATTTCTTCTGTAATTTCAGTTGAAACAACGTAGCGAGATAACGGGTAATTGTTAGTTTCTTTAAGAAACGAATATAACTCGTTAGTTTTAATCCCCTCTAATGGCTTACCTAAAAGACAACCGCAAATTCTGCCGTACCAGGCACCTTTGATTTTTTCGTAAAGCAACTTATCATCAAGAGTGATTTTTTTATAACTGTAAGGATTTCTTAATGCTCTTATGCTTTCTAAATCTGATGGTTCGTTATACTTATAGTCACTTTTGATTTTAGCATTGAGAATTTTTTCAAATATTTCGTCAGCAAGGTCCGCTTGTTCTTTTGAATAAGGCATATTAATAGCTTTTTCAAAATCAGCTTTTAACTCGTCAATATCCAAACCCTCATCAATACATTGCTTAAGTTCGATATCAAGAGTTTTGCAGTAAGAATCCCAATAATAGTCACCTGAGTAATCAGGGCAGATTTTGTTATTAAGCATAAAACCACCATCACAATCTAAAAGATTATATACTTTTAAGTAGTAATATTCAAGAGAAAACAGATTATTTTATTGTAATTTTGAAAAGTCTTGCACCGTGCGGGTTAACCTTTGCAGAAAATTCGTTTTTAGTTACGGTAAACTCTTTGTGTGTCCACATATCCCAAATGATATATTCAACGCCACCGACTGCAATATCCGTAGCATCAAAACTTATTTCTCTTTTTTCATCATCTGTATTAAAGAGTGCAACATATTTGCAATTTTCACCTTTTGAAGTCCAGATAATTTCACCTTTACCATCAACCTCTTCACGCTTAAACTGTCTTGCACCGCTTGAGTTTTTGAGCATATCTATAAGCTCTCTGTTCTGAAGAAGTGAGAGTGTGAATTCGTCATTTTCTCTCATTTCGCCACCCATCATAAGTGGTGAACGGAATACACCCCACAAAGTCATCATTGTAATTTGCTCATCGTGAGTAAATCTTGTGTAGCGGTTTCTGTATTCTTCTTTTTCTTCAGTAAGCTGAATTCTACCTAAAGGCAACATATCACAATCTGGCCAGGCACCAGGCTGAACGTACTCCTGCCAAGCGTAGCAACGCTCAAACATAGCGTGAAGTTTACTCCACTCATCCCAAAAATCGCCTGTCATACGCCAGAGATTAGCGTTTTTTGCCAAATGCTCGTGCTCTTCAACAGGTGCAGGACCTGGTGAAAGACTAAGAACCATATCTCTGCCACATTTATCAATAGCTTTTCTTATCATTTCAATTTCTCTTCTTGCGGCATAAGGATTATGTGGGAATATTTCTATATTAGCTATATCGTCACATTTTATGTAGTCAACACCCCATGAAGCATAGAGTTCAAAAATTGAATCGTAATATTCCTGCCCACCCTTTGCATCAGGGTCAACACCATACATATCAGGATTCCAGAGACACACAAAAGACGGTTTTGCAATATCGTTTGCAGTAACGCCCTCGCATTTGATTTTTGTATGCTGGTGAGCAGCTTGTCTTGGAATACCTCTCATAATATGAATACCGAATTTAAGACCGAGAGAATGAATATAATCTGCAATCGGCTTAAAGCCTTTACCACCCGCTGAAGATGGGAAACGCTCAACAGATGGAATAAGGCGTGAATATTCATCCATGCAAAGTGGTGCAAAATAGTGATAATAAAAGCTATTTGCAGTAGGCTCTGACCACTGAATATCACAAACTACATATTCCCAGCCGTATTCTTTAAGATTTGCTGCCATATAATCAGCATTTGCTAAAAGTTGTTCTTCATTAACAGCCGCACCGTAGCAATCCCAGCTATTCCAGCCCATAGGTGGTGTTAAAGCAAGTTTTTTATGCATAAAAAATCATTCCTTTTTGGGTTAATTAGAATATAAAAACATTATACAACTACTACCCTTTTTTTTCAATATGCAAATCACAAAACAAATTTCAAAAATTAACAATTTAATATCAAAAAACACTTGACAAATACTACTAATTCAAATATAATGTTAGTCGTTCCTGTTTGGAAATGGACCATTAGCTCAGTTGGTTAGAGCAACCGGCTCATAACCGGTTGGTCCGGGGTTCGAGTCCCTGATGGTCCACCAATTTAATATAGGGGCATAATGTAATGGTAACATTCCGGTCTCCAAAACCGTCCTTGAGGGTTCGAGTCCTTCTGCCCCTGCCATAAAAGAAAACGGATTGCACAGGCAATCCGTTTTCTTTTTTTTACTTAGTTTAGCAAAATATCACTTTATATTCCAAAAAACAAATTATTATGATATAATGTTGTTTGATATATTTAATTAGGAGGCAAAAATTATGGCGTGGTATACAGAAGCCATTTTTTATCATATTTATCCGTTAGGAATGACTGGTGCACCAAAAGAGAATTCATACAGTGAACCAGTTTCGAGACTTAACACACTTTTGCCTTGGATTTCTCACATTAAAGAAATCGGATGTAATGCAATTTACATAGGACCTCTTTTTGAATCTGTTGGTCACGGTTACGAAACAACAGACTACAAAAAGTTAGACTCAAGACTTGGCACAAATGAAGATTTAACGAATTTTGTTGCAGAATGTCATAAAGCAGGAATAAGAGTTATTTTAGATGGTGTATTTAACCACACAGGCCGTGACTTTTTTGCATTTAAGGATATAAAAGAAAACAGAGAAAACTCACAATATAAAGACTGGTATTGTAATGTTAATTTCTGGGGTAACAACTCTTTTAACGATGGTTTTTCTTATGAAAACTGGGGTGGTTATGATTTACTTGCAAAATTAAACCAGCGAAACCCTGCAGTGAGAAATTATATTTGTGATGTTATTCGTTACTGGGTAAAAGAATTTGACATAGACGGACTTCGTCTTGATGCTGCGGATGTTATGGATTTTGATTATATGAAATCACTTCGTAGAACTGCAAATGAGGTAAAACCTGCCTTCTGGCTTATGGGTGAAGTAATTCACGGCAATTACTCACGCTGGGCAAATGAAGGAACGCTTCATTCTGTTACAAACTATATGCTTCACAAGGCACTTTACTCCGCACACAACGACCATAACTATTTTGAAATAGCGCATACAATTAAATATGTTGGTAGTATGGTTGGTAGCAACTTAAGTCTTTACACTTTTGTTGATAACCACGACGTTGAACGTATTTACACCAAACTCAATAACAAGGCTCATTTTGTACCAGTTCACATAATGCTTTATACTTTACCTGGTATTCCATCAATTTATTATGGCTCAGAATTCGGCATTGAAGGCAAAAAAGAGCGTGGCTCTGATGCCAGTCTCAGACCAGCATTAAATTACGAAGATTATAAAGATGCAATAGAAACTAACCCATGTACAAAATTAATTGCAAGTTTAGGTAAAATAAGACAGAACACCCCTGCCCTTTTATATGGTGATTATAAAGAGTTAGAATTACAGACTACTCACTTCGCATACGAAAGAACACTTGATAATAAATCTGTAATTATTACAGTTAATAATGGTGACAATGCTGTTAATTTTAATCTTGCTTGTGGAAATTCGAGTGAATACACCGGGGCTTTAACTGGTGAAAAAGCAAGTGTTTCAAACGGCAGAATTCAAGTAACAATTCCTGGTAATTCTGGTGAAATCTGGATTCCTTCAGAACTTATAAACGACACTTTCAAGCCGATAGAAGCAATAAAAATTGAAAAAGCCCCCGAGCCTATAAAGACACCTGAGCCTGCTAGTGTTGTTGAAGAGAAGAGTGAAGAAACACCAACTGTTAGTGAAACTGAAGCTACCACAGAAACTAAAACAGAAAACGTAACACTTGACCTTAACAAACCTTATGAAGAAATGACAATAGAAGAGTTACAGGAAGCAATTTTA
Source organism: Acutalibacteraceae bacterium (assembly GCA_045613085.1). Taxonomy (GTDB): domain Bacteria; phylum Bacillota; class Clostridia; order Oscillospirales; family Acutalibacteraceae; genus DTU089. Next base: position 35,155 of record JAZLAG010000012.1, on the reverse strand, counting down.
GAAAAGATGAGAAAAAATGGTCCTGTAACTGAATATATGTTAGGCACGGTAAGAGAAAACGTATATCACGATTCACTAATTAATTGGGTTAAAAGCTTTAACTGAATATTATTAAATTTTAAATTTCCACTTTAAAATTTTCTCTTTATATGATATAATTTTTTACAAATTCTCTGTTTTGAGGTGACGATTTTGAGAAAAAGAAAACGAAAAGAATCAAATAAAGCTCCAAAACTACCATTTATAATACTTTTTTTGGTTGTATTATTTCTTGTTGGTGTTTTGCAGACTACTCAATCTGTGCCCATTTATGAACAACTTGGTGAACTTACCATTTGTTTCTGGGCGATTTATCTCATTATTCTTCTTTTTGATTTTATTAACAGGATGGTAAATAAAATACCTGAAATAAAAGAAAAAACAACGAAGCTAAAAAAAGTGTTACTTATTACAACCGAGGTAGTTTACATACTTCTACAGATTTACTTAATACTCGCCATTGCAATAAGTTCATTTTCTTACAATTTAAAAACAATCAGTTTACAGAATTTTACCTACACATTCGGTAACATTGGTGTGCTTTTAGTTATTGCTATTTGTCTCTTAGTTTACAGAAGCTTTATATTACAAAAGAAAGAATTAAAAGCAGTAAAAACTGTATCATCTATGTTTCTAACAACTGGTGTTATTTCTTTTGTTTATATTGGTTTTTGTATATTGAACATTATTCTTGAAATGGATTTTTCAAGTGCAATATTCTGGTTCTATAGAATCGCCACAATTTATATTTCTCTCGTCTTATTCTTTGGCTTATTTATTTCAGTAATAAAAAAAGAAACGTTAACAGATTTCAATTACACAATTCATTTACCAGATATTAAAAAACTTAAAAATAAAAACGATGAAGAAAGAAAATCATTTTTAGATACATTAGAAGAGCATACAGGAATTTCACTAAAATCCCTGTGGAGTCTTAAATATGTCACAGAAATATTACCAGGTGCTATTTTAGCAATAATTGTTGTTTTGTTTGTATCAACCTGTGTTTATAAAGTTGAACCATTTGAACAAGCTGCAGTTTACCGCTTTGGCTCTTTACAAGAAGTCTCAATCAAAGATGAAGGTCTTCATTTTAAATTACCCTGGCCTATAGAAAAAACTGAGATTTATGAGGTTCAACGCGTTCAAAATATGACCATTGGTTACGAATCAAATGATACAATGGATAATATGTGGACAGAGTCACATTCAGTTGAAGAATATAAATTATTGACCGGTAACGGAAATGAATTAGTATCAGTTAACATTAAATTGATTTATAAAATTAACGATTTATACACTTACTTAACTAAAAGCGCAAATCCCGAAGCAATTTTAAGCTCTAAAGCATACGAATTTATGATGAATAAAACTAATTCAACTGACTTAAATACAATTTTAAGCGTTGACAGAACAAGTCTTTCTAAAGAGCTTTTAACTGCACTCAACAAGTACACTAATGAATATAAGATTGGTTTAACTGTAGAAGAGGTTATTATTGAGAGTATTCATCCTCCTGTTGAGCTTTCTAGTGTTTATCAATCTGTTGTAAGTGCTGATGTTGAGAAAACAACTGCAATTACAAATGCTCAGGCAGAAGCTAGTGCTGTTATAATAGATGCTGAAAAAGATGCTAAAACAGTTGTAATTACAGCAAATGAAAATCAAACAAAAAAGGTTGCAGATGCTACTAAAGAAATGACTGTTTACAAGGCTGCCCTTGAAGCTTACAGAAGAAGTCCTACGGCATTTAAGCTCAGCAAATATGTTGATACCTATGAAAAGGTCATTGCTGGTAATAAGGTTTATGTCTTCTCCCCTAATATAGACTCTGACCTTTCTCAGTACATTATAAATTCATCAGGTAAATCATTATCAACCGAACAAACAACCGTTATTGAAGCGGAGGAAACAAAAAATGAAAATTAAAAATATATATAAGTGGATATTTGCACTAATTCTTGTCGTAATTATTGTAGTATTCGGTTTTACATTTACAGTAAAAGAAGGCTCTTGCGCAATAGTTTCTCGTTTTGGTGAAGTAAGAGCAGTTTATATGGACTCTGGACTCCATTTTAAACTACCATATCCGTTTGAGAATGTTTATACTTACGATACAAGAAGTCAATATATGGATTCTGGCTACACAGAAACTCTTACAAATGACAAGAAAAATGTTATTTTACAAACATACCTCGTGTGGCATATTGAAGACCCAAGAAAATTCTATAACAGCGTTGGTGATAATGAAAAAGCAGAAAAATATCTTAACGATTTAACTGCTAATGTAAAAAATGGTGTTATGGGTAACTATGAGCTTTCTTCATTAGTTTCAACTGATTTAGAAAATATTAAAATTGATGAAATATCAGAGAAGATTGAAAAATCAGTTTCTGAAAACGCTCTTAAGGATTATGGTATCCGTATTGAAAAAATTAAAATCAAAAGACTTGCTCTTCCTACAAACAACATCGAAAGCGTATTTGAGCAAATGATTGCTGACAGAGAAAAGCAAGTGACAAAGCTCCTTTCTGAAGGTGAAAGAGATGCAGCAATTATTATGAGCGAAGCAAACGCTAAAGCGGCTGAAATTCTCGCAGAGGGAAAATTGGAAGCGTCTGAGATTGATGCAGAAACCGAAAGAAAAGTTGCTGAGATTTACGGTGATGCTTATGACAAAAACTCAGAGTTATTTATTTTCCTCAAAAAGCTTATTGCTCTTGAAAACTCTGTAAACGAGGACACAGTAATTATTATGAAAAGTGAAGATTCACCTTTCGATATAGTTGATGAATTACAGTAAGAGTAGGTAGAAACAATGAAAAACAAAAGTATAGAAGTTTTTGAAACTATAATGCTTTCTGTTATGAAGTATTTTAAATGGGTTGTTGCAGGTTCTTTTATTCTTCTTGTTTTAACTGGTATTTATAAGGTTGACAGTAACGAGGTTGCTGTAGTTCTCCGTTTTGGTAAGCTTGTTGGTACAACCTATGAAGAACAGGTTAAAACACCTGGACTTCACTTTGCACTCCCCTATATAATTGATGAGGTAATTAAGGTTCCTGTTGAAACAGTTCAGGAAATTACTGTTGAATCCCATTATAGTGAGGATACTACAATTAACAGAAACATTAAAACTGGTGGTTATGTAATTACTGGTGATAGTAATTTAGTTCTTATAAGAAGCGTTGTAAAATATAAAGTCAGCGACCCTGTGAGGTATGCCCTTTATATCAACGAAATTGACGAAATTGTAAAAGGTGTTGTAGGCGGCGAAACTATCCCTCTTGTAACATCAATGACTGTAGATAGCGTTCTTACTACGGAGAAGACTAATCTTGCAAGCAAGTTAAAAAATAATACTCAAGAGCTTCTTAATGAATTAGATTGTGGTATTACAATAACTAACATTGAGCTTACTAATGTTATCCCTCCAAATGAGACAAAGGATGCGTTTGATGCAGTTAATACTGCTTCTGTAAAGAAACAGACACTCATTCAAGAAGCCAATGACTACACTGAGTCTAAAATTCCAAAAGCACAGGCAGATTCCGATTCATTAGTAAGTAATGCAAAGAAAAATCAATCTGAAAAGATTGCAAAAGCTAATGAAGAAGTTGCAGAGTTCAATGGTCTTTATGAACAATATAAAGCAAATCCTGATGTCATTAAAAATGGTGTATTCAGAAGCAGAGTTTCAAAGGTTTTAACAGAAGCTGGTGCTACTATAATTGTTCCTGATGGTGATGACGGAGCAAAAGTAATTCTTCCATAAAAAAGGAGAAGCTATGAAAAAAATAAATAATATGGTAGAGAATTCTGTTAAGGATTATTCTCAGAACTATATATCTGATAAAGATAAAAGTAAATTAAAAAAAGATATACAAGAAGCTGTTTTTTCTATAGTATTTCTTCTTGCTGGGTTTATTTATGGAAAAATTTTCCCTAATCAAGAAGTTATACAAGGCTATATATATCTAATAGGTGTTGCAATTATAGGTATCCCTGTCTTTGTAACTGCCATAAAGGGCTTTTTACAAAAGGATATAAACTCTTCAATGGAAATACTCGTTTCAATTGCCATTCTCGTTTCTGTTTTAGATGGTCAATATATTTTAGCAGGTCTTATACCTATAATTCTTACTCTTGTTCATTTTTTAGAGGAAAAAAGTATTATGGGTGGCAGAGATGCCATAGAGGGTCTCAAAAAGCTTCAAGCCGATACTGCTATTATAATAGTTGATGGCAACGAGAAAGAGGTTGATGCTAAAACTCTTAAAAAGGGCGATTTAATCTTAGTAAAGCCTGGTATGTCTCTACCAATTGATGGTGTTGTAAAAAGTGGCGTTTCCAATATGGACCAAAAATCCTTGACTGGTGAAGCTTTGCCAAAAGAAGTAAAGCAAGGCGACACAGTATATGCAGGTACTACTAATATAGATGGTCTTTTAACAGTAGAGGTTACCAAGGCTTACTCTGACACTTCTTTCCAGAAAATTGTTGAGCTTTTAGAAAGCGCAGAAAAAATGACCGTTCCTGAAACACAGATAGTTGATAAGTTTATGACTTATTATTTACCTATTGTGCTTGTAGTTGCGGTTTTGATGTGGCTATTCACAAAAGACATAAGTAAAGCTATTGCAATTTTAGTTGTAAGCTGTCCATGTGGATATATGCTTGTTTCTTCTGCACCGATTATTGCAGCATTAGCTAGTGCTACAAAACGCGGTATTCTTATAAAAAATCCATCTTTTATTGAAAAGTTAACCGATGTAAATTATTTTGTTTTTGATAAAACAGGTACTATTACAAATGGTACTTTAGAAGCTGTTGATTTTCATTTAGTTACTGCCGAAACCAACGAAGAATTAATTAAAACTGCTGCTTGTGTTGCTCACGGCTCACTACACCCTACCTCAAAATCTATTATGTCACTAATAAACGACGATGATTACGATAAAGACTTTGAAATTACTGAAATAGTCGGTAATGGTGTTAAAGGTATTAAAGCTAACGATGAAGTTGTTGTTGGTAATTCCCGATATATTAAATCCTTAGGCCACATATTACCTGAGGAAGTTAATACAGAAGGCACCCTTAGCTGGGTTGTAAAAAACAACGATGTTTTAGGTGCAATTATTTTCAGAGATATTTTAAGAAGCGATGCTAATGAAACAATTGAAAAATTAAGAACACTTGGGGTAAATACGATCACTGTTCTTACTGGTGACAACGAAACTGAAGCCAAGCGTGTTATGGCTGAAGCAAATATTGACATAATGCATGCAGAGCTTTTACCAGAGCAAAAATTAGAAAAGGTAAAAGAAGCTCAAAAAAATCATTTGGTTGCAGTTGTTGGCGATGGCATAAATGACTCTCTTGCTCTATCAGAAGCAGATGTTGGTATAGCAATGGGTGCTATGGGCTCTGATACAGCAATTCAGAGTGCAGATATTTCTCTTATGAACAACTCACTCGACAACCTCCCCTTTATTATTGAGCTTTCTAGAAAAACAAAAGCAACTATATACCAGAATATTATTATTGCATTCTCTATTAGTTTTGTAATGATGGTTCTTGCTGCAACAGGGCTTGTAACACCACTTGTCGGTGCATTTTTACATAACATCGGCGCATTTATAATATTAATAAACAGTGGTAAGATAACAAAGAAAAAATAAAATAAAATGCTTGGTTAACTAAAAATTAACCAAGCATTTTTACTATTCAATTCAACCAAAGAAATCGGAAAGCTCTACTGTAGGCTCGCTTTTAGTAGCAGAATACCATGAGAAATTACGCTCACTTTCATTGCTACCAACGAACATTATAATTCCAGCTTTACCATCCGAGCTTTCAAAAACCTCGCTCCAATTTTCTTTGCTTACTGCAAATGATGGAACTGCGAGTGTGAAAACAAGAGTCAATACAAGAATAAAAGAAAGAATTTTTTTCATAATATAAACCTTCTTTTTATTTTAACGTTGTTTTAAACGCTTCTGCACGAGTTTTTATGTTACCATTCTTCGCAGATTCTATTGCCACATCGCAATACTCCTCTGCTGATGCTTTCTGACCAATAAGCTTTAAAAGACTTGCTACATAAAGAGCAATTTGTGCTTTTTCATCCAAATCAACAATTAAATCATCATCTAACACGCTACGTAATTTTTTAATTGCATTACGTGCACAATGAGTAGAAAGCTTAATATCCCCTGCGTCCTTACAAGCAAAATGGAGATTTAACCAGAGCATTCCTATAGTTGCCTTATCATCAGGATTTACTGTTTCATTAATATGAATTGCCTGAAGATATGTAAGAATAACATTATCAAATGCACTCTTTAAAATCTCTTCGTTTTTCTTAATAACCAAAGCGTGTTGTGTTTTTAACATAAGCTTTAACTTATCAACTTCGTTATCATCAATAGTGAAGAATTTATTTGTAGAATTACTATATGTACAATGCGGGCAACGAGTGACGTCGAGCCACAATGGGTCTGCATTATAATAAATTGCTCTGCCTGTTTCTTCAACGTCTCTAATTTGAAGCATATTTTTTCTTATTGTTTTAGATTTTACCATTCCACCACAGACTGGGCAAGGTTGCTCTAAAATCTTAATATAATTAGGGTCTTGCACAGGTTCTTTGACGTTATGACTGAATGTGAATTGTGGTGGCAATGAAAAGGCAACTGCCTTTTTCTTTTTGCTATTTTGTGAGCGTTTATATAATTCTTCGTTGAGTTTTCTTATCCTGTTACTCATACCACTCATTATTACTTCTGCCATATCAGGACAAGTTTCAAGAAATCTTTGAAGATTACCTTTATCGATAGCTATACAAACAGTATCTTCTAAAGCTATACAACTGGCACTTCTTGGTTGCTTATCAAAAATTGCCATTTCGCCAAAGAACTGACCTTCACTTATAGTTGCAACCTTCGTAAGATTACCTAAAACGCCTGTTATAAACACACCTATTGAGCCACGAAGAACAATATACATTTCTTTACCTATTTGCCCCTCGTAGCAGATATATTCATCCTTATCGAAGTATTTAGGTTTAGAAATTCTTTCGAGTTCAATCTGATTTTTAATTGCCATAAATTTATTTCCCCTTTGGGTAATTTTTTGTTCAGGTTGGTTGATTATACAACCAACCTGAACTGTTTGTTTAAGTCATCAACTCTTCAGTTTTCATATACGAACTATCCCAACCAGTTGCCAAAGGCACTGTATTAGCAGTTGTCGTTGCCATTGTAAAGCTAATCTTAAAAGTACTGTTTGTACTACCTGCTCTAGTAACATCAAGCGTTGTTATGTTGTTAGTACCAGCAAGATCTACTGCTGATAATGTCGAACAATTCGAAACATTTAAAGAGACAAGCTTTGCACAATCAGTGACACTAAGACTTGTAATACCTGATAATAATGATACATCAAGGTTATCTATATTACAATCATTAATTGAAAGTGTTGATAACAACGGATTAGAGTTACTTGCATTAGCTGAAAGTTTAATATTAACCGAAGAAGCCATATTGCAGCCATCAACAGTAAGTGAATTAAGATTTGCATTACTATAAATCTGTAAATTATTAAGATTTGGTTTACCATTTACTGTTAAAGTATCAAGACCTGTATTAAGTAAGCTTAATTCTTCCAGTGAGCTACAATCATCAATATCAAGTGTTGTAAGATTTTGTACATCTGACAATACTAATACCTTAAGTGTAATTATACCCGAAAAATCAAGCGATGTAACTTTTGAGTTACCACTTAAAGAAAACTCTTCAAGCAATGTATTACTTGATACATCGAAACTCGTAAACTCAGTTATTTCATTCAAGTAAACTTTTTTAAGTTTGGTATTAGACGAGAAATCCATAACATCTGAGACAGCGTTAAAAGTTTTAACACCCGAATACGAAAGATTAAGCTCTTGAAGTGATGTAAGAGTTGTTACAACTAAAGAATCAATACCACTACAATTACACAAATTCAAAAACTCAAGTGCAGTACAATTTGTAACTGTAAGTGTTGAGAATGTTGTATTACCCGATTCGCGAGTTAAATCAAGATGTGTAAGACTCTTACAGTTCAAAGCTGTCAATTGCTCTAGTTTCTTGTTTTTATCTAAATATAATGCTTTAATACCCGAATTTGATAACACGAATTTTTTAAGTTCTGTGCAATCTGATAAACCAGATATAGTTGAAAGTTGTGAACAAGAAGCTATATTTAAGCTACTAAGACTAACACAACTTGATAAATTTAATGTTGTAAGGGTTGTTATAGAGCGTGCATCCAAAGTGGTCAACGCAGTACCTGTCACATTTAAATTAACAAGAGATTTACATTGACTTACATCCAAAGTACTCAAACTTGTACAACCACTGACATCAAAATCTGTAAGTTCAGTACAAGCTGTTAAATCCAAGGTTGTGAGAGCTGTATTATTAGAAAGATTTGCAACCTTTAATGTACTAACAAGTACTTTTGTAGCCTCAGTATCATCAATAGCTGAATTACTTACATTCAATTCAATTAACGAAGTTAATGCGGACAAGTCAATATTTTCAATGTTTGTATTACTCATATCAATGGTTGTAATCGAATCAACCCAAGTAATATTTGAAGCATTGATAATCCCCACTCCGCATATATTGAGAGTTTTAACTCTTGTGCCTGTCAAATTGAGAGCTGAAATACTTGTATTTTTCAGGATAAGTGTTTCTAACGCTGAAATTGAATTAACCGCTAAGGATGTTAAATTAGTTTTATCAGATAAATCAAGACTTGAAAGTGCTGTGCCATTTAATGTTAGTGTTTTAATAGCAGAACAATCACTAAGACCTGAAATTGTTGAAAGCTTAGCAGAAGCAGAAGCGTTAATTTCAGTAAGTGACGAACAACCGGCAACATCAAGTGTTGTCACCTTGTTTAAACCACCCATTTTAAGAGACTTAAGCTTTGTTTTATTACTTACATCTAAGGTACCGGTTATACCCTGACAACCACCAATATTGATTGTTTCGATAGCAGTAGTATCGGTAAAATCAATTGATGTAAGACTTGTGGAGCTCACAGTAATTGATTTGAGACTGCTACAACCCGTTAAATCTATGCTCTCTAAGAAATACTGCTTTGACTGGTCTGACATAGCGTAGCTTGTAAGTGCTGAGCAACCACTTAAGTTTACGGTTTCAAGCCTATTGTTAACATCAAGATTCAGCGTTGTAACAGCAGTACAACCACTTGCATCTAAAGACGTAAGTGCAGTACAATCTGAAAGGCCTGTAATATTATCCTGAGTAAGACTTGTACAACCTGAAATATTAAGCGTTTGAAGATTTGTAAGCCCTGTAATATTGAGACTCGAAAGAGATGTGAGCCCCGATAAATCAAGGCTTGTGATATTACTGTTATATGCACAATTAACATTAGTAAGCTTCGGAAATTTATTTATACCCGTTAAATCAGTATAACCACCATCTGTTGAGCTGTCACCCGATACATTGATAGTTAGAACTCCCACTACCTCATCACCTATTAATGAGTTGTCACCATCCGAATCGTAAGTAGTGGAAAGATATGATAGGAACATACTGTCAGGGAAGTTAGTACTGTTTAAATCTACCCAGACACCACCACAGCCACTACAAGTCAAGCCGTCGTCTGACTTCTTGTGAGAAGCTGGTATTGATTCAGTGTAACTCCAACCACAAGTACAAGTGTGAGTAAGTACGCCATCTATGGTACAAGTATTTTCTTTTGTAACTGTATCCACATAACTATGTGAAGCTCCATCCTTAAGCGTTTCTCCACAAGTTTCACACTTAGTATGAACATCGGCATCAGCAGCATCAACTTCGATATGACCTAATTTAGAAACAGTTTCAGTGTATTCATAACCACAGTCGCAAGTGTATGTATATAAACCATCCAATGTACAATTTTCTTTTTGGTTTACTGTTTCTTGTAAATCGTGCTCTGTTACCAATGGCAAGTCACAAACAGAGCATTTTGTATGAACTGCATCTGTACCACCGAATTCTTCTGTATGACCAGTTGCAGTCAAGACTGTTTCTGAAAGAGTTTCTCCACAGACTGTACAAGCAACTGTTGTTTTGCCATCTACTGTACAAGTTGGTTCTACAGTTGTTGCATTTTCTGTATGTCCAAGCTTTGTAATTACTGTTGTTGAAACAGTTTCGTTACATACAGTACATTTTGTTGTTGCACTACCATCCTCAGTACAAGTTGCATCTACTACAATTGTTTCTTCAGTGTGACCAGTCTTTTCCAGAATTGTATAATAGAGTTCTTCACCACACACAGTACAAACTGTTGTTTCGCTACCATCGTTGGTACAAGTTGGTGCAACTTTTGTACTTTCTGTTGTATGCCCTGTAGCAGTTAAAACAACTGTTTCGAGAGTTTCATTACAAACTTTACATTTGGTGGTTTTACTACCATCTACTGTACAGGTTGCCTCTACTACAGTTATTTTTTCGGTATGACCAAGTTTTTCTACTACTTTTTCAGAAAGCTTTTTACCACACTCAGAACATTTAACAACTATCTTACCATTTTTTGTACAAGTAGCCTTAATCTCTTCTGTAATTTCAGTATGAGTGTGGCTCGTAGTAGGTTCAGTAGTTGGTGTCTCTGTAGTAGGAACAGTTGTTACTGGGATTGTTGTAGACGGAGCTGTTGTTATAGGTATAGTAGTCGGAGTCGTAGGTGCAGGAGCGGTTGTTGTAGGTACAGTAGTTGGTACTGTTGCTACAGGCTCGGTTGAAATTCCAGTTGTACTCTCACCTATACCATCATTTGGTGTACCTTGAACTGCCACTGCTGGTTCTGTTACTGCCTCAGTAGTTGTAACAAGTGGAATATTATCATCAGGAACAACTATTTCTGTAGGCTTTTTCACTTTTTCAGCTACCTCATATACAGAGGTTTTCTGAGTAATATCAATATTACGGTCATCAATTTGTTTTTCGAGTTCTTCAGTTTCAACAAACATTGAGTGACCATTTTCTGAAGCGAAATAGATATCTACTAAGTCATCATCAGGAATATCTTCAACAACAATCGGCATTAAAACGCTTTCTAAGGTTATTGGTGCATTCTCAATAACTTCACCATTTAAATTCGTTTCTGTTGTTGTGTCGTTTGGCTTATTTTCACCAGATGGTTTACCAACTAATGCACTTAAATCAACTTTAACTTCATCTACCAAGTAAACTGTTTCTTTATCATCCATATTAACAGTTGCTTTAAAGCCTTCTTTAATAGTAACTTCAATATCTTCAACTTCACCACTTGGCTGAATACGTTTACTTGAAACAGCACCACCGTATGTCATAACGTCGGTATTAAGTTCGCCTTTATCGTTACGAGATAAATCGACTCTGAAAAGTGTACCACGAACCGCAAGAACGGCGTTAGGGGTGTTTACAATAAAGTCTTCATCTACCTGTAACGGTTTAGTAACCTCTGCCACAAGAGCACCACGCTCAATATTAATTGAGGTTTTACCACCACTGACTTCACTGAAAACAGCCTTTGTACCCGATTCTAATTTTACATATTTATCGTCATCAAGTAAAAGTCTTATATAACTATTGCCACCAGTTACAACAGCGTAACCTTCTTCAAGATGCATACCAGTGTAAGCTGAGTACTCTATATTATCGTGCACTACGCCCACTGTACCCTGAATTTCGATAACAGTTATAGTGCGATAACCTTCATTTGAATCACCGAAAGCAAGAACTGCCGTAAGTGCAGTTGCAATTATTGCCGTAATTAAAAATATGATTATAGCAACTTTTGTCTTTTTATTATTTTTTGCCAAAAGCAGTTCCTCCTTTCGTAATATTTAAACCTTAGGGTTTTAAATTTTATTTAATAAAGCCATCTTCTTCTAATTGCCTTAAAGATGCTCTTTGGGCAGGGATATCAACAGTTTCGATTAAAATTGTTGCATCGCTTAAATATTTGTCATAGCAATTATAAAACTGACTTCTGTTAATCTCGCCACTACCCCACGCCAAGTGTGTGTCAACCTTTAAATCGTTATCGTTTAAATGTATGTGTTTTACATATTCTTTTAATTCTTCTGCCCATATCTGCGGGTTAGTTTTTGATAAAACGGCGTGGCTCCAATCGAGACACAAGCCGAAGTTATCATATTCTGATAAAGCTTTTGCAACTTTTTTTATTATGTATGGGTCTTGCTCAAACATATTTTCAATATAAATATTTATATCTGGATTTTCTTCAATTATTGGTCTCCAGACATCAATGTTAAGTTTCGGGAAAATTTTTACATATAATTCGTGATTTAAGTAAGGATTGTAGTTAAGATGAAACACAACTGATTTTGCGCCAATTTTACGAGTTATTTCGATACTTTGATTAATTCGATGAATTGAAATTTCTTTAATTTTTTTATCAGTACTGTATGGTAAAACGTCAATGAATGCACCATGATTTGTTGTATAATCAGGTAGTTTATAACTTTTATATTCATTCACAGTTTTTTCGCAAAATGCTTCATCATCAAGAGACTTTGCAAAATTGAAGTCGTTATACTCAAAACCAGCATCATAGCCTCTTGCGAGTCTTATAGAGTCATCTATATTTTTAAAATCAGGAATAACAAGTAATTTTTTCATAACTTATTCACCTTCCGAACTAGTGTAGCCGGCAATACCGGTTACTGTGTAAACGAAAACTCCATTAGATTTACCTTTAAGTGGAATTTCGCCAACTTCTTCAACTGTAATTCTGTCACCTAAAGCATCACGGACTGGTTTACTTATATAAACAGTTCCCCTTGGTGCATTTGCTTCAAGACGAGCCGCAGTGTTTACTGTATCGCCAATTGCAGTGTAATCCATACGGAAATCGCAACCAATGTTACCAACAACGGCTGGACCACAGTTTACACCTACACCAAAACCTACATGTTTGTCATATCGCTCAACAAATTCTTTTTCAATTTTGTTACCACCCTGAACAATATCCCAAGCGGTGAGAATTGCTTTATAAACATAATCCTCAGTATCGAATGGTGAATTAAAGACAGCCATAGTTGCATCACCAACAAATTTATCAAGAGTACCACCATGTCGGAAAATACAACGGGTTGTAAGCTCTAAGTAACCGTTTAAAATATCAACAACTTGTTCCGGTTCGAGACTTTCTGAAAGTGTAGTAAAGCCACGAATATCGACAAACATTACTGCAATATCTCTGTTTTCACCACCAAGTTTTAACTCATATGTACCATCTTTTGCAATTTCTTCAACAACCTGAGGTGCAACATATTTGCTGAATGCTTTTTCAATACTTCGCTTTGCAGTTCTTGCCTTGTAGTAGTGTGTCGCAACATAAATAATTGCAATTACTACCGCTAAAATCGGAACAGAGAGAACATTAGTCATTAAGCCCTGATTAAAGAGAAGAAAACCTACTAAAAGTTTTAAAATCGCAGTAGCCAAACAAACAATAATAGTTTTTGCAACACTTAAATTCCAGCAAGAAAAAGTAATAAGCGCAATAACAAGTGCTGAAATTAAAGCATCTACTATCTTGTTTACATTCTTGAGTGTTTTACCCTCGATTATAGCCTGAATTACATTAGCGTGGATTTCCACTCCAAACATCTGACTACTTCTGTCAACAGGTACAAAATAAGCATCCATCATACCACCAGCATAAGCACCTACTAAAACGATACAATCATCGAATGCCGTTGCGGGAACATTCCCTTCTAAAACATCAACAAGAGAAACATTTTCGTAGTCACCAGGGTCACCACTATAACGGAAATTCATTACACTGCTATCTGTAGGGTAACTAATTTCAAGCCCCTGACTTTCCATATATTTTTCATAAACCTTAGCACTGAAACCTTTTGCTACGAGCTCTTCACTCTCTTTAAATGATAAAAAGGAACTTCTTATAAAACTATCGTCATTATCCATAAGAGCATTAACAAAGCCTGTTTCAACTACCTCTCTTAAACCCTTGTAGGGTAACACCTTGTCTTTTATTGTCATTGAGTTTTCAATTAACTTACCATTTTCATCCTCTTGTAATTCTTTTGAAAAAACGTAACTGAAGCCACAGACTACGTTACCATACTTTTTACAGGTTTCAGCGAATTCTTTGTCAGTTTCAGGGTCTTTTTCACTTGAAAGAAGAATATCGAAACCAACTACTGCAGGACGAATTTCTTCTGAAACACAGAGTGTATCTAAGAGCTTTGTGTAAACAGAACGGTCCCAGGTTGAAATGTCGCCCAATTTATTCATAGTTTTGTCGTCAATTTTAATAATTCTTATTTGCCCCATTGTATCAGAGCTATGGTGATATAAAACATCCTCGGCTGATTTATCTACTGTAGAAAGAAGATTAAGAAAAACAGCCAGAAATGCAACTAAACCAGCTAAAAATGATGCTACAAATCTTTTAAATTTCTTCATTATATGACCACCAAATTTTTATATAAATATACATAACTGATAATACTATATTTTGGTAAAAAAAGCAAGGGATTTTGTGAATATAGAACGCCAAAAAAAACAGAAAACAGAGTGCCTCACACCCTGTTTTCCAGATTAAATTTATATTTGCTAAACATTCATACCACAATAACAATTATTTTATCTTACTTCTTTAGAGCTCTTGCTGATTATAATAATTGTTTTATGTAATTACTTAATTCATTCCAATGATTTATTATAAGATATTCTTGGTTATTAGAATTAATTTCCCAACTTAATGGTTTAGTTTCAGAAACTTTAAGTAACACAGTTGAAAGACCCGCATTACTTCCACCATCTACGTCAGGTATTTTACCATCGCCACAATACCAGCATTCTTCTGGGTTTAAGCCAGCAAAGTTTACGGCACACTCAAAAATATTTTTACAAGGTTTAGAGAAAAGAATATCTGCACTGGTTAAAATAAATTCAAAATCAGAAGTCGGAATCCAATGCTTTAATGCAAGAGCCAAACTTTCACTACTCATCATATTATTGCTGATTACTGCGGTGCGAATGTTTAATTCTTTTAATGTTTTTAAAAGTTCAGGAACGCCATCTATAACAGTTCTTGTAGAATTAAATCTATCAAAAATCTCTTCTTGTTCTATAACAGGAAGATTTATTTTTAGGCTTTCCTTCATTGTAGCATATTTTATAACTGCTGATAACGGAACATCAAGCACACTACCTGATTTTGACTTAAAGCCTGTGGTTTCAGCTAAAAATTCATCCCAATGAGATGCTAATTTTTCAGCAGTTGTAGCTTCGGGATTTTCTGCTCTTTGCAATAATGCTTCGAAACCTTGTGTAGGATTACACTTGCCATCATCGAAAAGTGTTCCGCCTACGTCAAAAAGAACCATTTTGGGTTTTTGGGTATATGACATAATTCAAAACTCCATTACAATTATTGTTTTATTCATACAATATTTAACTATATTTTTACTGCATTAACGATTCCCAAACTGCTTTTTCAAAATTACGGGCAGATTCATTACCTGAACCGCCATCGAAAAGAGAATTTTTCATATAAACAGCAGCAATATTGTTTTGTGGGTCAATCCAGAAATGTGTGCCGTAAGCTCCGCTCCAACCGAACGCACCGACTGGTAAATTCTCATATTCGTCACTTACTATTACACGGACACCAAGCCCCCACCTTTCATTCCCTGGCATTATTTTTTCAGAAACAAAAGCTGTATGTAACAATTTAAAAGTATTCTCAGATATAATCTGTTTTTTCTCCGTTTTTCCTTTATTTAAAAGCATTTTGGCAAATTTTGAATAATCATAGAGCGTTGATACCAACCCTGCTCCACCAAGGTAATGTGTACAAGGGAAATCAGAAAAGACACAATCACCAATCATTTTCTCTTCACAATTTTTACCATCTTCCTTTTTGTGCATAGCAATAATTTTGCCCCATTGCTCTTTTGTTGGAATAAAGGTTGTGTTCTTCATACCACAAGGCTCAAAAATTTCTTGTTGTAAAAATTTATGATAATCAGTATTTGTCACCTTTTCAATAATCCTCGCCAGAACATCAAAAGCACCCGTACCGCTATATTGTTGCTTTGTTCCCGGTTCAAAATCAAGACCAATTTTTGCATAAAATCTGACTGTTGCATCAAGGCTCTTTTTATCTTCATCAGTCATTTTAGCTTCTTTTAAAGGCTCACCGCCAATTCCTGAGGTATGAGTGAGTAAATTGCAAATAGTAATTTCATTCTGTGCTTCACCAGAATCTATAAGAGAACCCGACTCTGAAATTCGTGTTACATGAACATCTTTAAATTCTGGTAAGTACTCAGAAATTTTATCATCAAGAGAAAGCAAGCCTCGTTCTATAAGAATGAGTATTGCAACTGCAGTAACAGGCTTTGTCATAGAAGCTAAACGAAACATCGTATTTTCAGTAACAGGTTCTGTGCCATTTAAAGACATAGTTCCAAAACACTTTTTGTAAACCCCGCCTTCACCTTGAATAACACAATAAGCAGAACCGAATACCTTGTTGTTTTCAAAATCGTATTTCGCTATTTTTTCTATATTTGATTTTAATAATTCTTTATTTAACTTTTTCATAAAATCACCCGACAAACTTACTATTAGTTATTATAACACTTAAATTTTCAAAAGTAAATTCACACAGTATATTTTCCCTTTAATCACAAATACTAACAACATAACTTGATATTAAGGAGAAGATATATATGAAAGCGACAGGAATTGTCAGACGAATTGATGATTTAGGCAGAGTTGTTATTCCTAAAGAAATCAGAAGAACACTTCGTATTCGTGAGGGTGACCCACTTGAAATTTTTACCGCAAGTGATGGTGAGGTTATATTTAAAAAATACTCACCTATGGGTGAAATTTCAGAGTTTTCAGGTCAGTACTCTGAGGTTTTAAGCAGAACTTCTGGTATGGGTGTGTTAATCACAGACCGTGACCACGTTGTTTCTGTTTCTGGTCTTTCTAAAAAAGATTTTATTGAGAAAAGAATATCTAAAGAATTAGAAGATATTATGGAAAACAGAATTAATTTCACTAAATCAGGAACAGAAAAACCACTCTACCCTATTGAAAGTTCTGATTTAGAGGCTGCTATTGCCTTCCCTATTATTGCAGCTGGTGATATTTCAGGTGCAGTTATTTTTGTAGCAGACAGCACTAAAAAACAGGTAACAGAAACCGAGATTAAATTAGCACAGGTTGCGGCTTCATTTTTAGGCAAACAAATGGAAGAATAACGTGTAAAAAATTACACTTTCAAACTGTGCACAAATAACAAACTTTTGGTAATCGTCTTAATTTAATTGATTTAAAACACACCTTGTGGTAAAATTAATGTGTATGGGGTTATTTCTTATATTCCATACAAGTAATTCTATCACAAGGAGTTTTTTATGACTTCACGAGAAGAAAGAACTGAAAAGCTTGCAACGAATTTAGATATTTTCGTAAGCCACGCACACATATTCACTTCAGATGCTATTATTTTAGCAGACTTCTGCAAACCAAGACACAAAGACAAATGCTGTGACCTTGGTACTGGTAACGGAATCATTCCTCTTTTATGGTTAAGAGATTTTAAACCTAAAGAAGTCTTTGGGGTTGAATTAAGTGAAACAGCTGTTGAGCTTTTTAAAAAGACGTTAAAACACAATAATATTGAAGATAAAGTCAATTTATATCATTTGGATTTAAAGAAAATTAAAGGCGTTTTGCCCAATGAATATTTTGACATTGTCAGTATTAACCCACCATACAAAAAGGTTGGAACAGGCATTGTAAATGAGAAAGAAGATTATAAAAACGCCCGTCACGAGTTCAACTGTACTCTTTATGATGCTGCAAAGGCTGCAAATTATCTTTTAAAATTTGGTGGCAGATATTGTATGTGCCAGAGACCCGAAAGACTCCCCGAGATGTTCGATGCTATGAGAAAAAATAAAATCGAGCCAAAAATTATGAGAGAAGTCATTCAGAGAAAAGGTAAAGAGCCGAGTCTTATTTTACTTGAGGGTAAAAAAGGTGCTATGGAAGGTTTCAGAATTTTACCACCGCTTTATATTGAAGATGATAATGGTAATTATTCAGAAGAAGCAGATTCTCTTTTTAATGCTTATAAAACAAAAGAATTATAATACATAAAGAAGGTTATTTTATGAATTACGACGTTGTTATTGTTGGTGCTGGTCCTGCTGGTATTTTTACCGCTTTAGAACTTATTAAGCTTGGTAGCAACAAAAAAATTATTATTATCGAAAAAGGTCAACCAGTTGAAAAACGTAGTTGTCCAAAAGCAAAGACACAACAATGTGTGAATTGCAAGCCTTATTGTCATATTACAACAGGTTTTTCTGGTGCTGGTGCATTCTCTGATGGTAAACTCTCATTAAGCTATGAGGTCGGTGGCGATTTGCCTACACTTATTGGTGAACTTTACGCTCAGGATTTAATTAACTACACAGACAAGATTTACCTTGAATTTGGTGCAGACGAGCACATTGAAGGTATTAATGCAAGTGAAGAAGTTAAAGAAATAAGAAAAAGAGCAATTCAGGCAGGCTTAAAGCTTGTTGACTGCCCTATTCGTCATTTAGGTACAGAAAAAGCACAAACACTTTATTATGAAATTGAAAAATATCTTCAAAGTAAAGGCGTTGAAATGATATTTGGTTACGAATGTACCGATATTGAAATTACAGATGGCAAATGCCGTGGTGTTTATATTACTAACGGCAAAGACTCTAAAGAAATAAAAGGCGAAAAAATTGTTATTGCAACCGGTCGCCGTGGTGCCGACTGGCTTGAAAAGCTCTGCTCTGAGCACGGAATTGAACATCAGGCCGGTACTGTTGACATTGGCGTTCGTGTTGAAGTAAGAAACGAAGTTATGGAAAAGGTTAACAAGGCTCTTTACGAGTCAAAACTCATCGGTTACCCGAAGCCATTTAAAAACAAAGTTCGTACATTCTGCCAGAATCCCGGTGGTTTTGTAAGTCAGGAAAACTATGACAATGATTTAGCGGTTGTTAATGGTCACTCTTACAAAGAAAAAAAATCTGACAATACAAACCTTGCTATTCTTTGTTCACACAACTTTAACTATCCATTTAACCAACCTATTGAGTATGCTCAAAAAGTTGGTGAATTAACAAATATGCTCGGTGCAGGTCACATTCTTGTGCAAAGATATGGCGATATTCTCGATGGTAAGAGAACCTGGCCAAAAGAACTTGCTCAGAGTAATTTAAGACCTACTCTTCCTGATGCAGTTGCTGGTGATATTACTGCAGCAATGCCATACAGAGCGATGACAAATATTATTAATTTCATTCAGGCGGTAGACCACGTTGTGCCTGGTTTTGCATCAACTGAAACGTTACTTTACTCCCCTGAATTAAAATTCTACAGTAATAAAATCAAAATGGATACAGACTTAAATACAAGTGTTGACGGACTCCACTGTCTTGGTGATTCATCTGGCTGGACCAGAGGTCTTATGATGGCATCTGTTATGGGTGTTCTTATGGGACGAAAACTCTTTGAGAATTAAAAATTAAGAATTTAAAATAAAAAATTCAGGAAACGCTTCGCGTTTGATTATAAATAAATATGTATAGCAAAAACTACATTCTTCATTTAAAGATTTTAAATCTAAAATGAATGAATGTAGTTGTTTTTATAATTTATAATTGTTGACCGTAAGTCCCACAATTTTAGATTTTTCATTTTTAATTCTTAATTAATGAAAACGCACTCTGCTTTCGCAGAGTGCCGTTTTTATTAATATTTGTCATCATAACTATCAAAGTTATATTCTTTTGATGAGTCGTAATTATTGATTTCAGGGATTTCCATACTTGCTTGTGTAGAAACATCTTTAAGCTGGAATGCACCAATGATTTGTTTGAGCATCTGTGCCTGACCTGAAAGTTCTTCTGAAGCAGAAGCACTTTCTTCTGAAGTTGCTGAGTTAGTCTGAACAACTGCAGAAATCTGTTCAATACCAGTCTTAAGCTGAGTAACTGCTGTTGCTTGTTCCTCTGAAGCAGAAGCGATTTCATCAATCTTAGACGAAACGTTGTTAACCTTTTCAACAACCTCAAGAAGTGATGTTGCTGTTTCATCTGCAATCTTTGTACCGTTTTCAATAGCTTTAATAGCACTTTCAATAAGAACTGTTGTGCTCTTTGCTGCCTCTGCAGATTTTGCTGCGAGATTACGAACTTCATCTGCAACAACTGCGAAGCCTTTACCTGCCGCACCAGCTCTTGCTGCTTCAACTGCTGCATTAAGTGCTAAGATATTTGTCTGGAATGCGATATCGTCAATAGTTTTTATAATCTTGCTGATTTCGTTTGATGTATTAGTAATGTCATTCATTGCAACAACCATTTCTTGCATCTGAGCATTACTTTCATTTATACCACTTGAAGCAATATTTGCCTGTTCTGTAGCTTCAACTGCGTTTTTAGCTGTGTGGTTAATATGTTCTGAAATTTCAACGATTGTAGCTGAAAGTTCTTCAACACTACTTGCTTGTTCAGTAGCGCCCTGTGAAAGAGCCTGAGCACCACTTGCAACCTGGTCTGCGCCATTTGCAACTTGTTCTGAACCCTGATAAATCTGATACATTGTATCTGTTAAGTCAACAACAATCTTTTCAAGTGACTCAAGGAGTGGAGCGAAACCACCAACATAAGCATCTGGGTGTTCAGAAGAAACATTTAAGTTACCCTTTGCAATTTCTGAAAGAATATTACCCTGATCTTCAACAATTGTTTTGAAGTTATTTGTAATTTTAAGCGTTGCCTGATAAACCATACCAGTTTCGTCTTGTGTTTTAACTTCTTCAACAGGAGACTCAATATCACCATCTGCAAGTGCTTCAAGTCTTTCAGCGCAAGATTTAAGTGGTTTAGAAATAATATTTGCAAGAAGTACACCGTAAACTACTGCAACTAAACCTACAAATATAATCATAGCATACATAAAGTACTCAGTAAACTGTGTACGATAAGAAGCTCTGTCGCTACCATGATTAGCAGCTTCTTGCTTAATATCTAAAAGTTCGAAAATGCCATCATAAAGTGGGTCGTAGATAGGGTCAATTTTTTCAACTAACTGACTTTGAATTTCTGCTTCATCTACAGTACCAATTTCAGCAATAATACCGTCAATAGCTTTGCAATATTGTTCATAATAACCCATTGTTGCATTGAATAATTCTACTTCATTTACATATATGTAGTCGCCATTTTCATCTGTGCCAACTTCATTATTTTCAAGCATTAATTCGCCAGCTAAAGCCATATATTTTTCAAAATCTGCTTTATAAACTTCAATTTCGCCTACTGCTTCTTCTGCTCTTTCTGGATCTTCAAAAGAAACTGCATCGTGAAGATACTCATCTATAAGACAGAAAGACGCTAACGCTTCACCAAGGTAACCCTGTGCTGTACCATCTTTATCAACAAGTGTTGTATAAGTTTCGTCAATTGTTTTCATTGCTGAACCAATTAAAGCACCAACAATAAGCAAAAGAACGGTAACCGTAATAAAAGAAGATAAAATCTTTCCTTTAATTGACATTTTGGACATTACATTTTTCATTTTCAAATACGCCTTCTTTTAGTATTTTTTGAGCAACTGATGTTACTTCTATCACACCAAAACACCCAAAATGGATATTCTAGATAGTTTGATTATACCAATTATTTTTACATTAGTCAATATTTACAAGAAATTTTGTTAAACATTTTGAAAATTTGTACTAAAAAAATAGCACATTACACAACTCAACGCGTGTAATATGCAGATTTTTATTATTCGTGGTAGCTTTCCTCGCCTATTCTTCTGATTACGACTTCAACCTCTACATTTAGATTGCTATTCTTGAAATTGCTCTGCCAATCATTTTTCATTTGTTTATAGGCATTTTTGTCATTTTGTAAAAGTCTTCTGCCAAAATGAAGAATATCAAAAGAATCATGTTTCTTCTGAATTGCTTTATAGGTATCCTTTAACTTTCCTTCGGTATCAAGCTCAATATTCTTTCTGAATAATTCAACAGTTTCGTTTTTTATTGATTGAAAGCCGTCTCCCTCATACGCATTCAAATCACAATACATTTTTATTTTTACATTATAGTGTACAATACCGTTTATTACTTCGGCTTTATACTTTGTTTTACCATCTACAATAATAAATGTCGCCTTACTACCCTTTTCATCTTCTGTTACAAGTGTACCATTTTTTAATTCACCTAAAAGTTTAACAACACTTTCAGAAGCTTCGCGGTTAAGATAAAAGCTTAAAGCATCATCATAATCAAAAACTGCTATATTCTCGACAAAAAAGGTTTGGGTGTCACCATTCTTTTCAAGAGTTACCGCGGGTAGTGCCACACAAGCAGTTTCGTCAAGCAAGGTATTTATAACATCTATCAGACGCGTTTCTGGTGTTATAGAGCTTATAGCACTCTGATTCAATATTTTTTCTAAAACCTCGCTTTTTGAAATATCTTTACCAATATTAGCTTTTAAAACATCCCCTGCTTTGCCACCTTTTGCTACACATAAAAGCGTTATAGGTTGAGTTGTGTAGTCTCTTTCAAAGAAATCCAGAATTTTTGAGATATTCTCACTTGCTACAGCCTCACTCAATATTATTACCTTATTATGAGTGTAAATCGGTACTGTGCCTGTTTTATTAATTATTAGTCTTAACGCTTCGGCAACAGTTTCACCTTTAGCCGAATAAGTCAGGGTCATCTCATCACCGACATTGCTTGAATCAGCAGAGGCACTTTGCTTATTATTGAGCATTTCAATTGTTACTTCATAATTATCTTCTGATTTATCGACTGCAACGCCCTGAATTATCATCATATCCTCAATCTCTGTTCCATAGCGTTCACACGAACAAAAGGAGAGAAAAGTAATAGCAACAAAAAAGAGAAGTATAATTTTTTTAAGCAAGTTTTTCTCCCCTTTTTCTTATTAATAATGATAACGATGCAAAAACAGGTAAAACAACCACTAGCAAAATATAAGTCAATGCAACCTGAATCTCGGATGACATAAATGAAAATCGAGTTACTCCATTTGAAATATAAATTATAAATGCTGTTGCAATTATTCCAACTAAGGCGTTAGGTGTCCACCATTTTATTTTGGGAAATATATGACGGATGCAGTTTGAAATAATCATAATTTGTAAAGTTGTTTTTGCTACTATACAAACAGTCCATACAGAGCTTTGAATTGATTCAAAGCGTTCTAAAACACGAAACTCCCCGACAGAAGAAATTGCAAAGGCGGGAAAAAGCTGGGTAGTAGAAAACGCACCCAATGCACCTACAACTGTAAAAGATACGATTGTAAGAGAAAGCACAAGAAATATTATATAAACCAAATACCCTTTTTTAATATCCCCTTTTATATTTGAAAGGAATAACACAAGGCACGCAGATTCAGGGAAGAAAACAGAATAAGCCAAAGCTTGTTTCAGAAAAGCTTCTTCTCCATTCATAAATAGTGGTACAAAATTTATAGATTCTATATTACTGAATGCGGATATTACTACAATAGATACTGAGGCGGTAACTAAAATTAAAAATATTGTTGACGCTCTAGATAACGCACCTATATCAAGCATTGATAAAAATGTTGACACGATTACTATTGATACTATTAAAAATGTCATTGTGTTTTCTGGAAAAACCTCTGAGCTTACAAATAAATCAAGTCTAGCCAAAGTTCTTAAAAGTAAAACAAAGACCAAAACTGAATAACTCAATGCTAAAATAACAGAAAAGCTTTTACTTTTTTCTTTTGTTGCAATTAAAACACTTTGCCCATTTGATTTATTATAAAAAACAAAGGTTGGAATTATTGTTATTAAACTAAGAATACCAAAAACAAGAGGATAAAGAATAGCGTCTGTTGTGCCTAAGTTTATTATAGTTGTAGAAACAAACATAAATGCCGCGACAACGGAGCAAATATATAACAATGAATAAAACTGAAATGTCGTTACTTTATTTTGCGTCATTTTATTTCACCTTTGTTTTAATTTATTAATGTCAAATATATTTTTGCCCAATTTATCCATACTTAATCGTGTTATGGTATCTCTGAAAAGGGATTTATTGTATGGTGCTAGCGGTGACAAAAAGAAAACTCCATAATCTGTTACAGATGACAGATTTATTATAAGAATTGCTATACCAACCATAATGCCGAAAAACCCGCTCGTACCACCTATAATTATAAACGCAATTCTCAATACTGCTATGGCGTGATAGAGGTCTGTTTCAACTAACGAGGTGATTGCAGTCATAGCAACAACAATAAGCATTGGCGCATCTATAAGCCCTGCAGTAACAGCAGCATCACCAATAACGAGTGCACCTACAATGCTTACGGCGTGACCAATTGATTTAGGAACTCTCAGACCTGCTTCACGGACAATTTCATAAATAAAATGAATTATTAACGCTTCCACAGTTAAAGTAAACAGAGTATTACTTTCCATAACAACCACATTATAAAGCATTTTTTCAGGTAGCAATTCCTGATGAAAAAGACCAATTGCTACAAATATGCCTGGGAGAAATATACTTATTATAAATGACAAAATTCTTATAGTACGCATAAAAGTGGCGTAATATGGTCTGTTAAGATAATCATCAAATGTCTGAAAATTCTCAATAAAAAGCCTTGGTACTATTAAGGCATAAGGTGTCCCGTCAATTAAAATCGCAATTTTCCCCTCATTAACTTTTGCACACAAGGTGTCGGGTCTTTCGGTTTTACCTACCATTGTGAACATTGTTTTGCGTTTTGTGTCGAGTGCTTTTCTTAAATAAGTTTCACCTAAGACTGTATCCATTTTAACAGAGTTCAACCTAGCCTTTACTTCTTTTAAAACAGATTTATCGACCTTACCATCCATATAACAAACTGCAATTTTAGTTTTTGTAGAAACACCAACCTCAAGCACTTCAATTTTAAAATTAACATTTACCATTCTTTTTCTGACTAATGTCATATTAGTTTTTAAAATCTCAACAAATCCCTCACGAGAGCCATTTTCTTGCACCTCGTAATTTGGCTCGTCGATAGAGCGACCCGGAATATTCTGCATTCCTACAACAAGACACTCTTCTACCCCATCTACAAAAACAAGGACACAACCACGCAACAAGCTTTCAATTGCCAAATCAAGATTTGTTTCGGTTTTAACCTCTGTCCCACAAATTATTTTTGCAGAAATGAAGCCCAAAGTGTCTTTTTTAGGTAACTCACCATCAAAATGTAACATCGGTTTTGTGATACCTTCAATTATCTTTTCTGATGATGTGAGTCCGTCACATTTTGCAAAAACAACCTTTCGGTCACCGCAAACGCCTTTTTTCACTATAATATCAAAGCAATTAAGAAATACATCTTTTATAATTTTGCCATTATCTTCTGCATAAAACTTAACATTACCAAGCTCGACCTTTGGCAAATTATTAACATCAATATAAGGACTATTATTTTCATTCATAAAATCACCGATATTTAGTATAACCTAAAATTTTCAGGTGATTATAAAAATGGTGATTTTATGCTGACTACAATTATAAGAGTTGTAATTCTATATTTATTTGTTACTATTGCAATAAGAATTATGGGAAAAAGAAACATTGGTGAATTACAACCAACTGAATTAGTTATTACTCTGCTTTTGTCTGAATTTGCGTCTATCCCTATTGAAGATAATTCAATACCTTTAATTAACAGTTTAATTCCCGTAATGGTTTTAATAAGTCTTGAAATAATAAACTCAGTCATTTCAATGAAAAGCACAAAATTCAGGAGTTTGAGTGACGGAAACGAAGTTTTTATAATAAAGAATGGTCAACTAGACCAAAAACAACTAAAAAAACTAAGATTAACGGTAGAAGATGTACTTTCTGCATTAAGACAAAAGGATGTATTTGATATAAACGAGGTAGCATACGCATTAATAGAAACAAACGGCACACTTTCTGTTTTATTAAAGCCACAATTTCAAAATTCAACTAAAAAAGATGTTAATGTAAAAATCAAAAGTGCTGGCTTTACCTCACCTGTTATTATTGATGGAGTTATTGTTAAAAAGAATTTGAAGAACTCAGGGTTAAGTAAAAAAGAGGTTGAAAAATTGTTGGAAAAGAAAAAGGTTAACTTAAAGCAAGTTTTTCTTATGAACATTGACAAAAATAAAAATGCAGAAATTATTTTAAAAGAGTGAGAATATGAAAAGAATTATTATAGCATTTATTTTTTTAGGCATTTCCGTTTGTATAGGGATTTTTTCACAAAACAGAACCGAACGAATCTGCAATAATATGCTAATAAGAATTGAAGAATTATCAAAGGATTTAGAGGAAACAACAATTAATGGCAATCACGACAAAAAAATTGACTTTTACAACGCAACGAAAAATTTAAATGATTCGTGGGAAGAAAACTCAACTTTCTTTTATTTTTTCTTTAACAATGATGAAATCAAAGCACTTGAAACCAATATAGAAAAACTACCTGAGCACGCTAAAAACGGCGAATATGAAGCAAGTTATTTATGTATTATTGAGTGTCTTGAAGAACTTGAATATATAAAAAACAGTACAAAGCTTAAATGGGATAATGTGTTTTGATAACAAATATATAACTCAGTTAATTAATTTAAA
The DNA here is from genome assembly GCA_045613085.1 of Acutalibacteraceae bacterium. Lineage (GTDB taxonomy): Bacteria > Bacillota > Clostridia > Oscillospirales > Acutalibacteraceae > DTU089. The sequence goes on along the minus strand of JAZLAG010000012.1, from coordinate 8,311 downwards.
AAGTCAGTTAACTGAGCTTTTTTCAACACTTTTTCTTATTTATGTTGAAGATTTCAAAATTAGTTGATTTGTTTTGCGAAATTTGATATATTTTAATCAATAAAAAGGCTTTGGACGGCATAAGACATAGAACCGTCCCCTGTCTTAGCAAACTTACCATTATGTAAGTGGTCAGTTGCGTTATGAAGCTCGTGGAAATCTTAAGTTTTACTATTTCTACGATGCTTACGGAAACCTTTCTGCTATTCGTTACTACCCGAACTCAACTTCGGGATATATGTACTACCCGCTCGTAAACGCACAAGGTGATGTTATTGCTCTTTACGACAGCAAAGGAACTTGTGTTGTAACTTACGAGTATGATGCTTGGGGCAACGTAGTTAAGACAACTGATACTTCTGGAATTAATTTAGCTACACTTAACCCTATTCGTTACAGAGGTTATTATTACGATACTGAAACTGGTTTATATTATCTTCAGTCGAGATATTACAATGCGAATGTTGGTAGGTTTTTGAATAGTGACAGTTTAATTGATAACAGAAATCCTACTAACCTTAATGTATTTGCATATTGTGCGAATAATCCAGTAAAGAATGAAGATCCGACTGGTCATATATTAATAGGAGCTTTAACAGGTGGTATTATCGGTGCAGCAACGGGTGCAATTGTAGCATTCGTAAAAGGTAAATCGATTGTATCAGGAGCTTTAACTGGGGCAGTAACAGGTGCTGCTGTTGGTGTTATATGTGAGGTTATTGCAACGGGTGGATTATCTGGTGTCGTTGGTGGAGTTTTGGCAGGTGTTATTTCAGCAGCAGGTGAAGCTGCAAATCAGTATTGTAATTACAGAATAGAAAAAAACAATTACATGAAAAATAATAAAAATAATGCTACAACCGCTAGTGGAAAGCATATAAGCGACTGTAAGAATTTTGGTGAATATGCGGATGTTGGAAGTATCGTGAGTTCAGGAATCATTGGTGGCTTTTTTGCACCTATTTCTGCTGGTGCGAGTAACTTTGTTGACGAAGCATTTAGTGCAGTAGGTACTGAATTAGATGACATAGCAAAATTTGCTACAGACTTTTTTATTGGAGTAAGTTTGGATATGTTGCAAATGACTTTTGATTTATTTTAGGAGGCAAAATGACTGTAAATTTATCAGATGATTGGTGCATTCAAAAAAAGATAAATATAACCATAATAGTTGTTTTTTTAATTTGGGGTGTATTTTTATTTACTCAAAATAATTTTGAAGATATAATAATTGGAATACTAACCTCTGGAGTTCCTGTAGTATGTATGTTATTTATTGAAATAAAAGCTGTTAATCCAATTATAAAGAAAATAAATTTTTCAGTAGATTTTATTGTTATGACTTCTTCAAAAAACAGGTGCATTTCTGTTGATTTGAATAAGAGTATTTACTTTCAAATTCTAAAAACAAGAGTTGGTAAATATAAATCGCAAAAATTTATTATACTCTCTAATAATAAATTTGAAGCATTAAATCAAATTAATGGATTGGGTAAAATTTGTAAAATTATAGACAAAGACCAAAACAAAATTATTGTTCCCTATAACGAAAAAACAACTCCCTGGTTTAAACTTGATGTTTGGAGACAAATAGAACAATGACAATTAGAAATATTAATAAAAATCAGAGGACGGTTCTGTGATTGGATCTAAAACCCCTTGATTATCAACGGTTTTCACACATTTTAAAATCAAAATTAGAAAAAAATCAGAGGTTGTTTTATTTAAAATCACCTCTGGTTTTTAATTTAACACACTAAAAAAACAGTTCTCCCCTTGAACAACTGAGAAACTCAATTGTTCAAGGGGGTTACTTTTATGAGGCTTTTTCTAATGTGTTTAATTCATTTGCAGAATTAAGCATTGTTTCGGCAAAAATTCCATAACCACCCGTCGGGTCATTTAAAAAGACATGGGTTACCGCACCAATAAGCTTACCCTCCTGAATAATCGGGCTACCACTCATCCCCTGAATTATGCCACCAGTTTTTGAAATAAGATTTTCATCTACAACCTTTATAATCAAGTTTTTATTTTCATCTGAAGCGTAGTCAATTCGCTCAATTTCTATATTAAATGCCTCTTGCTTACCATTTTGTATAGTAGTAACTATTTGTGCTGAACCTGTTTTCACTTCATTTTTAGTTGCTAACGGATAAAGTGTTCTTGTTGTATCTACATTGCTAAAAACGCCGTAAATACCAATTCCATCGTTAACCATAATTTTGCCAGTAGATTTACTCTCTAAAACTCCACACAGCTCCCCTGCTGTGCCACTCTTACCTTTATAGTAGCCTGTTATTTGTGCTTCTGTTGTTTCACCATTTAAAATTGGTAGCATTTCGCCTGTATCAATATCGCACACAGCGTGACCTAAAGAGGCAAATTCTCCATCCTTGGTATAAAAGGTTACTGTACCTATGCCAGCTGAACTGTCTCTAATCCAAAGTCCAGCTTTATATTGTCCGGAAACAGTTGAATATACAGATGAAAAAATTACGTTTTTAATTTCACCATTCCTTGAAATTTGCATTTTTAATTGTCTACCATTACTATCTTCTATTATTTTTGAAACCTCACTGTTTCGTGTTACTTTGATACCATCAATTGACTTTATAACATCACCTTTTAAAAGTCCCGCTTTTTGTGCGGGATTTTCAAAACCGCCCGATATTTCAACATTTTGCGTATCTACAATTATTACACCATCACAATAAAGCTTTATACCTATAGGAAATCCGCCAAGATATACGCTTTCTCGTGTATTATTGTCATTATTCGTGGAAGAATTATTTGTGGCAGAGTCTAAATTTTCATCCCCGAAATAAGTTTTTATGAAACTACTGCCAAAATCGGTGATTTTTTCTTTTATATTGGTTTCGACGGTACTGCTTGTAATCGCCTGACTAAAAGAATTACCGTTGACAACTACAGAAAGAATCAACAGTGCTGAAAAAATTGAAACAAAAGATTTAAAAACTATTTTTCTAATCTTCTTCACCCCCGAATTTAAAATTTACAGAAAACTTCTGCTTTATTACTTTTCCTTTAAATTCGGGTTTTATGAAATGAAAAAAGTGTTGACTACGATAAATTTTTGAAAAATATCATAGTCAACACTAAAAAAGAAAATCTTGGGAGTATTCCCAAGATTTTCTGATATTTTAGGGTAAAAGGATTTATCCGAACTATGTTTTTTATAGACGGATTTCCGTTCACTCTTCGTTAAAATACTCGCTTTTAGGCAGGTTTAGATAATTCCTTTCACTCTATATTGAAATTTCGTTTGCGATTTTGTAGAGCTCTGGGTCGATTGTCTTTTTCATATTGAGAGCCTCAATAATATCGTAGTCAACAACCTCAGCGTGGTCTATAGCAACTACTCTGTTACCGATATCTGCTTTAAGAAGCTGAACTGCGTGATAACCCATTTTACTAGCAAGAACTCTGTCACGAACTGATGGTGAACCACCGCGTTGAACATGACCTAAGATAGTTGCACGGCTTTCTACGCCTGTTTTTTCTTCGATATATTTTGCGAGTGAGCCAACCTCTACGCCTTTAACACCCTCAGCAACAATTATGATAAAGTGATGCTTATCTGTTGCCATTGTGCGTTTCATTCTTTCGATTATGTATGAGTCAATATCGTAATCAATTTCTGGAACTAAAATACAAGTAGCACCAACTGCAATACCAGCATTAAGTGCAAGGAAGCCAGCATTTCTACCCATAACCTCAATTACCGAGCAACGGTCGTGTGATTCTGTAGTATCACGAACACGGTCAACCATATCCATAATTGTGTTAAGAGCTGTATCGTAACCAATTGTGTGTGAGGTTGAAGCAATATCGTTATCAATTGTACCAGGAACACCAATGCAAGGAACACCCTTAAGTGTTAATGCACGAGCACCCATAAATGTGCCATCACCACCGATTGTAACAATACCATCAAGACCAAATTCTTTACAAACCTCAACTGCCTTGTCCTGAACCTCAGACTGACTGAACTCAGGGCATCTTGCAGAATAAAGCATTGTACCGCCTCTATGGATAATATCTGAAACAGAACGAAGATTCATTTCGTACATATCGCCCTCAATAAGACCTTTATAGCCACGACGAATACCCATAACCTTCATTCCTGATTCGCAACCTGTTCTTACAACTGCACGAATAGCAGCGTTCATACCTGGCGCGTCACCGCCACTTGTTAATACACCAATGGTTTTCATAGTTTAAAAACCTCCAAAAAAATTCTTCATAAACATTTTTGAATTATAACATAAAATTTTCCAATATACAATAGAAAAATGTCCGAAAAAAGCGAATTTAAAGCGTTAATTTTGTATAACTATGTTATCTTCACCTAAAATGCTTTGTAATTCTTGCTTTAATGGCTCGTTTACCCATACTGAGCAATCGTTACCTAAGAATTCATATTGCTTTGAATTTTCGTGATAGAAGTAAACAGGCAAATCCCCATCGAAAATAGAAAGAAGATTTTTTATTGCTTCTATTTTTATTTCATTTTCTTCTGTAACCTTTAAAAACAGACCACGACGCTTTTTCTTTTGGGTGCTTTGCGTTTCATTATTTACTTTAGCACACTCTGGCAAAGTATTTTTATCGGCTATTTCAATTGAGTCTGGAATAAGCTTAATCTGGTCATCCTTTGTAGAAATTCGCCCCTTTACAAACACTACCCTACCCACAGATAAAATATCCATATATTTTTCAAGTGTTTTTGGGAAAACAATCATTTCAATTGCACCAAATAAATCTTCAAGCTCCACAAATGCCATTAAGCTATCATTTTTGGTTGCTTTCTTTTTCATATAAGAAACTATACCTATAAACTGCACTTGCATTGAATCAATTTCTTTTTCGTTTCCTGTTTCAAGCTTTTCGTAAAGGTCTGTAGTTTTTACACATCTTAGCTTTTCAGTCAACTCTCTGTATTCTTCCAACGGATGTCCAGAAAAATAAAGACCAGACACTTCTTTCTCAAAACCCAGTTGCTCACTCTTAGGGAATTCATCACAGTGCTTGAAGTCTGGCGAAGATGAAGCATCATCCTCAAGACCAACACTTGAGAATAAATCTAACTGACCACCAGAATACAAATCACTTTCTTTGGCAGCACAACTTAAAGCAGTATCAATATTTATGAGCATCTCTCGACGATTAAGGTCCAATCCATCTAAAGCACCAGCTTTAATGAGACACTCTAATGCACGGCGGTTTAATTCTGTGCCATAAATTCTTTTACAGAAATCCCAATAGCTTTTGAAAACACCATTTTCATTTCGTTCATTTTCGATTTTACGGATTAACCCTCTACCGAGATTTTTGATTCCTAAAAGAGAAAAAACAACACTGTTTTCAGTCACCGTGAATGCTTCTGAGCTTAAATTAACATGTGGTGGTACAACAGGAATATTAAGTCTGCCACATTCATTTACATAAATATTTGTTTTACCCTCCTCACCTATTACACTTGTGAGGATTGCCGCCATAAATTCTTTTGGATATTTAACCTTTAAATATGCAGTTCTATACGCCACAAGTCCATAAGCTGCGGTGTGACTTTTATTAAAGCCATAAGAAGCAAACGAGGTCATATCCTGAAAAATATCATTCGCAATTTCAGCACTCAAGCCACGACGAACTGCACCATCAATAACTATATTGCCATTATCATCTTTTAAGCCGTTTATAAATATAGCACGCTCGTTTTCCATAACATCATGCTTCTTTTTGCTCATTGCACGACGAACAATATCTGCTCTGCCGTATGAATAGCCCGCAAGTGTTCTGAACACCTGCATAACCTGTTCCTGATAGACCATACAGCCGTTTGTTTCGTCAAGAATCTCCTTTAGCAGAGGTGATTTATACTGAACCAAATCAGGATTTTTTCTATTTGTTAAATAGTCATCTATAAAGAACATAGGACCAGGACGATATAAAGCAATTGCAGTAGCAATATCTGAAAAGCGTTCTGGCTGCATTTTCTCGATTAAATTTGTCATACCAGCAGACTCACACTGGAACACACCTACTGTATTACCTTTGCTCATTTCCGTATAAACAAGAGGCTCATCAAGTGGTATTTTTGAAATTTCAAATTCAGAATTAGATTTTCTTACAAGTTTTTCACAATCGCTTATAACTGTAAGTGTACGAAGTCCTAAAAAGTCCATTTTTAAAAGACCTAATTGCTCAATTTCAGTCATAGTAAACTGGGTTACAGTCTGGTCACCATTTTTGGCGAGTGGCACATAAGAAGAAACATCTTCTCTTGTAATAACTACACCAGCCGCATGAGTTGAGGCATGACGAGGCATACCCTCAATTTTTAACGCCGTATCTAAAAGCGTTTTGATATCTGGGTCAGCTTCATACATTTTTTTAAGTTCTGTATTTTTAGAAAGTGCTGTTTTTATATCTGGAAAATCGCGTGAAATTTGTTTTGCTACAACATCGCCTGTGCTGTAAGGTAAACCTAAGGCGCGTGCTACATCGCGGATTGCTGCTTTTGCTTGTAAAGTACCAAATGTAACAATCTGTGCAACCTTATTAACGCCGTATTTTTTTATTACATAATCAATAACCTCGCCACGACGCTCGTAGCAGAAATCAATATCTATATCGGGCATACTTACTCTTTCAGGGTTTAAAAATCTTTCAAAGAGAAGCTTGTTTTTAATAGGGTCTATACCAGTAATTCCTAACGCGAACGCCGCAAGACTACCCGCCGCAGAACCACGGCCTGGTCCGACAGGAATACCATTTTTGACAGCAAATGAAATAAAATCTGCTACAATCAAAAAATAATCGTCAAAGCCCATTTCGTGAATAACAGAAAGCTCATATAAAAGGCGTTCTTCGTATTCCGCTGGAATAGTTCCAAATATATTATTTAATCCATCAAAGCATTGTTTTTTTAAGTATAATGCGTGGTCACTCTCAGGAACATCAAAATGAGGTAACTTTGAAACGCCAAATTCAAAATCAAAATTACACTGCTCGGCAATAATCTGAGTATTGGTGATAGCTTCTTCACAAAATGAAAACACTTCACACATTTCTGCTTCACTCTTTAAATAAAACTCATCATTCTGAAATGATAAATCATTATCCTCATTAACAGTTTTATTTGTACCAATAGCAATTAGAACTCTTTGAATTTCTGCGTCTTCTTTTTTAGTGTAGTGAACATCGTTGGTAGCAACAACAGGAATATTTAATTTACGGCTGATTTTTATAATTCCGTTAATAACCTCTCGCTCTTCTACCATGTCGTGATTTTGCATTTCTAAATAATAATTGCCCTCGCCAAATGTATTTTTGTACCAAAGAGCAGTTTTTTCTGCACTCTCAAAATCGCGTGCCAATATAGATTTTGCAACCTCGCCAAACAGACATCCAGAAAGAGCAATTAAGCCCTCAGAATATTTTTCCAAAATTTCGTGGTCGACACGTGGCTTTGTGTAAAAGCCATCAGTCCAAGCCATTGACACAAGTTTAATCAAATTTTTGTAGCCTGTTTCATTTTTGCAAAGTAATATAAGGTGACTTCGTTCACTATCTAAAGCGTGATTTTTCTGAAAACGCGAACGAGGCGCGACATAAACCTCGCACCCTATAATTGGTTTTATTCCCTTTTCTTTTGCCTTTTTGTAAAATTCAACTGCACCAAACATAACACCATGGTCGGTTATAGCAAGGCTTTTCATACCCTGCTCACTCGCAAAATCGAGTATTTCGTTTATTCTGCTTGCACCATCAAGAAGGCTATATTCAGTATGAACATGAAGATGTGTGAACGTAGTGATTTCAACTCCAATTTTATTTTACATTTGATTATATATTAAAATTTTTTTAGTGTCAACAAGTTAGTTTGCCTAGTTGCCAGCTATTGGCTGTTAGTTGTTAGCCGGTTAGGGACTGGGAACTAGCTATTAGCTATTAGCTTTTAGTTGTTAGCAATTAGAGAAAACAAAATTCTATCATTTTCAGTTTTTGAAAATGATAGAATTTTTTTCTTAATCACTGTCTAATGACTAATGGCTAATAGCTAAAAGCTAACGACTAACAACTACCGCCTTATAGGCACTTACCGCTTTTCCATTAACTGCCTTTACAGTGTACTTATACTTTACACCTTTCTTTGCAGTTTTGTCAGTATATGACTTTGCGGTTGATTTTGCAGTTGCTACCTTTTTGTAGCCTGAGTATTTCTTAGTTTTCTTGTTATACTCTG
>JAZLAG010000011.1:0-58130 GCA_045613085.1 Acutalibacteraceae bacterium | reverse complement strand
CGCTGTTGCGATTATGATTATTGCCGAAGTCTTTAATTCTGTCGGCGGAAACCTTTCATATCTTTATTCTTCCTTTAGCGTGGCATCTTCGGTCTTACTCGTTTTAGGGGTAATTGTTACCATTGTTTATTTTGTAAGATTCTTCCTCGTTCCCGCAATCCTTTTCAGCGATAAGAATATAACGGTTACCGATGCCTTCCGCCTTTCAAAAGCGCTTACCTATAAAAAGCGCGGCAAAGCATTTGCTTTTCTTGTTTTGTCATTTTTGGGTTGGGCGGTTTTGAGCATCTTTATTTTACCGATAATTTACACCTTGCCCTTATATTTAGCTTCATTTTTAATCTATTCGAGAAGAAGTATTGATGAATTTGTGGCAAAAAACACCGAAAATACGGCAGAAAACGGTTAAAATTCAAGAAAATAAAAATTTTTTCAAAAAAATTAAAAAAACACTTGCATTTTCATTTCAAGTGTGGTAATATCATTCTTGCGCCCAATAAGAGCGCAAAAGTTGGTGTTGATTACAGTGAGGGTACACCCGTTCCCATACCGAACACGGAAGTTAAGCTCACAGGTGCCGAAAATACTTGGGGGGAAGCTGCTCGGGAAGATAGGGCGATGCCGATACAAAAGGCGGATTTATTTATCCGGCGAAATTTGCCTTAATAGCTCAGTTGGTAGAGCACTCGGCTGTTAACCGAGTTGTCGTAGGTTCGAGTCCTACTTGAGGCGCCAAAAAAATGCACACCCAATAGGGTGTGTATTTTTTTGGCTTTTTAATCAGAACTTAAACTTACGACAACCTGTTTACAACAGACGAGTCTGGCTGTTAACTGCTCGAAGACTTGCCGCTGCCGGTGGCAGATGAAGGCAAGTTTTCGAGAGGAAGAAACAAGGAGTATCACGAAGTGAATAGCGAGTGAGACGACTATGTTTCTGACCGATGTTGTCGTAGGTTTAATTCCTTTAATAAATTCAAGTGGTATTATAAACAGATTGTAATGGTTAATTTGTTATGCTATAATTAGCGTGTATAAAATTTTAGGGGTTATAGAATATGAAAATTCATATTATTGGTTGTAGCGGTTCTGGTAAAACATATTTTGCAAAAGCACTTTCAAATAAATATAATATACCACATTTTGATTTAGATGATATTCAATGGGATAATGATTCCGATAGTTATGGTGTTAAAATGCCTGTTGAAAAACGTAATTTATTATTAAAGGAAATTTTAGAAAAAGAAGATTGGATAATTGAAGGTGTATATTATTCTTGGGTGTTAGAAAGTTTTGAAAAAGCGGACATAATCTATGTGTTAGATATACCTAAACATATTTACAAACGAAGAATTATTATTCGTTTTTTAAAACGAAAATTTGAAAAAGAAAAGGGAAAAAAGGAAACAATAAAGTCAGTATATAACCTTTTAAATTGGACTGATACTTTTCAAAATACAAATTTGAAAGAGATTAAAGAAATGTTAGAAAGCTTTGAAAATAAAGTCGTATATATTTCATCAGTTTCAGAGGTAGACAAAATTATTTCAGACATATCATGAATGAAGTTACCTTGCGATAAATGAAGTGACTATGACAATGAAGTACTACGTTATGAAGTTGTCTAACGTAAAATGGATTATAAATGATAGTTCCTTGTGTTATAATTAACTTATGATTGGAGTGATATTATGAATTTATTTAAAGATAAGAAAAATGATAATACAAACTGGGGACAAAGTGTTACAGGCGTTGTTATTAAGGACAATAAAGTTTTACTTGCTCGTCACACTTATGGCGGTGGAAAAGGAATGCTTATTATTCCTGGAGGTTATGTTAATATCGGTGAAACACCACAAGATGCCTTAATAAGAGAATATTTAGAGGAAACAAATATCACAGTTAAGCCATTGAATATAATTGGAATAAGATTTAATATGCACGATTGGTATATTGCTTTTAGGGCTGAATATGTTTCTGGTGAAGCTGTTTCAGATGGTGATGAAAATTCAGAAGTTCTGTGGGTAGATATAGAAGAAGCTTTAGAAAGGGCAGATGTGCCTGAACTTAGCAAAAGTTTAATTAAAAGTGCTATTTCAGATAATGATGGATTGAAGTTTACAGAATATCAGGGCGAACCTAAACATGCACCACATTCGTTGTATTGTTTATGATTCGCGGTTTTATATTATAAGGAGATAATTCATGAACAAGTCACAAAATTTTACAGACGGAAAAATATTCACTTCACTTATACGCTTTGCGTTACCTGTTTTGTTGGCATTGTTTTTGCAAGCGATGTATGGTGCAGTTGATTTACTTATAGTCGGACATTTTGGTGGGGACACAGCTGATATATTTGTATCCGCAGTATCTACAGGTAGCCAGATTATGATGACACTTACAATAGTGATTACGGGTCTTGCAATGGGGCTTACTGTATATGTTGGTGAGAAAATTGGAGCAGGTAAAAAAGAAGAAGCTGGTGAAATCATTGGAACGGGAATCAGCCTTTTCGGTATTATTTCTTTAATTGTGTCAGTAGTTATGGTTTTTGCTTCTTCTGCTCTTGCAAAACTGATGCGTGCTCCTGCAGAAGCTTTTGATAATACGGTGTGGTATGTTGCAATTTGTTCCGCAGGGACATTGTTTATTGTTGCATATAACTTAGTGGGCAGTATATTCAGGGGAATTGGTGATTCGAAAATACCCCTTCTTACTGTAACTATTGCTTGTGTGTTGAATATTCTGGGCGATTTATTACTTGTAGCAGTTTTCCACATGGGTGCTATTGGTGCTGCTGTCGCAACTATTTTTGCACAAGCTATGAGCGTGATTATCTCGATGTTTGTTATAAGAAAACGCAAAATGCCCTTTAACTTTTCACGAAAATATATACGACTTAATACTACACATATAAAATCTATTCTGAAATTGGGAACACCTATTGCTCTTCAAGATTTGCTTGTCAGTATTTCTTTTCTTGTAATTCTTGCTATTGTCAATAACCTAGGTCTCAATGAATCAGCAGGGATAGGTGTTGCAGAGAAAGTATGCGCTTTCATTATGCTTATTCCATCATCCTTTATGCAATCTATGTCTGCTTTTGTTGCTCAGAATATTGGTGCATCAAAATATGACCGTGCAAAAAAAGCCTTGTGGTACGGTATCGCTTCTTCTTTAGCGGTTGGTATTGTTGTTGGATATTTTTCTTTCTTCCATGGCGATATTTTAGCAGGAATATTTGCAAAGGATACTGCAATTATTGTACCCGCAGCCCAATATTTAAAAGCGTATGCTATTGACTGTGTGTTTACCGCTTTCCTGTTCTGTTTTATGGGTTATTTTAACGGGTGTGGTAATACCACATTTGTGATGATTCAGGGAATAATAGGTGGCATTTGTGTCAGACTTCCTGTTTCATGGATAATGAGCAAAATTGAGCCTGTATCACTATTTCGTATCGGACTTGCAACTCCAATATCTACAGTTATACAGATTATTTTGTGTGTTGGATTTTTTGTAATAGCAGGGCGGACTATGAAGAAAAATCAGAAAAAACTTCAGAGAGAAAATTAATGTGCATAGTTCTTGCTAATGTATTATATTGTATGTTATAATAAAATTATATTATTATGAAAGAAGTGGGAATATAATGAAAAACTATGACGCAATTGTTATAGGCGCAGGTAACGGCGGACTTGTGGCTTCTGCTCGTCTTGCAAAAGAGGGCAAAAAAACATTGCTTATTGAACGCCATAATTTGCCAGGTGGCTTTGCGACAAGCTTTGTAAGAGGTCGCTTTGAATTTGAAGCATCACTTCACGAGCTTTGCGGTGTTGGTTCTATTACAGGAAAGTCACCTTTACAGAAGATTTTTAAAGAGGTTGGCGCGGCAGATAAAATAGAGTGGGTTGCTCTTGATGAAGCATTCAGAGTTATTACACTTGACGAAAAAAATAAATGTGACTACGTAATGCCTTTAGGTAAAGAAAAATTCATTGCAAAGCTTGAGGAATATGACAAGGGCTCTGCTACTGTAGTTACAAAGATTTTTGATATTATTGAAAGTATTGAAAAAACTCTTGATTTTGTAAGCGACATTGAAGACTTCAAGCCTTCTATGATTAAAGAAATTTTTTCAGAGCATACAGATTTCTTAAAAATAGCAAACTACTCTGTTGATGAAGTATTAAAATCTCTTGGCGCAAGTCAGATAACAAGAGATATTATAAACGCTTACTGGTGCTACCTTGGTCAGCCAACAGATGAGCTCAATGTAATTCACTATTTCACAATGCTCCACGCTTATATTATTGACGGCGCGGTTATTCCAAAAGGAAGAAGTCACCAGATAAGCACTGCATTACTTGAAGCATTTACTGAAAATGGCGGTGAAGCATGGTTTAACACCGCTGTAAAGAAAATCAATATTGAAAATGGTGCAGTAACAGGCGTTACACTTGAAGACGGAACAGTTGTAAACGCAAAAGCAGTTGTTTGTAATGCATCACCTTATAATGCATACACAAAGTTAATAGATGAAAAAGCTATTCCTGAAAAGCTCAAAAAAGAGGTTAACGCTAAAACATTAGGTGCAAAGGGCTTTGCAGTATTTTTAGGACTTAACCGTTCAGCTGAAGAAATAGGTCTTAATAATCATACATACTTTATTTATCCTGATAACGATAACAGAAAGTGCTATGAATTAAGCAAAAAAATTGAAACAAATGACGTTCAGGCAACAGTGTGCCTTAATAAAGCAATTGAAGATTGTTCCCCAGAGGGCACAAGCATTCTTTATATGACATCTATTTTTGCAGGTGACGAGTGGAGTAACGTTTCTGTTAAAGATTATTACAAAACAAAGCAAGCATTTGCAGAAAAGATGATAGACAATTTTGAAAAGGCAACAGGTATTACAATTAAACCTTATATTGAAGAAATTGAAATTGCAACACCTATGACTTATGCACGTTATACAGATGCTCCTGCTGGTACAATTTACGGCTATGAAGCAACTAAAGAAGACGGCATTGTAAAAAGAATTGTATTTGATATGATAGATAAGGGCATACCAGGTCTTTATTTTGCAGGTGGTTATACTACAAGACACATGGGTTACTCACCAAGCTACACAACAGGTGATATGGCAGCAAAGGCTGCAATACTCAGTATGGAAAAGGAGGTAAAGTAAAATGAGCAAGAATAAGTTTTCTGTAAATGGCGGATTTAAAGATGCTGTTAATACAGTTAAGTTTTTAACAGAGAGAAAACAATTTATAAACAGTGCTGAGGCAACTTTACCAACCCGTACTGATGATTTTGGTGTAAATAAAGTAGCTAAAAGTATTCACCCGAAAGAACAATCACTTGTTATAACAAGAATTGAAGAGCATAAGAGTCTTGCAAAGAGCTACTATTTTAAAAGTGAAGTGGCACCACTTGCATATTTTAAAGCAGGTCAGTACCTTACATTTAAACTTACAATTGGCAGTGCAGTTGTAACTCGTTCATATTCAATTGCTTCTTCACCTATTAGTGCATTAAACGGTGAATATCAGATTACAGTTAAGCGTATAAACGACGGCTTTGTTTCAGACTATATTTTAGATAACTGGAAGGTTGGCGACAAAGTTACCGCTTATGCCCCAGAGGGTAATATGATTTACAGTAAGTTAAGAGATGCCGAAAATATAGTTGCTATTGCAGGTGGTAGTGGTATTACACCATTCCTTTCTCTTGCAAGGGCAATAGACGAGGGCGAAGAGGACTGCAGTCTTACTTTACTTTATGGTTGCAGAACGTCAGAAGAAATTCTTTTTAAATCAGAGCTTGATTCACTTTCAGAGAAAAACGAGAAAATCAAAGTGGTTTACGTGCTCAGTCACAGTGAAGAAAAGGGTTATGAAAAGGGATTTGTAGGAGCAGATATAATTAAAAAGTATGCTCCAGAAGGTAATTACAGTATTTTTGTATGTGGCCCTGGTGGATTATATAAATTCCTCGAAGCAGAGCTTCCAAAGCTTAATAAAGAGAAAAAATATATCCGTTTTGAAGTATTCTCTTCAGGTAAAAAGGCTGAAGAAAATGCAGTAGAATATAATATTACAGTTATTGACCGCGGAAACGAAACAGTTATTAAAGCAAGTAGCAATGAAACAGTGCTTTGTGCTTTTGAGCGTGCAGGCATAGTTGTTCCTGCAAGATGCCACACAGGTGAATGTGGCTTCTGCAGAAGCAAGCTTGTAAGCGGTAAGGTTTATATTCCAGAAGGTGAAGATAAACGCCGTATGGCAGACGTACAGTTTGGTTTCATTCATCCTTGCTGTTGCTTCCCTGAAAGTGACCTTGTTGTAAGAATTAATTAATAAGAAAAACAAGGAGTTGATTTTCAACTCCTTGTTTTTTTATATTCCGATAAAAGTTCTGTTAATAACGTTATCCTGCAGTTCATCGCTGAGATTTGTAAAATAGTCGCTATATCCACCAACACGAACAATGAGATTTTTATGATTTTCAGGATGCTTTTTTGCATCAAGTAAATCTTCAGGGGAGACAACTGTAACGGTATATTGCTGACCTCCATTTGCAAAAAATGTCTTTATAAGTGCGATGAAAGAAGCTTTACCCTTTTCGGTATCAAAGAGCTTCTTTTCAAATTTATTTTGGAATACAAATCCGCTACAAGCATCTGTATGATTATATTTAAGTACAGATTTAATTTGTGCAGTAGGTCCGTTTGTATCGCACCCTGGAGTTGCGGCAATGCTGTCAGCAAGGCGTGCTTCACCTTTTAACTTTCCGTTAGGGAGTGCAGCAGTTTTAAGTCCGTAACCAGCGGCACGGTTAAAGGTGCTACAACCACCTGTAAAGACGCCACCTCTGTAGGTGTTGTTGCGTTTAAGAATAGCAAAAAAATGATTTAATATACGAGTAGTTATTGTATCAACTTCTTCGATATCATTGCCGAATTTATCACAATTTTTAAAATCGTGATAAAGCTTTTCATATCCTATAAAGTTCGATTTAAGAGCGTTAATGAGTTCTTCTATAGTGTATTTCTTTTCATCATAAATAAGTTTTTTAATAGCGTAAAGACTGTCACCGGTATCGGCAATTCCCTCAGCTAAAATCTGACCATGGTTATAAAGTGGACCACCGTTTCTATAATCTCTGCCTTTTTCAAGACAACCCTCTATAAGACAAGAGCGAAGCGGATGTGGTTGAAAGAGTCCGCGCATTTGTTGATATCTGTTTGCACTGCTACAGGAGTTGTAGGTTACAAACTCGAGCTGGTCTAAAAATGCTTTTTCAAATCTATCGTATGTAGAAAAATTAACAGGGTCACCTGTTTCAATAGAAATTCTTTTACCAGTCATATCGTCAACACCATTATGAAGTGCAAACTCAAGACACTTTGCGAAAACGACCTCGCCATCCTCGAGCCCCATGTGGCTCTTGCCGAGAATGTCTATCTGATTACAGCCATTCATACAATAATTGTGGCTGTCCTCTGGTGGAATACCTATTTTTTCAAGAGCTACGCATACCACATCATCATTATACAAAGCAGGGAGTCCCGTTCCTGTAGCAAGTGTATCTGCAATAGCGTTCCATAATTTGTCAGGTGTGTTTTTGTGAACACGACAGGTAAGATTAGGGGTGTTATAACCTTTTTTTCTAACCATATCTAAAATATCATATGTAAGCTCGTTGCTTTTATCGTTCCAAAGCTCATCACTGCCTGAGATGCAAAGATTCCATGAACGATGGTCATAAAAATAATCCCATAATCTATTAAGCAGGTCAATAATTTCTTCTTTGTTTTCTGTTTTTTTGTATGCTGGGTACATATACTGGTCATATCGTCCAGGTGAGTCGCTACCATCAAGGGCGAATATGAGCATAAATGAGCACATTGCCGAGGTGAAATCATAGGCAGGTTTTTTAGGTACAGTTCTGAATGATTCAGCCATACGAAGAAGGAATTCTTTATCAGCTGCATTTTTACATTCTTCAGCTCTTCTGAGCGCTTCTTCGTGATATCTGTTACCTAAAATATTAATTGCATCAAGGGTATAAGAGCAAGAACGATAAAACCAGTCTTCGTCAGGGTGGTTAGCACGATTTTTTTCAATGATTTTGCGAATGTGGTCTGTACCAAAATTTATAATTCTTCCATAATCGGGGTTAGAGTGACCGCCCCAGCCACCACCCCAATGAGCACCAGAATCATTTAGCTCATCGGTAATTTCAGAATTGAGTAATTGTGATTTTTCTCTGAATATCTTTATTTCTTTAATATAATGAGAAAACAGGTCTTTGTATTCAGGGTATTCTTTTGCTAACTTTAAAATTATTTCGTCAGAAAACCAAAGCCCGTCAGATGGCGAATAACCAGAGCTACCACTTTCTGTTACAAATGCAGTTTCGGGAAGTAGTTGACGAGAAAATTTAATTTCTAAGTTTTTAGCGGCACAAAGAAGCGCAAGACCAACTCTTTCACCGTGCTCAAGAGCTTCGTTTTCAAAATAACCGTAAAGAAAAGGGTCGATTTTAATTAAATCTATCATAAATTCACCTATAAAAATCTATTTTGATACTTTTACATTAATATCGTGAGAACTGAAAAGAGAAACCCAATGCGATATTTCATTCTCGCTTGCATTGTCGTGAAAATAGTGAGTGACTTCATTGATTTTTTCAGCTTTTCCAGTACCAAGAGAGTGAAAAGGCATTATTTCAGCATATCTGTAACGCCCTTTGTTTTTATTAAGAAAATCGGAAAGCTTTATAATGTCATTATCGCTATCATTGCAACCGGGAATCATAGGTAGCCTTATAATAATATCGGCACATCTGTCCATAAGATATTGAAGATTTGCAAGAATGTGACTGTTATCAGCGCCTGTAAGCTCTTTATGACGAACAGAGTCCAAGCATTTAATATCGTAAAGGAATGTTGTGTTTAGGTCAGCACATTTTTTGTAAAATTCACGCGAACCAATACCACAGGTTTCTATAGCAAATGAAATATCTGCATTTTTTGAAAGGGTGAGAAGCTCCAGTGTAAAGTCCTCCTGATACGACGGTTCGCCACCGGTGATTGTAATACCACCACCAGATGCTTCATAAAACATTTTATCTTTTATAACCTCGTCAAAAACTTCAGCGGCAGTTACCTCTTTACCAATAATTTCATTGGCATCATTAAGGCAATCGGTAGTGCATTTACCGCATTTTGAACAAATTTCACGGTTTATTGTTAAGGCGTTGTTTTCAATACTTCGAGCGGAGCAAAAAGAAAGACAACTACCACACAATATGCACTTTTGTTTGTTAAAAGAAAGTGCAGGTGTTTTTTCAAAACTCTCAGGATTATGGCACCAGATACATCTGAGTGGGCACCCCTTTAAAAAGACACAAGTGCGAATGCCGTCACCATCGTGAATGCAGAATTTTTGTATGTTAAATATGCTTCCCATTTGTTTTAAATTTAGTTCCTTATTTTTATTTTCGTTATCACCACTATATCATGTTTTTTATGTTTTTTCAATTAGTATTTGAGCGGAGTTTTAAATGAGTGTGTATTGTAAAGAGAGGTTAATTATGATATACTTAAAATGTCTATAATCAGAGGTGAGTATTATGTCAAAAGAAAATAATAAAAAATCAAGCAAGGTTCCACTTATTATAATTTCTGCAGTTTTAGCTGTTGCAGTTATTATAACAGGTCTTAATGTTTTAACTGTTCAGAATCTTCTGGAAAAGGGCAGTACATATAAAAAGGTACAATTTGAAAATCAACTTATACCTGAAAAGGATGAAAACGGAAACTGGTATTTTACAACCGATGGTGATTTTAAAGTAATGCACATTACTGACGTTCATATCGGCGGCGGTTTTCTTTCAAAAGGATATGATGAAAAAGCACTTAATGCAGTTGCACTTATGGTGACAAAAGAAAAGCCAGACTTAGTTATCGTCACAGGTGACGTTGCGTTCCCTGTGCCATATACTGCCGGTACTTTCAATAATTATAGTGGAATAAAGGCTTTTGGTAATCTTATGGAAACTCTTGGTGTTTATTGGGATGTTACCTTTGGTAATCACGATTCTGAGGCATATTCATATTTTGACAGAGAAGATGTTGCGGCTCTTTATGGTAGTGGAGAATTCGAGCATTGCTTATTCCAGGCTGGTCCTAAGGATGTTGACGGCTACGGAAATCATACTATAGAGGTTAAAAATAGTGATGGTATAATAACTCAGGCTATGATTTTAATTGATTCTCAGGCTTATATTGAAGATAGTATTATTGAAAGTATAAAGGGTACTTATGATAATATTCACTTAAATCAGGTTGAGTGGTATGAAGAAGAAGTTAACAGAATGAATGCTGAAAACAAAAGAATTGATGAAAAAGCAGGAACTGTAGTTACACACGCCTTCTTCCATATTCCGTTAGTTGAAATGGATGACGCCTGGAACGAATTTAAAGAAAACGGCTATAAAGATACTGAGAATTTTGAATATGTTGAGGGCTTAATAGGTGAAACAGGCAGACAGGTTTGTTGTGCCTATGGTGAAGATGAGCTTTTTGAAAAAATGCTTGAGCTCGGTTCAACAAAAGCAATTCATAATGGTCACGATCACGTTAACAGTACAACCTTTAAATATAAGGGTATTACCTTCAGTTATGGTTACAGTATCGACTATTTTGCATATTCTAATATTGATAAACTCGGCTCACAGCGTGGTAATACAATGATTACCTTAAAGCCTGACGGTACGTTTAATATAGATAAATATAACTTATATTCTGACAGATATGATTTAGAGGGATTTACTCGTGAAGAGGTAACCATGCAGTATGAAGATGTTACTTATCAAGTAATTGTAGAGTAGCAAGGGTGAAAATTATGGAAGAACTTAAAAGAACTTATATTCCATTTAACGACTGGAAAGAAAAGTCGAAGCAAATTGAATACACAGAAGAAACCCCATTACTTGCACCTGACGGAACATTACTCGCAAATGGCTGGGCAAGAAAAAACGTATTTGAGTATAACAGAGATTATGTTAAAAAAGGTATAATCAGCAGAAAAGAGTGGGATTTTTACACTATTTTTGATGATGAAATGCAGATTCTTATAAGCTTTGCAAATATAAATATCGGCGGTTACGTAGCGGCCAAGTTACTGAATTTAAAAACAGGTGAAGTGATTTGCGATTGTGTTCAGTATTTTGCTGGTGCAAATAAGCACGTTTCTCAAGTGAAGGCTGATAGCCCTGGTCGCTTTAAGGATAAAATCGGTAAAACAGAATTTGATTTTCATACAAAAGAAAACGAGAGAACCTTAAGCTTTAAGGGCATATATAAAGGTAAACCAGTTGATGTTTTTGCGAGTATGGAAATAATGGATGGACTCGAGAGCATTACGACTATTTTTCCATTTAAAGAAGATAAAACAAAATACTTTATGACTACAAAGCAGCTTTGTATGCCTTGTGAGGGTAAATTTAAATTCGGCGATTATGAATATGAATTTACAAAAGATAAAGCGTTCTGTTCTGTTGACTGGGGCAGAGTTAATACAATTCACGAAATGGTTTGGTACTGGGGTAGTGGTAGTCAGTATGTATATGATGAAAAGGGTGAAAAGCATCTTTTCGGTTTTGAAATAACCTGGGCTATTGGTGACGAAAGTAACGCAACAGAAACATGTCTTTTTTATGACGGGAAAATTCATAAAATAGGTGCGATTGACGTTGAAAAATTCCCTAAAAACAGATTTATGGAGCCGTGGAAATTTATTTCTGAGGATGGCAGATTTAATATGACGATGGTCCCTACTTTAGATAATCATTCAGACGTTGATTTTAAAGTTGGCAGAATGAATTGCCATCAGGTTTATGGCGTGTGGAATGGTGACGTTACACTTGATGACGGCACAAAGCTTATAATAAAAGACCTTTTCACATTTTGCGAATACGTTGAAAATAGATGGTAAAATAAAACTGAAGTTATCCTTTTGGATAACTTCAGTTCTTTTGTTATATTAACTTGTATGTTTCGTTTTCTTCTGTTTCAAAAGAAATAATATTACCGTTTCTCTTAAACTCTATTTTTTTATTATCAGATTCTCTTACAACAGATTTTATATCAGCAAAATCTACATTACAAGGTCTGCCTTTAAGACTTTTAATCTTAATTGAAGAAATTTTTTCGTTCTTTAATTCGGCGGAAACGAGAAAAGCACCGTCTGCACGAAGATTAGTAAATGAAGCATCACTCTTTTTGTTCCAGCAAGGGAAAAGGCGAATAACTCCTTCAAAGCTTTGCATAAACATCTCGTTGATAGTTGCAGGAATTGTGGTAAGGTTTTCAATACCACCGCCATAGTGACGGAAAAGACCATTAGGAAGAGAGAATTCTTTTATGTTCTGATGAATACCCTCAATTAAAAATTCGGGGTCAACGCCGATTCTTGCACCAGCAGGAAGATATGAGTTAGAGCCGTTATCATCAAGCCTTCTGTCGTTTATAAAATACGTATTTCTTGCAATTTTAAGAAGCTTTTCACCAGACTCAAAGCCGATTTGTGAAGCAGGGTAAATATGCTGAAGACCTACTGTGTTATCATTTCTCCAACGAATACCAAATTTTGAATATCTGAAGCATTTTTTACCGTGCTTTATAAATGTAGGGAACTCGCTCAGATTCTCGTTTATATCTTCCCACAAAGTGTATTTTTCGGAATTGAGATTTAATTCCTTCGCCATATCATAAACGCCTTTAAACAAAAGCTTTACAAGACCAAGTGAGTTAATAGCGTTTATAGTATTTACCTGACCGAAATGAGTGGTGTATCTGAACTTTTTGCCACGATAAAACGGAATTTCGTGTGCCGCATCTTTTTTAATTACATATTTGCCTTTTTCTTTTACGAGGTAATCCTCCCAGAATGAAGCAACATTAAAAATAAAATCATAATAATTTTCTAATGCATATTCTTTATCATAGGTTGAAAACCAATGCATTAAAGGAATTACACAAGCGTAAGCGGCATGGCTTTTCTGACCTAAGAAAAGAACGCCGTGTTCCTTACAGTCTGCCTGGCTGAAAACGTCGAGCGCCTTAGGACCAAAGCTTACAGGCAGAGCATAACCTCTGCAACCAAAGAATCCAGCAAATTTCTTTGCATTTTCACTCATATCGTGAAGTGGTTCCATATAACCATCAAATAATTCGGGGTGGTTAGAAGAGAAAATGCAATAATATGGCGCTTCATAGTTATAGTTCATATGATAATCGCCAGCCCAGGGGAAGAAGTCATCTGTTACGAAGTTACCAAAAAGCCCTGGTGGGAACTTTGTGTTACCCATACAACAAGCAAGTAGATAAAGGCTCATATTATAAAGCTTTTCTATTTTTTTATCTTCAAGAGTTACTTTAGAAGAATCAAAGAATTTTTGCCATTTTTCTCGGGTTTTTGATTTATCTATATCATAATTACTATTGGTAGCCATCTCTAAAGCTTTTTTGGTATAGTCATCACTATCAAAATTAGTGCAGACAGAAATGCAGTAGCGTGAAATACTGCAGTCATCTGATTTATTAGTTTCAATTTCCTTTAAAGAAACAGTTATCGCCGTTTCAATGTTAATATTCTCACCCTCAAATTTACGGGTGTAGCAGTTAACACCATTTTCAGTAAGCTGAGAATTAACGGAATTACAGGTGTCAGGCATTTCAATGCTGACAACAGGAGTATGAGTAGAAACAGGGGATTTTATTTCAAAACAAATAATATTTTGTGGTGCTACAAAAAATTCGATTTCAGTATCAGAAAACTTACATTTAAGTAATCCCTCATTAAAATATTGCTTTATATTATATTCTGTTAAATCAATATTTTTAATGCGGATGTTGCCAACTGCTTTTATGCCACCGTCGTTGTGTGCTCCTGGAGTGAATTTCCAGAAATCGCATTTAGAAATATGGATAATAAGGTCTTTTTCGTCATTACTGAAGACAACACCAAGGTCGCCGTTACCACAAAGAGCACCGGCAGGCATTTTTTCATAAGCTCCATTACCCTGAAGCTTTTCAGGTTTACTTGTAAATTCGTTAAAATATGTGTTCATTTTTATCACCACAAAAATTTTAGTTATAAATATTATAAATTATTTTGCTTTATAGTCAAGAGAATAATGGTAATTAAAATATATAAATGACACGAAAAGTATCATAGAAATTACGCAAAGAAACTTTACTTTTATTACGGCTTTTGTTACTGTGAAGCTATAAAAATAAAAGGTGGTATAAGCTTTATGAAAAGAAAGAGTAAAGTTACATTTTTTTCAGGGTTAATATTTATTATGTTATTTATTGTATGGACATTTGCAGTTGTTTCGGTAGATGTAAAGCCAGTCGGAGTAAATGGAACAAGAGTAGGGTTTGCTACACTTAACTTGTGGTTTCACAATTTAACTAAAGTGAATATGACACTTTATAATATAACAGATTGGGCAGGGTTAGTACCTGTTTTTATCTGCATGGTTTTTGGTATGCTTGGATTATTTCAGCTTATAAAAAGAAGAAGTTTATTAAAAGTCGATTTTGACATTATAGCTTTAGGGGTATATTATGTTATAGTGATATTGGGGTATCTTGTATTTGAAATGATACCTATTAATTACAGACCAATTTTAATTAATGGATTTTTAGAATGCTCTTATCCATCATCAACTACGCTTTTAGTGTTATCTGTTATGCCAACAGTTATTTTTCAAAGCAATAAAAGACTGCAAAACCCCGAAATAAAGAAAACAACAATGTTTGTAACAATTATTTTTTCTCTATTTATGGTAGTCGGAAGACTTGCTTCGGGTGTTCATTGGCTTACCGATATAATCGGTTCGTGTTTTTTAAGTGCAGGTTTATTTTACATTTATAAAGCAGTAGTTTTATTAAATAAAAATTGGAGTAAATAAAATGGAATTTAACGAAAAGCTTCAGGAATTAAGAAAAAGTAAAGGTCTGACACAAGAAGAGTTAGCCGAAAAATTATATGTTTCAAGAACAGCAGTTTCAAAGTGGGAGTCTGGCAGAGGTTACCCAAATATAGAATCCTTAAAAGAAATTTCAAAGTTTTTTTCAGTCAGCATAGATGAATTGTTATCAGGTGAAAAATTGCTTTTTATAGCAGAAAAGGAAAATAAAACCAATAAAAAAAATATATACGACTTGTTATTTTCGATAATTGATTTATTTTATGTTTTATTGATTGTTCTTCCACTTTACCCCGATACTGTTAACGGTTTTATTTATTCTGTAAGCTTACTGAATCACACAGAAATTTCTTCATTTAATAAAACAATTTATTGGGGAATGTTTTTAGCTCTTATTTTAACAGGATTGATAAAAATTGTGTTTACAAAAACCAGAATAGAAACAGCTAATAAAGTGGTAACAGTAGTTTCTGTTGTTTTAAATATTTTAATTATTTTACTTTTTGCAATAACAAGAGAGGTATATGCTTTAATATTAGTGTTTTTATTTTTAATAATAAAAGGATTGTTGATTTTTAAATATTTAAAAGTAAGTTGATAAATAACAAACAGATTGAAAAGACTTATGAGTTGTGTTACAATTGTGATTGAAAATTTTTGAAAGATTTTATAAAATTTTAAATCTGAGGTGAAGGTTATGAAATATAATCTTGTAGTTGTAGGCGGAGGACTTACTGGCGTTGCTGCAGCAGTAAGCGCGGCACGTGAAGGCTTAACAGTTTTACTTGTTGAAAAATCAGGTTGCCTTGGCGGAGCTATTTCAAACTGCCTTGTTTATCCGTTTATGCCTTATTGGACAAAGCCATATTGGGGTGAAGCGGCAAAAAATAAAAAATATCTTTCTCAGGGTATTTTTAAAGAAATGAAAGAACGCCACGACAAATATGTAACTGATTGCAAGGACCATGAATTCAACTCAGAATATTTTAAAATTGTTCTTGATGATATGACCACTGAATCAGGGGTAAACGTACTTTTTCACAGTGTTTTAGCAGACGTTAAAAAGCAGGGTAAAAAAATTGCTGCAGTAGAAATAATTGCAAAAAGTCAGCATTTTACAGTAGAAGCAGATTTCTTTGTTGATGCAACGGGTGACGGCGATTTATTCTACATTGCAGGTTGTGACTTTCAGCTCGGCAGAGAAAGCGACGGGCTTTGCCAGCCGATGACAACCTGCTTCAGAATGAGCGGTGTTGACCTTGATCTTTTTACAGAAGAAAGACCGAAATTACAGGAGATTTATAAAGAAAAACAGGCTAAAGGTGAAATTACAAACCCAAGAGAAAATATACTTGTTTTCTTTGGTGTTGGTGAAGACGTTCTGCACTTTAATTCTACACGTGTAATTAAGCTTGACCCAACAGACCCGTTTGATGTAAGTAGGGCAGAGGTTATTGCAAGGCGTCAGGTTCACGAGCTTGTTTCATTTTTAAAGGAGCATTCAAAAGCATTCGATGAAAGTGCATTAATTTCTATTGCAGTTAATATAGGAATTCGTGAAAGCCGTAAGCTTAAAGGTGTTCATATTCTTACTGCCGATGAAATTATTAATTGCACTCAATTTGAAGATTCAATTGCCCTTTGCAATTACGATATCGATATACATAACCCATCAGGCACAGGAACAAGTCACAGATTTTTTGGTGATGGTGAATATTACACAATCCCATATCGCTCACTTTTACCAAAAGAATATAATAATTTGCTTGTTGCGGGGCGTTGCCTTTCAGCAACTCATGAAGCACAGGCATCTGTAAGAATAATGCCAACATGTGCGTGTCTTGGTCAGGCGGCTGGTACTGCAGTTGCAGTAGCATTTAAGTCTGATAAAAATGCTCATACAGTTGATGTTAAGTCGTTACAAAATAAGCTCGTAGAAAACGCTGCAGTGTTATAAAAGCTTCTGAGGATGAAAATATGAAAACATATAAAAAAATTATTATCATTCTTACGGGTCTCGCAATTCTTGTGAGTGGAATCTATTTTAAGCAAGAGTTTTTCCTGATGATACCCTTATTTGTGTCACTTTTTGTTATGTCCTTTCAGTCAGAGGCTAATCGCATCGGCTCACTTATAGGTGCAATAAATGCAGTTATTTACACTGTGGCGTATTTATATATGGGTGTTTACGTTTCGGCGGCATCTTCATTTTTTATGAGTGTTCCATTACAGCTTGCCACTTTCTTTAACTGGAAAAAGAATGCGTACAAAAAAACCGTTGTTTTTAAGAAAATGTCGGTAAAAATGAGAATAATCTCTTTTGTGGCTCTTCTTGTTTCGTGGGGCATTTCAGCAGGTGTGCTGACTTATTTTAAATATGAATACGCAATATTTGATACTGTTACGTTTTTATTGGGTCTTGCGGTGTCAATTTTAACAATGTTAGCATATATAGAATACACTTATCTCTGGATAATATCTGCCTTTACAGGATTGATTGTAAATATTCAGATGGTTATAAATAACCCTAAAGAAACAACATATTTGATTTATGGCGTGTATGCACTTTATTGTGTAATTGTAGCATATATAAACGTACAGAAGTTTTATAAAGAACAACAAAACGAAAAACAGATGGTTGGGGGGTAATCAACCATCTGTTTATTATACTTTATTATGAAAATATTCTAATGGAGTTTTTCCTGTTTCTCTTTTAAAAATTCTTGAGAAGTTACAGGGGTCAAGACCTGTTGCAATGGCCGCTTCTGATATACTGCAATGCTCTTTTTCTATAAGGTCACACGCCTTGCGGATTCTTAAAGAGGTGAGATATTTGTGTGGAGAAACTGTAGTCTTTTCTTTAAAAAGAACAGAAAAATAGCTTCTTTCAAGCCCGATTTCACGAGCAATATCGTCAATATTTAAGTGCTCGTGATATTTTGTTTCCATTAAGCCGATAGCTCTTTCAATTCTGTCATCGTTAGTAGTTGGTTTTTTGTTTTTTAATAATATACCTAAAAATTCATAAATCAAAGCAGTTTCACGTAAGGTTTCGCCACCGTCGCCTTTGCCCCATTCTAAAACCATTTTTTGAAGAATTGAGCAAAGCTCATTAAATAATTCTTTTGGTGCAAAGGGAGTTTTTGAAGAAAAACCGGCTTCTTTAAAAATATACCTGAGGTCAAATCCATCAATAGCGCACCAGTAACCCTTTCTGGGATTTTTATTATCGGCGGTATGAATTATAGTGTCGCCTGGCAAAAGAATATAACAGTCACCAGGGGTTACCTCGAATTCATTTCCGTTAATAATAACTGAGCCAAAGCCCTCAACACAACACTCAATAATAAACACATTGCGGATAATCGGCCCGTAGCATTCGCCAGGTGATAAATTAAATTCTTTTTCACAGTAAAGAACAGCAGGGGTTTGTCTGCCTATGTATTTATAAATATTATTCATAAACCACTTCTCCCAACAAAATGACGAAAAAATCACACAAACAATACTTGAAATAATGTTTTGATTATAGCATAATAGTTAGTAAAGAACAATATTAAATAAAAACAAAATGAGGAGTAAGATTTATGAAAAAGAAATTACAAGTAGCAAATATTGGTATGAAATTCGGTATGAGCCACGTTGAAGGTGCAATGGATTGCAAAGATGCAGAAATTGCAATAATCTGTGACAGTAATGAAGAAAATCTTCGTTTTGCGGGTGAAAGATATAATATTCCAGAGGAAAAATGGGTAACTGACTATATGGATATTGTAAACAACGAAAATATTGACGTGGTTACTGTTGCAATTCCTGACCAGCAACACAAAAAGGTTTCTTGTGATTTGCTTCGTGCAGGTAAACACGTGCTTTGTGAAAAGCCACTTGCACTTACACGTGAAGATATTTCTGAAATAGTAAAGACTGCAGAAGAATCTGAAGCAAAATTTATGGTTGGTCAGATTTGTCGCTTTACTCCTGCATTTGAAAAAGCAAAAGAAATTATTGAAGCGGGTACCTTAGGTGAGCTTTATTTTATTGAATCAGAATATGCTCACGATTATATGTTAATTCAGGAGCCTTGGAGATGTGACCCGCTTCGTCACGGTGTTATCGGCGGCGGATGTCATGCAATTGACTTAATAAGATGGCTTGCAGGTGACCCACAGGAGGTTTTTGCTTATGGTACTCACAGACTCTTGCCACACGTTACTTATGATGATGCAACAGTTGCTATTATGAAGTTTAACGAAAATCTTATGGGTAAGGTATTCGTTTCAACAGGTTGTAAGCGTGACTATACAATGAGAACTGTAATTTATGGTACAAAGGGTACACTTATTTGTGACAATACTTCACCAACAATGACTCTCTTTACCGTTGATGAAAACGAAGTTACAAAAGAAGCTGAAACAATAGAAATTCAGGTTAATAATCATAATGCAGTTAAAGAATTTGAGGTTTTTGCAGATGCCATTCTCAATGATAAAAAAGTTTTAACAGATGCAACTGAAGGCGCAAAAACAGTTGCAGTATGCCTTGCAATAGTAGAATCAGCAAAAACAGGCGAAAAAGTAAGACCGAATTATGAGTTTTAATAACAAAAAGACGATAGTTGATTTTCTCAGCTATCGTCTCTATTTTTAATCTTTTATAAATTCCAAATAATTTTTCATCTGTTCATCTGTTACTCTGTAATCAGGGTGAGAGCAACAAGGAATTGTCGGTTTTCTGCCATCTGAGTAGTGGAATGGTGAGTCAGTGTCGTTTTCTAATTGCTTACGGGTTTCTTCATTGTGATAATCGGGAATATCGTAAGGCTTACCACCATTTAAAACAGAACGGTGACCTAAAATTGCAACAGAAGACATATTTATAGCGGAATAAATATCGTAAGGGAATTCGGGCTCTTTATTTTCAGAAATACACTCAAGGAACATTCTTGCAACTATGTAGTCACCGCCACCGTGACCGCTTCCTTTAATAAATTCTTCGTCTTTGTCATTCCACTTGGGTTCATAAAAATTAACTTCTTCTTTCCCTTCAGGAATTGACCATTCGTTGTAGCGGAGCATTACTTTTTCACCCATACCACGAAGATTTTCAATCTGACCGTTTGTGCCACAAATTCTGTAAGAATTACTATGAGCGCCAAATCCACCACAACCAGTAAATTTAAAAACAGAGCCATCATCATTAAAGGTAGTTATTATTGCAGCTCTGTCTGCAACCTGACGAGCAGAGGCTTTATCATTAAATGGTTCAAAAACTGCATTTGCTGAAACTCTTTTTGGTGTAGCACCTGTTGCCCACATTATAGGAGCAAGTGAGTGTGTTACATAATAAGTTCTTGGCAAATAGTGACGCCAGTGTTCTGGGAAATAACAGTAAGCTTTTGTGAATTCTTTGTCGCTCGGTGACGCTGGATGGTTATATTCACCCTCTGCATAAAGAATTCTGCCCAAACTACCACCATCACAAACTTTTTTCATTTCTCTGTTAAAAATCATTTGTGGGTAGTTTTCAGCAAGCATATAAATTGAGTCGGATTTCTCATAAGCACGAATTAAATCAACGCCTTCAGCTAAAGTACTGTTGCTTATACACTCACAAAATACGTGAATATTCTTCTTAAAGCACTTAATAGCAAATGGAGTATGCTCGTGAAAATAGTTGGCAATTACAACTGCATCCATTTCTTGTTCTATAAAGTCATCAAAATTTTCAAAAACAGGAACGCCCATTCCGAGCTTTTTGAGTCCTTCTTCAGCTCTTTTTTCGTTGAATTCACAAAGCGCAACAATTTCGCAGTTAAGAAGCATAAAGTTTTTTGCTATGTCTATTCCGCGACCTGCCCCCATGATGCCGATTTTAAATTTTTTCATAAAACCACCCCTTTTTAAGATTAATTCTAGTTTATCATTAGTAAAGGTAATAAACAATAGAAAAATTCTATAATTTCATTTAAAAAAGTTTGTTTTATATTGATTTTATTATTTTGATGGTGTAATGTATTTTATATAGGGGGCTGTGCCATGACTAACAAAAATATTTGCAAATTTTCAACGCCTTTAATTACTAATTCACTATACATTTCACAATTTATTTTTGAAACGACAGAAGAAACTATGAGAAAGGAAGTAGGTTTAAAAGAATACAGACTTTACTTAATTTCTAAAGGTAGCGGTAAATTAAAAATAAATTCAAAAACAACTGACTTTCAGATAGGCGATTTAATTTTCGTTTTTAAGGGTGAAAAAGTAAAGGTTACAGAAATAAATAAATGCGAATTTATGTATATAGATTTCGATGGCACAAGGGCAACTGAGCTTTTAAGACGATTTGGAATCATTGACAATAATAGAAAGTTTTCTGGCTTTGATGGACTTATCCCGTTCTGGAAAGAAAGCCTTTCGAGAGCATCAAAAGAAAACATAGACCTTTCAGCAGAAAGTATTTTGCTCTATTCGTTTTCAAGATTTTCTGCACTTACAAAAAAGGGTAACCCACTTGTAAATAAAATAATTGAATTTTCAGAAGAAAATTTTAAAAATTCTGATTTCAGCATAAATGATATATCTGAAGAATTGGGTTATAATGCAAAATACATTTCGCATATTTTCAAAGAAAAAACAGGCGTTACATATTCAGAATATTTAAGAGATTTGAGAATAAAATATGCTATTTCTCTTTTTGATCACGGTTTGGATTCAGTAAAAAATGTTGCTGTTTTATCAGGCTTTTCAGACCCGCTTTACTTTTCTACTGTGTTTAAAAAATGCATTGGTGTAACGCCAAAGGAGTATAAAAATAATAGAGTTTAATTATATGAAATAACTTTGTTATAATGAGTGTAAATGTACCAATAATAAACTGAGAAACAAAAATTTGTTGGAGATGTTTTTGTGAAAATAGTTATTATTGGTGCAGGTCACGGTGGCTTGCAAGCAGCAAAAGAGCTTTCAAAAAATGGGTTTGAGGTTATTGTTTACGAAAAAAATTCACCCCAAGAAGTAAGCTATGACTGGCGTGATGATGTTGAGCCGACTGTGTTTGAAAAACTGAAAATCACGCTTCCCGATAATAGCAGAAAAACAAGCAGAACTTCATTTGTAGCACCATTTTCTGAAACCCCATTTTATATGGAAAAAGAAGAAAATGCAAATGAATGGAGCATAAAAAGAAACGCTTTCGTTTTATTACTTGTAAAGCTGGCACAGGAATCTGGTGCTGAAATTGAGTTCAATACACCAGTTCAGAAATTGATTGTTGAAGATAATGAAGTAAAGGGTGTTATTGTTAATAATAAAAAAATTTTTGCAAACCTTGTTATAGATTCAAGTGGAATAGACTCTGTATTCAGAAAAGAAATAGCAAAAATATTTAATATAACTGAAAATATAGACGATAACGATGTTTTTACAGTTTACAGAGCATTTGTAAAAACAGCAGATGGTGAAAAATTACCAGAAAATCATAAAAAGAAAGTATATTTAAAATATCTGGGTATGCCGGGTATTTCGTGGTGCATTTGTGAGCCTGATGGACTCATTAATATTCTCATTGGCAGAGTGGGAGAAATGCACGAAAGAGAATTTAAAAATGCTCTTTTAAAACTCAAAAAAGCTAACCCTGTTATAAGTGATGAAATTGTAATGGGTGGTAAATTCGGGCGAATTCCTGTAAGATATCCTTTGACAAAAATGGTTGGTAAAGGTTACGTAACTGTTGGCGATGCCGCATTTATGACAATTCCTATTACTGGTAGTGGCATTTCAAATTCATTAAGAGCGGGGCAAATTTTAGCTGAAGAAATTATTAAAAACAACTCTGTTTCTGTTGAAACTCTCTGGAAATATCAGGTAAAATATTACGAAAAAATAGGCGCAGAGCATTTTTTTGTAGATTATATGAAACGCACTCTTCTTACTTCAGATAATGAAAATATTAAATATATTTTTGAAAGTGGTATAATTACCGAAGATGATTTATGTAATTTTTCAAGTGGAAAGGGTTTAAAATTCACACCACAGGAGCTTATGTTTAAATTAAGCAAATGTTTTAAAAAATCACATTTTGTTATGTCACTTATTTCAGCCTTAATGAAAGGAATAAAGGCGAAGAATCTGGCTATGAAAATACCAGAAAAATATGATGAAGAAAAAATTAAATTATGGCAAACGAAAGTTGAAAGACTTTTTAGTTAATAAATACAAGGGGTGCTTTTATGGAAAATTATGATTCTTTAAAAATTCTTTTTGTTCGTCACGCAGAAACAAACTATGATAATTGGGAGGGAAGAGACCCAAGCGATGGCGAATTAACACCTTTTGGTGAAGAGCAATGTAATATTTTAGGCGAAAAGCTAAAGAATGAAAAAATAGATGCATTTATTTCAAGTTCTCTTCTTCGGGCTTTTAAAACTTGTGTAGGTGTCTGCAAAGCACAGGGTAATAACCCGGTAATTAACATTTGCCCTGAAATTATAGAGTGTGGCTGTACATCGGGGTATTACGGTTGCAGTGAAGAATATCTTAAAAAATATTATAAAAATACAAAAATGCTCAAAAATCTTTTTGGTACTGAAAAATATGAGTTCGGTTGCGAAAGTATAGAAGATAATAATTTAAGAGCACAAAAAATAATAGATTACATAAAAGAGAATTATAAGTGTGGTCAGACTGTTGCAGTTTTCAGCCACCACGGAATGTTGGAGTATTTAATACCAACTGCATTAGGAATTAAAACCCGTGATTTTTTCTTTGCTCTTGACAATATTTCTGTTACCGAGGTTGATATTTGCGAGGATGGAAAAGCGGTTTTGAGATGTGTAAACGCTTAAAAATGCAGAATTAGGGGAAAAGTATGTCAATTTTTAAATCAAATAAAAAAGAATTTAATAATAAACATTTTACTGTTTGCGGTATTGTTGAAATAGAAAATAAAATTTTACTTGTACGCCATACTTACGGAACTGCAAAGGATAGAATTCTGTTGCCGGGTGGTTATGTTAAGGAGGGTGAAATTCCTACAGTTTCGGCTGAACGAGAAATTCTCGAAGAAACAGGTGTTATTTGTAAAATAAAAGATTTATATTGTATGCAGTTTAAAGCTGACCAATGGTGTGCAGTTTTTACTATGGAATATATTTCAGGTACACCAAAGTCTGATGGTTACGAAAATAGTGAAGTTTTATTACTTACTGTCAACGAAGCATTAGAGCGTGACGATTTAACAAATATGAGCAGAGAAATTTTAAAAGCATATAAAGAAAACAAAACAGGTTTAAAGAAAAGCAATTATATCGCAAAATCGTGCAATGAAACTAATTATGCGATTTTTGGAGTTTAGATGTTATTACAAACAACTGACCACTGACCACTGACTTACTAACCACTAAAAACAAAACAGTTGCAATCTTTATATAAAAATACTATAATAAACCATATATTCCCATTTGAAAGGAAAAAATTATGAAAAAGTTAGTTTCCGTAATTTTAGCGGTTTCTTTGTTATTTGCAATTTGCATCCCTGCATTTGCAGTTGAAGCTAAAACACAAAGTAATTATAACGGTTTACCTGTAATTATTGTAAGAGGTATTGATTTTGCAGGGCTTACATACCCTGACGGTACAAAGGCTTTACAAGTAGATGCAGGCAAAATAATTTCTACACTTATGACCTCAATGTTTATGACAAAAGGTCAGCTTATGAATAGTATTTTTGATGTTGCTAACGAGATTTTGTCACCACTTGCTTGTGACAAAAGCGGTAATACTATTGAAAATATCTCAATGGTTCAGTACTACGGTTCAATGGCAAATCACCCTGAGCTTGTTGAAAGACTTATTGATAATGGCGAAGAGGGTATTGTAAAAACTGCTGTAGAAAAATATGGTGCAGAAAATACATATTTTTTCACTTATGACTGGCGTAAGCAGCCTAAGGATATTGCAGCAGAATTAAATTCATTTGTAGAAGATGCAAAAACTACAACAGGTAAAAATAAGGTCAATATAATCTGTGCTTCAATGGGCGGTATGGTTACAACTGCTTATATGTATTATTACGGCACTGAGAATATAAATTCCGCAGTTTACCTTTCAGGTGCACAAAATGGTACTTATGTTTGTGGTGAAGCATTAAACGGCAGAATTGTTATTGACAAGGATGTACTTGTTGATTTTCTTGATAAAACAACAAACGGCAATTTCTTTTTAAAGCTTCTTTTAGGTGTTTTAGATTATGCTGGAGTTCTTAAAAAGACTGTGAATTTTGCAAATGACCTTGTGGCAGATAGTTTTGACGAAGCAAATGACAGAGTTCTTCGCGATTGCTTCGGTACTCTTTGTGGATTCTGGGCACTTTGCCCTGATGCAGATTTTGAAAGCGGTGTCAAGACTATTTTCGGCGGTCACGAAAGTGAATACCCAGTTCTTTTAGAAAAAATAGAAGAAACCAAAAAATTCGTTTTCAGCACAGAAGAAATTCTTAAAAATGCAAAAGAAAAAGGTGTTAAAATTTCTTTTGTTTCAAATTATAACGGTACACTCGTGCCAGTTCATCCAAAATCAGGCTGTAATGGTGACGGCGTGTTAGAAACAGAACTTACTTCTAACTTTGCGGTAGTTGCACCTTTAAATAAACAACTTTCAGATGCTCAGATATCTGCGGCAAACTCAAAATATCTTTCATCTGATTGTGTAATTGACGCAACACCTGCACTTTTCCCTGACAACACCTGGTTTGTAAAAAATGCACCACACGTTGCTGCAGACTATAATACAGAATTCAGCGTGTTTACATTTACTCTTTTAGAAAGCACAGTTCAACCGAACGTTAATATGTTCTCACAATACCCACAATTTATGTCGGCGAATAGTGAGCTTGATTTGAATGCGTTGGATTAGGAAGTAGGAATTAGGAAGTAGGAATTAGGGGAAATTCATCCTATCATTTTTAGTTGAGAAGAAATCAACTTTAAGTGATAGGGTGAATTTATATTTAAACACTTGCTATTTGCAACTTGTAACTGAATTTTAATTTAACTGTTGAATAAATTAAACGAGCATGCTATTATTTCTTTGGGTGATTACATGAAAAGGATGATAAGTTTAATTTTAAGCATAACTTTAATTGTGGTGCTTGTAAGTTGTGCAAAGGGTGAAGAAAAAGCAACTTTAAAAGAAGTTTTAAAGTTATATTCAGCGACACCAGTTTCTGAACTTAATGAGTTTGATGAACTCATGATATCGATTGATAATAAAAGATATCGCATTAACAATGCAAATGATTTTGTTTCTGGATTTTGTGATGAATTGGACAGATACAGATTAGAAGAGATTGAAATAGAAAATTACAATAAAGATGTTCAGGATTATTATTTTTCATTAGATAAAGAATCTGGTTGGAATAGCGGTGTTGCTTTTTGCATAAATCAGGATGATGAAATACAAGTGCGCTATAATTTTACAAAAAGTAAATATTATAAATGCAAAGGTGTTTTTGATGAAATTACCAGTTTTTTAGCATCAGAGTTAGAGTATCAGGATAAACACTACTCAATAAAATCAACTGAAGATTATTTAGAAGAATACGAAATTTATGATGTAAAAGGAAATGTTTTAGAAAAAGAGAAAACAAGCGAATATCCACATATTTATTTACAAAGCGAAAATATAATTTGCAAATGGATTCAAGGTGGAACAGGGGTGCTTTCACGCTGGGGTAATTTTTATAACTTTAAAACTGGTGAAAAATCTCCCGATTATTACGGACAAATAGATAGTTTTGGTAATTTGGTCAGTAGTACAAACAGTAGGTTTGTAACCATAAGTGATATGTTCAGTGGAAAAGAGTTACTGGTAATTGACGATTTTAAAGAAGAAATTGCAGACCATGTAGAGTCTGTTATAAGTGCGTATTTTAATGAAGATGGTACAAAAATTGAAATTGAATACCATACAAAACAAGGCGAAGAAGCCACAGATATAATTGATTTACCAAGTGAAGTTTTAGAATATAAGGGAGATAACAAATAATGACACAAAGTGAATTATTAAATTATATACTCGAAAAAGAGAAACTTAAAAAAGAAGATTTGGCAAAACTTTTTGGAATAAGAAAGAAAAATACCGAAAAAGTTCTTAATGGTGAATTATCACTTACAAAAAGACAAATTAAAAATATTTCACGATTTACACAGATTCCTGAAGAAGCAATAAAAAGTGGTGGTGTTACTTTACCAGATTTACAGAATACAGGAGTAGTGTTTATTGATGAAGAGTTTGTAAAAAATCAGAACACAGCAAGATTTCAGAATTTTATAAAAAACAGATTTAAAATACAATTTATTAGTTTATTTTTATTAAAATTATTTGTTTATTTTATTTTAATTTTTCTTTCAATTTTTGTAGGCTGTGCATTTATTTCGGCATTTATTGAGAATATTGATAAGAGTACCGCATTTTCAGCATTTTTCACATTAATTCCGTATCTGTTAGGTTTTGCTTCAATTGTGCCAATGTTTAAAGTAATCAAAAAGGCAAATTTCAATGAACTTAAACGAGTAAAAATATATTATTATTTCATAATTGTTGCTAATTTAATATCTTTAATAAGCCTTATCATCTTAAACGCAAACCATTGGGTATTTTTTGTTGCTGGTATGATAGGCACATTGGTTCCGTTAGTATTTTTGGTTTTAGAAAGCAACAAAAAAGCAAATGAAAAGCAGATTAAAATATTATCGACAGTTTTAATCTTTGTGTGTTGTCTAATTATAGGTTTAATTCCAGATTATCCTGAAACAGACCGAGAATTGTATTTCGGAATTATTTTTGCAATTTTGAACTTAGTTTTGGTTGCCGCCCACATCTGTTACTGGGTAATTAAAGATTTTTCTGGATTTTCAAGTAAATTCCAAATGCTCAATGATAAAAAATGTTTGAAAAAGAAAAAAGTATTACACTCACTTGTTTCAGTGTTACTTGTAACAACAATTGTTGCGGGAACAGTTCATTTCGGTGCTTTGCTTACTTTAAAAACAACAATTGAGTATTTGCTTGAGAACACTGATACAGGTGTTAATTATACATTTGAACAGTATTCAGAGTTTGATAAGTATAATATTGAATTTACAGGCAAAGATGAGACACAGACAATTGAGAATGATGACTTTACTTATAAAATTCCAGTAGAATTCATTGATAAAACACGCAAAGAACAACAAAGCGAAATTATTACAAGTTTGCTACATAAAAATGAAGATGAAACTATATTAGTTGCATCCACAAATGAAAAAGGCGAAAAAGAGTCATTTAAAGGTGTATTAAGTTATTCTGAGGAAATGTTAGAAGACTATAAGCCTGATGGGGAAACCGTGTTTTTGGAAGAATCTATTGATATAATGCTTCTTAAATTTGATGAAATGACTAAAGATATGCTTGTAGAAAAATATGGTTTTTATCCCGAAAATCAGTATGATTTTCAAAAATTAGGTGGAATTATGAACCTGCGGGAAGTAAATTATTGGGATAAACAAGAGACTGTTTGTCACATTCCGCTTCTGATTATGGTTGCAGTAGCTATTCCTTTTTATGAAGAAGTTTATTTTTACGAAACAGAAGAAATCGAAGGATTTGTGAGTATTAAGAAATTCACAAATGAAGAAACAGGTGAAATCAGTTGTAGCTACTTTTTTGATTTTAATAAAAAAGATTCCGAGTGGCTCGATTGTAGAGTAATGATTAACTTACCCGAAGAAGTCGCGTCAACCGACCTTGCTTATAAAATTATAAATTCGGTTGAGATGAAATAGTGATCAGGAAACAGGAACTAGGAACTAGAGCGAGTTAATTCATCCTATCATTTTCAGTTGGTTTTTATATCAACTTTAAGTGGTAGGATGATTTTATATTTAAGATACTTGCCACTTGCACACTTGCAACTTGTAAAAATGATAAAATGTTTTTAATTCTAGCGAAGCCCTAGTTCCTATTTCCTGATTCCTAGTTCCTAAAACCCTTGACAAACCTACACTAAAAAGATATATTATATACTACTAAAAATTAGAGAAAGAAGAAACAAAATGACATACTACATAGGCCAGGCACTCGGAATTTTAGCAATTGCTATGACAATTCTGATGTTTCAGTTAAAAAATAAAACACATATGCTTTTTGTAAATATAATATCAAACGCAGCAGTTGCAATAAATGTTTTATTTATAAAAAACGAATTTAATTCAGGTGTAATAATTTGTTTAATTGCTATTGTACAAATAATAGTTTCACATATCCACGACAAAAAGGGTACAGCGGTTCCATTTATAGAAAAAATAATCTTTTTTGTGCTTTATATTGCGGGTGGTTTATTTGGTTTTACCGGTCCAAAAGAGATTTTACCAATTATCGCTGCTGTTTTTTATATGCTTGCAATGTTCCAGAAGGACCCACAAAGAATTCGCTATATCTTACTCGGTAATATGTCAGCGTGGGTAATTTATTTTATTTCACCATTCTCAACATCAATTTTTGCACAAATAGCAGGAATTATTTCATCAGTTATAGGTATTTTAAGATACAGAAAGCAAAAAACAGAGGTTCAATGAAATGGGTGATATAATAAATATCGGTAAAGCTTTCAATGAACTGTCGGAAAAAGAGCAAGAAGAATTTATTGATAAGTTTTTCAAAGAAAAGTCAGAAGAAGAGCAAATGGCTGTTTTGATGAAAGTATTTGATAATTTACAGTTCAGTGGTTCTGTTAATATGCAAGATATAATTTCTGACCTTGTAAAATGCTTTAAAACTATTTTAAAAGAATTAAAAATTGACAGAGTTACAGAATTCACTTTTGTTGATTACGAATACCCACGACTTATAATAATAAATGGCAAAGAGTATGATTTAGATGGTGCTTTTGATAAAGATGAAGATGCAGGTGCGGCACTTTATGAAATAGATGCTCTCATAGGTGATTTGGTTTGTGATTTTGGAATGAAATGCGAACAAGTGTTAAAATTGATAGAAAAAGAAATTAAGAAATAACAAAAACAGATGCAGAAAATTAATCTGCATCTGTTTTTTTATAAGTTATATAAATGCGAAGTGTCATTTATAAATTCAAAAACAATATCGCCATATTTATTGGTACCCTTTTTATAAATTGTGACTTTTGTAACGCCTGTGTTTTTAAAGTCAAGGTCATATAAAGGGCACTCTTTTTTATAACCCATTAAAGAGAATACTAAATAAGTAATAAAAGCCGCGTGACTTACAATTGCGATTTTTTCGCCTTGTTTTTGATGACTGCGTATGTAATCGAGTGCTGTTTCTGCTCTTTCAAATAAATCACCCTCGTCACTTGTATTGTTGTAGTAAAAAAGTGACTTTGTAGGGTCAACATCATCTGCTAAAACTGCATTTTTGTTAATTTTATTTATTTCAGTAAATGACGAGTGACTGTATTCTTCTGAAACACCCGCTTCAGTTAAATAAGGCAAAACTTTTAAACATTTTTCAGTTGATTGTTTTTTTATAATTTCTGTCGCGGTTTCTACCGCTCTTAAAAGAGCACTTGAATATACTGCGTCAAATTCTACATTTTTAAATCTTTCACCACAAAGTATTGCTTGATTTTTGCCAAGGGCTGTAAGTCTCGGATCGTGTAAATCTTCCGGTGAAAGTCCGTCTGTATTTCGTTCAATATTACCCATACTCTGCCCGTGGCGGATAATATAAAGTTCAAGTTCTATAATTGGTTTTGTGTTTTCCATAGCTACACCTTTATAAATTTTTTTATATTTTAACACACAAAACCGCAAGTATCAATACCGAATAAATACTTGCGAAAATAAACTATTCATATTTATAAAACGAAACTTTATATTGTTTATCGCACACACCTAAGAAAATTTCTTTTTCACTTTTAAATCCCTGAATTTTAATCTGTTTTTCGAGCCACCTTAAATCTACACCAATTCGTTTTAAATTTTCGTGCAGAATTTTTCCATCCATTATAAGCTCTGTGTTTATATATTCGGGTTTTACTGTCAGATTCATATCATAAGGTGTAACAGGTCTTTTTGCGCTTACAGGTAAAACTGTAAGTCGTCCGTTATATTCAAAAATTGCGGTTCCGATATCATCTAAATTAAAATAACCTTCCTGACGTAAGAGAACCATAAATTCGGTTAAGTCGAGCTTTGCTTTTTTCATATTTTCTTTATAGATTTTGCCGTTGTTCATAATTATTGTCGGTGTTCCGTTAATGAATTTTCGTGCCTTTGGTAATTTGTTAGTAATTGTCGTAAGAATAACCGTTATAACACCATAAACAACCATAGCAATAAGTGGTTTTAGTGGCGACTCTAATTCAGTTGCAAGCTCGGCGGCAATAGAGCCTATTGTAATACCGGTAATATAATCAAAAAAGTCAAGTTGCGACATCTGCTTGTGTCCCATAATTTTTGCTATAATAAATAGCGAAACAGCAGAAAGTATTGATGTTAAAATAACTTTTAAAATATCCATAAAATCCCCCGGTAAGTAGATAATGTTTTTAGTGTTACCAGAAAATAGGGGGATATTAAAAAGGACTTGAAAATCAAGTCCTTTTAGGTTTGAATTTTTTAATTATAATTATGCCACCAACAATGAAAGCAATGCCAATAAGAATTTGGAAAATAGTAAAAATTATTGCAACGCCAGGTATCATTGTATCAAAAGCAGAGAAATTTAATTGGAAGATTGGTAAAATCGATAAAACACAGGTGATTGTTCTGTAAAGTCCTAAAATTATTAAAAGTATGCCTGAAATCCAACCGTATTTTTTAAAGAATGTGCCTGATTTATTAGAAATATTATCTACGCAATCATCAATTTTATCGGCGTACTTGTCAAGCACAGAAACGCTTCTTATTTGGTTTGGTTGTGAAAATTCGGTTTTTTCTTCATCTAAAAGAAAATCAACAGTTACATTAAATGTGTCTGCTAATGCTTTTAGTTTTGTGATTTCAGGGAGGGCATCACCCGTTTCCCACTTGCTCACGGCTTGTCTTGACACCCCGATTTTTTCAGCTAACTCTTCCTGAGAAAATCCATTCTTTTTTCTGTATAAAGTTATTTTTTCATATAGTTTCATAAAAATCTCCCTTGTGTGATTTATTATACTAAAAATAT
Organism: Acutalibacteraceae bacterium; assembly: GCA_045613085.1. Taxonomy (GTDB): domain Bacteria; phylum Bacillota; class Clostridia; order Oscillospirales; family Acutalibacteraceae; genus DTU089. The sequence goes on along the minus strand of JAZLAG010000011.1, from coordinate 25,927 downwards.
ATCATACAAGGGGTTTGTTTTCAATAAAGTTTAGTTGGAATTTTAGCAACCAGTGGTTGCAAGGAGAAAATTGAGTTAATTATTCCGTATCGCTTTCTGATTCAACAGACTCGTCTACATTATCTGATTCTCTGGATTCTTCTGTTGCTTCAGTTGATTCGACTTCTTTTTCTTTCAGAGCTTTTGAAAGCTTGAAAAGCTCACCCGATATCCAGAAGCATATAATAAGCTGAGGAATTAACATAATCATAAGAACATAGGTATATATTTCATTATCAACATCAATAACAGTCGGTATAAAAAGTGAAAATGTTAATACTGTATGGAGTATAACAGTTGCAGTTCTTAAATTAAGGAGCCTTTTTTTCGTAGGCTCTTCAATATCAAGATTAGCAATGTTTGTAATAAGCTGAAAATGAAAATAAATTGTAATGATGCTGAATACAAGGCTTATAACAGTAAGATTTAATTCATCACCAGTTATTTTCAGCACATCTTCAAATATATTCCAAATGCCTATAGCAATGCCAAAGGGCTTAAGCAGTTGGGCAGATTTTTCATTTTCAGAAATAATAGGTAATACTGAAACGATAAGAAAATATCCAAGCCAATCAGGCAGTATGTCAATTACCGAAATATTTATGTGTAAATATATAAGTATGTAACTAATAGCGATTTTTTTAATAGCTGAAGAAAGAGTTTTAGTTTCCATTTATATCCACCTCCACGGTAAATGTATCGACAAGTTTACCATCAACATAAACTGCAAGCTTGCGGGTTGAATTGTAACCCTCCATGAGCTTTTTGTAATCGTAGTTACTGTCAGTATCGTTGATGCTTATGGTTTTGTCCCATTCTCTGCCGTTATTTACGCTGTGGCTGCTTTTACCACTGCCATTAGTGGAGCTACTGGAAAAATTAAGAGGAGAGCCACTTGTTGCTCCAAATTCTGTATCAGGGTCTGCAGTGTATTCTATAGCTACACGCTCAGCTTTTTTGTAATCGTCACCCTCATAAGTGTAAATGTAGTTTGTTTCAATAAGGCAACTACTGAAATCTCTGCTGAGGTTTACGTTGTTATTATAATTTATACCGCCTGTAAAGAACGGTGTATCCTGAGAGGATGTAGAACCATAAGCTATTGTGTAAACAGATGAGGTTTTAACTGAAAGAGTGCCGTTTTCGCCTTGCTTAGTATCTTCAAAGAGTATGGGTGCATCCTCTTCTAAACAGTTAATCTGTAATAAAGGAGATGCATCAAGGTAGCCTTTAGTGTGTTTTCGTTCACCAGTTTCTCTTACTACCCAGAAGTTATTTTCTTTGAATATTTCAATTGGTACAAACAGTGTATCACCAAAGCCCAGCTCTTCTTCCTTAGAATATCCTTCAACATCTTCTTCGTATATGCTGAAAACGAGAACAGCAGAATATTTTTCATCACCGGTTTTTGTAAGGTTGAATACAGAGAACGGATGTCCTTCGGTTGCATAAAAATCTATATTGTTATCTATAAAATGAAACCCGCAAAGATTATTTATTATTTCTTGATGCTTTTCTACGGGAGAAGCTGTAAGAAGCATTATACCATTATGATCTACCAGAGCTTTTGCATAAGTATCAATTGCACCCGCAATGGTAGCACATCTGTTTATTTTGGTGTGGGCTAAAGCCTTTTGAAATTCATATTCATTTTGCGGGATATATATATTGCTATTAGCAGAAAAGCCTGCACTAACAAACAAACACGGTAAAGAAAGTAAAATAGCAATACAAACACTTACAAGAGCCATACCTTTAGGGTATTTTTTAAATCTTACAATTGCTTCAATTCTTCTGGAAATATTTTTACCACCATTTGAAACAGAGGTTGTTCCCGGCATACGGGCGTATTTTTTGTTAACCTCATTAAGTAGAAGAACGCCGTAATCTCTGAGCTCTTCGCCTTTGAGCTTTTCAAGAACTCTCTGGTCGCAAAGCATTTCTATATCGTTACCGATAATGTTAAAAATGTAATGCATAAATGGGTTGCACCAATGTAAGCAACGAAGTAGGCACCATAATATATTTTGGAGAGAATCAAAGCTTTTAAGATGCATAATTTCGTGCAACAGAATTTTTTCATCAGTTTCTCTTTCAGCTGGCAAAACAAGAACTGGTGAAAAAATACCGCATATAAATGCACTGTTAATGCCTTTAACAGATATAACTTTAATGTTTTTTATCTTGTTTTCAGAAAGAATATGTTGTAATTCTTGTCTTTTTTCTTGTGAAATGTCATCGCCTTTTTTAAAAATCAGGCGAAGCCTTATATAAGAAAACAAATAAAAGCACAAAAAAGCAACAACGCCCAAAATGTAGATTATAAATAATATATCTGTTATGCTCTTTGGTGCAGAGCTGATGTAAGGAATAACGCTTGAAGGCTCGGTTGCTATAAGTGGGCGAGTATAAGCCGAGCTAAGTAAATTTTCAACGTAGCTTTTCAGCATTTCGAGATAAACGCCAAAAGGCAACAGTACTAATTTATCTGCTTTTACAGGCAGAAAAATTCTGAGTATTAATAAACCCCAAATTCCATATTGCCAACGAGGTGTAAGCTTATCTTTAAAAATATTTTTAACAATAAGTATAAGACCCGCTACAAGACTTACAGAAATGGTCTGAAGAAGAAACTCCCAAATATTTACCATGTTTATACCTCCATTTCATCAAGAAGCTTTTTTAATCTTTCAACTTCTTGCTTTGAAATAGGGGATTCTTTAAGAAAAGCAGCAATAAGGTCAGATGTAGCACCAGAATACACTTTGCTTAAAAGCTCATCTCTCTCGTTTTTTGCACATTTTTCACGACTTACTGCAGCAGAATATGGAGTTTTACTACTGCGGTCTATCTTTACAAGCCCTTTTGCTTCCATTCGGTTAAGATATGTAAAAACTGTATTTTTACTCCAGCCATTAAGCTCATTAAGTGTAGAGGCAATGCTTTTAAGTGCAAAGCTCTCTCCCTGCCAGAGAACTTCCATTACAGACCATTCAGCTTCAGATAATTTCATAATAATTCCTCCGTACGATTTAACTATTCTAAATTTACTACAGTTGTAGTATAATTTTATCTTACACTTGTAGGAAGAGTTTGTCAATAGTAAATATCAGATTTTTGTTATAGAAGAAAATAAACGGGCGAGAGACGGGTTCAAGTCCCGTGAGAAAAATAATTTTATAAAAATTTCAAAAAATATGTTGACAAATGAAGAAATTGGTGTTATATTATTTAAGCACTTGCGAGAGTGGCGGAATCGGCAGACGCGCACGTTTGAGGGGCGTGTGGTAATCCCGTACGGGTTCAAGTCCCGTCTCTCGCACCAAAAACAGAGTTCACACGACCGTGTGGACTCTGTTTTTTCGTTATGATAAAACGGGACTTGGACCCGAGAGGGTCTGAGCGTAAAGAAAACAGTCCGGTGGACTGTTTTTAGTGAGGAGCGGGAGGCGGGTACCGAAATCCGCAGGATTTAGGTCGCCGAGCGGATAGTATGCAAGGCGTAGCCGCCGCAGACGGCAAGTCCCGTCTCTTATAGTATTGTTTTTTAATTTTTAATTATTGACAATACACGTCTTTAGTTATATACTTTCTCTGTTATTTTAAGTCTTGCTCTGATAAGGAGAAAATCTATGAAAACAAAACGAATTTTAATGTCCGTTCTTGGTGTTATAATTGGTGGAATAAGCGTTGGCTTTTTCAAGCTTGCCGCATTCGGTGTTGACCCATTCCAGTCTTTTATGAGTGGTATGGAAAAGCTTATTCCAATTGATTTTGGAACACTTTATGTAATAGTAAATGCCTGTCTTTTACTCTTTGCACTTGTATTTGATAAGCACTACATAAATATTGCAACAATGGTGAATTTGTTTTTGTTGGGCTACGTTGTAGATTTTTCTCACAACACCTTACTTACAATTTTCCCTGAAGCATCTATGGTAGTGAGAATTGTGTGCTTCATTTTCGGCTTTGTAGTTTTATGCTTTGCTTCATCACTTTATATGACAGCAGACCTCGGTGTTTCAACATACGATGCAATTGCACTTATTCTCACAAACAAATGGAAATTAGGTAAATTCAAATATATAAGAATCGCAACCGATATAGTTTGTGTTATTTTAGGAGCAGTCCTTTTCATTCTCGGCAAAGGTGAATTTAAAGATATCCCTACTTTTATAGGTGTCGGAACAATTTTAACCGCGTTTTTTATGGGACCGTTAATAGATTTCTTCAACAGAAAAATTGCAATACCGATGCTTGAAAAAAATAAAAAATAAATTAAACGAGTGGGTTTTCTAAAAATGAAAACTCACTCGTTTTTGGTGCTGAATATATAGGTGAAGTATCGTGCTATGTTCGATTGGGCAAAAATGAGGTAAGAAAACCTAAAATACAACTCTAGTTCTTATAGAAGTTGATGTGTAAATGCTCCTCTAGACCAAACCGATCCATTATATAATGATTAACAATATAATTTGATGTGTACCACTGTTCGCAGGGGTGTCCTCCTATCAAGGCGGCAGTAGTTACTAAAGGATTGCCGTATTGTTTTCTTAAAATTTCAGATAACTGTGAGAACGATTCGTTAATATCATAGGAATCCGCCTGGTAATACTCTTGTGGATGGAATATTTCAATAAACTCAACCTTTAACGCATTGAAATGAATTCCAAACATCAGAGGCATATTGCAACCAAATGCTCTGCCTGCGAATGTAATATATCCATCTGTAACAAGCGTATATTCAATAGCGGCTATTTTTAACGATTCCACAAATGACTTCGTATCTGGTGTAATAGAAATTTGGGGAGAATCAATTACAAAAGTAGGAATTACTTTTTTCTTTTTTATAAAGGAGAACATAGTATCACCGCCTTAGAGTTAATATAAACAAAAACGACTTTGCTGTTTCCATCAAAGTCGTGGTGCAGAGAATGGGACTTGAACCCACAAGGTATTGCTACCATTAGAATCTGAATCTAACGCGTCTGCCAATTCCGCCACCCCTGCAGATATGAAGTAATAAGTAAGAGGGAATAGTGAAGAAGTATGAATACCACTATCCAACCTATAGCATTTTAACACAATAAAAATTTATCGTCAATTGAATATTGTAAAATTATGTAATATTTATTATAATAAAATACAATAAATATTAAAAGGCGGTGGTGGAGTGAATAACAAAAAAGCGAAAAATATAAGTTTAATTGCTCTTTTCAGTGCAATTATTGTTATTTGTTCACTTTTTACTGTTCCGTCCATAGTTCCTTTTACTTTACAAACATTCGCTATATTTTTGTGCCTTAACATTCTCGGTGCAAAAAAAGGAATTATTTCTATTTTAATTTATATATTTTTAGGAGCTGTAGGTTTACCGGTTTTTTCGGGTTTCAATGGCGGAATCGGCGCACTTTTAAATGTAACAGGTGGCTATATTATAGGTTTTATTTTTTCTGCACTTACATACTGGTTGATTACTTCAATGTTTAATAAAAAACCGAGAAAAATTATAAATTTAATTGCATCATTTATGGGACTTATTGTTTGTTATATTTTTGGTACACTCTGGTATATTTTATTATTTATTAAAAATGGTGAAGCAATAAACTTTATAAGTGCTTTTACAATATGTGTATTACCATTTATAATTCCAGATATTTTAAAAATTGTGTTGAGTGTCGTAATAAGTGAAAAAATAAATAAATTCATTACAAAAAATTAAAAAGGAGAGAATACTATGCAAGAATTTTTTAAAGCGTTTATTGCATTTGTGGAGGTTATTCTTTGCATAACAGGGCTTCGTCCTGTTGAAAATGTTGCAAATTACAGTAACACGAAATATGTTCCGCAAGAAGTTACTTCACCAATGGCTATTGTAGAAAACGGAAAGAGTGATTTTGTTATTGTAACAAGTGATAATCCTGATGCTACAATAATTACTGCAACAAAAGAAATGCAGAGTTATATTGAAAAAATAAGCGGTGCAAAGCTAAGTATTATTACAGAAAGTAACTACAAATCAGAACAAAAGGCAATAATTATCGGAGAAACTGCAATTGAAAATGATGCTGTAAATATTGACCGTGAAAATATTAAAAAAGACGGATTTTTGGTATATTCAAATGGTGATAAATTATTTATTTCTGGTGCAGAAAGTCGAGGTACACTTTATGGTGTATATACATTTTTAGAAGAACACCTTGGTGTTCGTTGGTTTACACCTACACTTGAGGTAGTACCCGAAAATAAAGATATTGTAATTGATGCAAAAATCAATCGTTTAGTAGAGCCATCCTTTATAATTCGTCGTAATGACGCTATCGGTACAAATGATGCTTACAGAGCAAGAACAAAAATGAATGTTTCTTTCTGGGAAGAAGCAACTGACTACGGTGGTGCTTTAACCTATGTTTTATGGGATGTTACTTTGGATAAATTAGTTCCTGATGACCTCATAACAGAGCATCCTGACTACTTTGCAACTACAGCTGAAGGGACTAAAACCCGCGACCACGTTTGTCTTTCTAATCCCGAGGTTTTAGAAGTAGCAGTAAAAAATGCCCGTGAAGCAATTCTTAAAAATGAGACAAATGCTAAATATATTCACATTGGTCAGAAGGATAACACAAACTATTGTCGTTGTGAAAACTGCGAAGCACTCTATGAGAAATATGGTAGCGTTTCTGCACCTACAATTCTTTTTACAAATGCTTTTGCAGATGCACTCGAGGATGAATTCCCTGACTTTATGTTCACTTTTTATGCTTATAACGAAACAGATAAACCACCAAAGGATTTAAGTCTTAAATGCAATAAAAATGTTGCACCGGTTCTTTGTGGGCTTCACAAGGCTTGCAGAAGTCACCCTTTAACAGAATGTGGTGCGCAGGATGGTAATGAAACATTTTATAATCTTTTCGGTGACAACGAGCCTGTAATAGCAGAGGATTTTAAAAACTGGGTAAAGGTTGCCGATACTACATATATTTACGATTACACTATTAACTTTATAAATACAGCACAGTTTTTCTCAAACTTTGAAACTATGCAGAGCACAATGCAATATATGCACGATATTGGTATAACAGGTTACATTTATAACTGTGGTGATACACATATTGCTGCATTTAATGAGCTTCGCAACTATCTTCTTTGCAAATTACAGTGGGATGTAAATTGCGATGTTGAATATCATATGCTGGATTTTATAAAGGCTTATTATGGTGAGGCGGCAGCACCATATATAAAAGAGATATTAGATATTCAGACTGCACAGACTAGAGCTTCTGCTCACGCATTTGATTTTGACTGGCACTACCAGGCAGGATTTTACCCGTTGGGTAAGGTAGAGTATCTTGATGAACTGTGGGAAAAGGCGTTGACTTCAGATATTACTGAAGAGCAACTTTTCAATGTTGAAACCGCTTCTTTGAGTTGGGAATATTTTAAAGCAAATCAGTTTTTAGGTAAATATACAATATTCAATGTTGTAAGACATAAACGTATAGAAGACCTTTATGATGAATTACTGGCACATGGAATAGATGAAGTTTCAGGCTTTCAGAAAATTCCGCCTAAAGAAGAAATAAACTTTTTTGAAAGACCTTTTAACTGGGGTTAAATTATGTTAATATAATTGTAAATAAAAAATTCAGGAGCGTTGTTATGGAAAAATATACTCTTAATTTTGGTAAGTTCAGACAGTACGATAAAAAATTCATTACAGAAATTGATGGCAGTAGCGTTACTTCTGTTGCATTTTCAGGGGAAACACTTTATATTGCTACAGCTGAAAATACATTTGAATATTCTGAGGGCAATTTAAAAAAGCTTTCATTTAAAGCAGAAAAATTATTTTCAGAAAATGGTAGACTTTATGCTTCAATGGGTAAAGTTCTCTCAGAAATAAAAAATGGTAAATCTAAAAAGATTGCAGAATTTAATAGTTCGGTTATAGATATTTCAACTGGTCTTGATGGTTCTTTCTGGCTTATTACAGAAGATAAGCTTTACCTTAAGGATGGTAGCGAATTTAAAGAAATAGTTGACCTTCCATCAGAGGTAGTTGCGCTTGCGGCACTTGATAACAAAGCAAAATATGCTGAAACAGTTTATGTTGGTTCTTCAGTTGAAGGTCTTTTATCTATGAAGGGTAAACGTCGCCATTGGGCAGAGCTTCTTCCTGAAAATACAGGTGTAATGTCAAGAAAAATTAATTGTCTTAAAATAGATGCACTCGGTCATTTGTGGGTTGGTACAGATGATGGTCTTAACATTTACGATGGCAGAAATTACTGGTTCAAGGGCGATGACTTCTATTCAATTCCAAGTGGTTCGTTTAATGATATGTATTTTGCAAAGGATGGTAAAAAATACTTTGCTACAAATACAGGCGTTGTAACGCTTATTGAAGGTAAAATTTCTTATTTCTCTTATGGTGCTTGGCTTATGCACCCAGTAGTTACAAAAATTGCAGTATCTGAGAGCGGTACAATTGCAGCGGTTACTCCACGAGGCATAAGTGTTATTACTTCACAATATATGACACTTGGTGAAAAAGCAAAGCATTTTGACGATTTCTCAGTTAAATATAACACAAGAAACGAAGGCTACCATGTTGACAGATGTCTTAAAAAATATGGTGATTTAGAATCAGGCTGGCTTCCTAACTCTGATAACGATGGACTTTTCACTGGTCTTTACTGTGCAAGCCAGTGCTTCCGTTATGCTACAACTGGCGAAAAAGAAGCAAAAGAAAACGCCAAAAGAGCAGTTGAAGCAATGATTAAGCTTACAGAGGTTACTGGTAAATCTGGCTTTACTGCAAGAGCAACAAGATATACCGATGACCCATATTTTGGTACAGGTAACAGAGAAGAATGGCACGTTTGTAAAGATAACCCTGACTGTGAATGGTTAGGCGAAACTTCGAGCGATGAAATGACAGGCCACTATTTTGCTTATGGAATTTATTTTGACCTTGTTGCAGATAAAAAAGAAAAGAAGAAAATAGCTGAAGTAGTAAAGAAAATTACAGACCATATTATAGAGAACAATTTCCACCTTTGCGATGTTGACGGTGTGCCTACTACCTGGGCAAACTGGGAGCCAGACCTTCTTAATAACGACGACCGCTGGTATTTTGAAAAGGGTACAAACTCACTTGAAATTCTTTCATTCTTAAAAACTACATATCACGTAACAGGCGATGAAAAGTATAACAAGGTGTTTGATATGCTTATTTCAAAACATCACTATGCTATGAACTGTATGCAGTATAAATGCGAAGATGCTCACATTGCTCATATTGACGACCAGCTTGATTTTACAAACATTTATCCACTTATTGTTTACACAGATAGTGAGGCTCAGAAAGAAATCTTTAAAATGGGTCTTACTCACCATTACGAGTACGAAAGAATTGAGCGTTCACCATTCTTCAATATAGTTTACGGTGCTCTTACAAATCGTCCTTGTGATATTGAAAATGCGGCAAAATCTCTTTCAGAAATGAATCTTGACCTTATTGTATGGCCAACTTACAACAGCTACAGAAAAGATATTGAAATAGACTATGCTCCACAAGAATTAGGATGTGCACCACAATTAAAAGTGCCTGTTGAATATTCTTCAAGAGTTTTGATGAACTATGACGGTAACCAATTTGTTTGCGATTCAGGTGTTGAAGAATTTGTAAGCATCAACACTAAAAACGCAAACAGAGCGGCGGCTTTACCTAATACATCAGGTGCAAACGGTATGAGAACCGCAATGCCATACATTTACCTTCTTCCATACTGGATGGGTAGATACTATGGACTTTTGGGTGACTAAAAGTGCAGAGTAATAAGAGTGAGAATAGTATGAAAGAGTACGAACAAGCACGCCAAAAACTTATTTCTAAACTTTCTGAAGCAGAAAAATCAGTACAAGAAAATGGTTGGATATTAAGCGACGAAGTAATTAATACTTTGAATTTGCAGTAGTGAAAAATGAAATAAGAATAAAAACGCCCACCACATTTAAAAATGTGGTGGGTTTATTTATATCCAGCCTTTATCTTGTAATGAAGAAATGACTTTCTTAGCATCTGGTGTTGTAATCAAGAATATGCGATTGTCTTTAGTAAATATTTTAAGTTTAAAATCATTAAATTCGACTTTATCAATATCTTTAATTAAAATTTCGTCGTATGAGTAAGGTTTTCCATCAAGACTTATAAGAGCAATTCCATCTTCACACAAATAAACATTTCCGTTTTTGATTTTTCCAGTACCTAAATCAAAATTACCATTTGTTTTATAAAAAATGGGAGATTTCATATTTTTTTCAGCATCTGTATATCTTTTGTTCATAACCTTTTCGTGAATCAATAAAAAATAAAATAAAATTAACCCCGTGCCTAAACCAGCAAAAATTGAAGATTCAAGAGCTAATTCAGAAAGGTATTTAGAACAGATAAAATGTGTTACAAGTGCAAATGGAATAGCAACAAATGCAGATAAAAATATTTTAGCTTTCATTTTTAATCACCACATGAATAATAACATATTTAGGCAGTATTGTAAATAATCTTGCAAATCATGCTACTATCCCGTATAATAAAAGTATTAAATTCCACCACAAACGGAGATGTTTTTATGTTAAGAAAAAGGCAAGTACACCTTGATTTTCATACGAGTGAATTTGTGCCGGTTGGTGATAAATTCAGTAAAGAGCAGTTTCAGAGTGCTTTAAAGGCGGGGCACGTTGATTCTATTACGGTTTTTTCAAAATGCCATCACGGTTGGTCTTACCACCCGACAGAAAAGAATGAAATGCACCCTACGTTAAAATTCGATTTATTGGGTGCACAGCTTGAAGCGTGTAAAGAAATTGGTGTAAAAGCACCAGTTTATATTTCTGCTGGGTTTGACGAAAAAGATTTCAGAAAACATCCGGAGTGGCGTTGGGTTGTAACAGATGATGAAGCAAGGCAAAAGGAATATGAAAAAGAGGTTCATTTTCATCAATTGTGCTTTAACACAAAATATCTTGATGTTTTATGCAGTCAGATTGAAGAGGTTATGGTGAAATATAATCCTTGTGGTATTTTTCTTGATATTATTTCGCCTAAAATCTGCTACTGTGAAAAATGTAAAAGTGATATGAAAGCACTTGGCTTAAATATTGAAAATGAAGATGACAGAGAGAAATTTTCTCAGATTGTTTTTAATAAATACCTTGAAGCAACAAATGCCGCAGTCAGAAAGCATAGTGCAACTGCAACTATTTTTCATAATCAGGGCCATATTCCAAAAGGTGATTATCGTTTTATTGAAAAAAACACTCATTTAGAATTAGAGAGCTTACCAACAGGCGGTTGGGGTTATGACCATTTTCCACTTTCTGCGGCGTATACCCGTACACTTAAGGATTATGAATTTTTAGGAATGACAGGTAAATTCCATCATTCCTGGGGTGAGTTCGGTGGTTTCAAACACCCTAATGCTTTAATTTACGAAGCGGCGTTAAGTGTTATGAACGGCGCTGGTTGCTCTGTTGGTGACCAGATGCACCCATCTGGCGAAATGAATATGGCTACATATAATCTCATAGGTAAGGCATACTCAATGGTAGAAGAAAAAGAGCCGTGGCTTATTGGTGCGAAAAATATAGCAGATATTGCGGTTTTAAGTGCAGAGTCAATAACAGGTGACCGTAACGTTAAAGCAGACGCTGGTGCTAACAGAATGTTACTTGAAAGCAATTATCTTTATGATTTTGTTGACGAAACAATAGATATTTCAAATTATAAATTGCTCATTTTACCAGATGTAGCGGGCATTTCTGACGAAATGACAGCAAAGGTAAAAGCATTTATAAATAATGGCGGTAAAGTAATTGCAAGTGCAAAATCTATTGTGAAAAATAATAAATTCATACTCGATTTTGGTTCAGAATACATTGGTGAAAATGAATTCAAACCAACTTATTTAGTGCCACATTATGATACTGTTAATGGTGTAACAGAATATTTAATGAGAGCAGATTTTAATAAATTCAGCGTAACAGATGGCGAAGTTATTGCAAGTGTGCAAAACCCATATTTTAATAGAACCTTGGAGCATTTCTGTTCTCACGCCCACACACCAAATAACCCAGAAAAAGAATACACTGGTGCAGTTATAAATGGTAATATGGCGTATATTGGCTGGGATATTTTCTCTGCTTATGCTCTCCACGGTCACCTTTGCTTTAAAGAGCTTTTTAAAGCGATTATGGAGAAAATGTTAGGTGAAGAAAAAACAGTTACTGTAAATATTCCTGACAAGGCAGTTGTTACATACACCTATCAGGAAAAAGAGCAGAGAAATATATTGCACCTCTTATACGCTCACACAACTGTGCGTGGCGAGAATACAGAAGTAATTGAAGATACTGTTCCGCTCTATAATGTGAAATGCTCCGTTAAATATAGCAAAAAACCGAGCAGGGTGGTGCTTCAACCGCAAAATGAAGAAATCGCATTTGAATATGTGAACGGAGAAGTGAAATTCACAGTTCCAGAAGTGGATATTCATGCAATGGTGGTTATAGAATGAAGCTTTTATCAATAGGCAACAGTTTTTCAACTGACTCTCATAAGTTCTTACATAGTCTTGCAGAGCAGAACGATGTTAACTTAGAGTGCTACAATCTTTTTATTGGTGGTTGTTCTTTAGAAACACATTGGCAGAATTTGGTTGAAAATAATGAGTTTTATGATTTAGAAATCAATGGTAGTGAAGCCACACGAAAAATCAGTATAAATGAAGCTCTTTTAATGGAAAAGTGGGATGTAATTACAGTTCAGCAGGCAAGTGCTTTTAGCGGTATGTTTGAAACCTACGAGCCATATTTAACTGATTTAGTTGCGGTTGTAAGAGAAAAAGTACCAAAAGCAAAAATTTATTTTCACGAAACCTGGAGTTATGAAATCGGTTCACCTCATGAAGGCTTTTTAAATTACAACAGTAATCAGAAAGAAATGTATTTGTGCATTAAAGAAGCCAGCAAAAAAGCGAGTGACTTAATAAATGCAGATATTATCCCGACTGGCGACGTTGTGCAGTTCGTGAGAGAAAATATTTCTGAATTCGATTTTAAAAATGGCGGTATTTCACTCTGCCGTGACAGCTTTCATCTCTCAGAAGATTATGGCAGATTTTTAGCAGGTGCCGTCTGGTTTAAAAAATTAACAGGCAAAGCTCTGATAGAAGAAACATTTTCAGATTTTGACTCTGAGATAGTTGAAAAGCTGATAAAAACAGTAAATGATAGGGTGTAAAAATGAAAATTATAGCGAGTGATTACGATGGTACATTAAACCACGGTGGAATTGATGATAAAAAAAGAAACGCTATAAAGGAATGGCGTGAAAAGGGTAACAAATTTGGCATTGTAAGTGGCAGAGTGGTTGATGACCTTTTAAAAATTTATAAAAAAGACGAATTGGATTTAGACTTTTTACTTGCTTGTAACGGAGCGGTAATTTTAACAACTGACGGCAAAATTTTAAAAGAAGACCGCATTGATGGTGATATTTTAAAACCACTTTTAGACTTTCTTTTTTTTCTGGGGGCAGACTGGGCTACAATTCAGAGTGACAAAAACTACATAATTGACGAGAACGACAACGACAGATTGCCAGATGAATTCACTCGAAAAACCTTGCCCAATTTAAAATATTTTATTCAGGTGAGCACCATTTTAGAGGATGATGAAGAAGCAGAGGAAGTAACCAACGCTGTAAGAGAAAAATTCGGCAACAAATTAAACCCACTACAGAACGGCAGATGTATTGATATTGTCTCTTCCCGAATTAATAAAGCCAAAGGTCTTTACGATTATTTAGAGCTTGTCGGCGGTAAATATGAAGATATGATTACTGTTGGCGATAATATCAACGACACTCATATGATTAAAGAATTCCGCTCTTACGCTATGGCAAACGGCGTGCAGTCAATTAAAGATATTGCAGATTATGTGACAGAGGGTATAACGGAGTTAATTGAAAAAGAAATGGACTAAAAAATACTCGTCAGGTAGCTTTTACCTGACGAGCTTAAATTTATCCGTCTCTTTTAAATCCAATAAATCAACTATATTAAGAAAATTTTGTTTTGCAGTTTTTAATGCTTCTGTTTTATGTGCATCGCTACCAAAATAGAACTTGCAACCACATTCCTTTGCAATAAAAAATGGTCTTAAAAGAGCGTCTTTCTCTTCTTCAGAATTAAAAATGCTTTTCATATTAAGCTCTATTCCTACGCCTTTTTTTGCACATTCAGAAAAAATATTATATAAATCATTGGTTTTTAAAAGTGAAATCGCCTTTGCGTGATTTGCTTTAAAAACGTGGGTTCCTGTTAAGTGCGAAATGCCAATTTTGTGCCATGGTAAATCTTTTTTTAAGAGTTCTTCAAATCGTTTTAACCAAAGCTCAGCGGCTTCTTCTGGAATTGTAGGTCTTTTCTTTACTGTGTACCCCTCAAGGTGCAAGTGGGTTGTAGAAACAGTAATAAAATCAAAGAAATCAATATGCTCGTCACTTACACCTAAAGTGAAATTATAATCCATTTCTGCTTCTGCACCAAAAAGGAATTTAATATTCTCGTCTTGTGGTAGTGGCAAAACCTTTGTTATAAAGTCAAATCTTTGTTCTTCATGCCATATACCAACACTTTTTACACTTTCATCCCACAAATGATTTGTAAGGCAAATTGCTTTAAAATTATTTTCTTTTGCGTAATTTAAAATCGTTTCGGGTGTCTGATTTTCATCGTGACAGCAGGGTGAAATTGTAGAATGAATGTGAAAATCGTGGTCAACTATATATTTCATAACTTATGACACCAATTTTGAAACAGGAAAATCTTCTTCGGTAAATCCTAAAATATAAGCAATTCTTATAGGGATTTCGTAGTTATTTACTGTTTCGTTATTTTTAATAAGTTTTTCTGAACCATAAACTCTTAAAGGCACATCAAAAGCTGAATGGTCATCAGAAGTAAATTCATATTCGCCTTTGTCGTTTAAAGTAATAGCCCCTGTTTCGTGGTCTGCCGTAACAATAACGAGTGTGTTGCCATCCGCTTTTGCAAAATCAAGAGCAATTTTAATTGCCTTGTCAAATTCAGCCATAGCTTCTGTCATATTTTCAGATTCATTATTGTGAGAATGCTTATCTATATGGGCACCCTCTACCATAAGGAAAAATCCGTTTTCACCATCATCAAGCAAGTCAATTGCTTTTTCTGTCATCTGTGAAAGAGTCGGGTTGCTTTTATCAGATTGCTCTAAAGTCCAGAGCTTATTTGTAAATTGTGCAAAACTCTTTGAACCCTCTTCAAGAGACATCATTTCATCATATGTAGTAACGTATTCGTAGCCGTTTTCATTTGCCATTTCTTTAGTTGCTACGCCGTTTTCTGTGCCCCATATAAGATTTATATCGGACTTCATTTGGTCTTCTGTAATATCTTCGGATTTGTATCTCTCTGTAGCATGAGCAGAAAATGACGCTGGTGTAGCACCAGAGGTTTCGTCAGTTGTAATAACACCTGTGAGCATTTTGTTGTCACGGCAAAGCTCTGTAATGTTAATAGGGTGACTAAAAATATCGAGTGGGTCAAGAAGATAAACGCCTACACCGCTGTTATAAGTTCTTATACCGCAAGAGAGTGCTGTGCCACCGGCTGCACTGTCTGTTACATCGTTTGTAAGTGAACGTGTTCTTGAAGAACCACAAATTTCAAATGTATCGAGTGTAAGCGTAACACCTCTTTCAAGCTTGGTTTTTTCTAAGTGATTGTAACCCATACCATCACCAATAAGAAAAATAACGTTTTCAATATTTTCATCAAAGTATTTGTCTGAACTTTCTGTTGTAGGTTCTATATATGAACCAACAGAGAAACCAAAAGAAAGAATAGCGCTCATTAAGGCAGCGGTAACCTTGCCCCAGCAAGAAGCGAAAAATGCGAACATAATAATCACCCTTTTCAAAATTTATATTTTTATATTATAGCAAAATAATATATAAATCAAGTCAAAATTATATTGATATGTAATACTGTTTGTTATATAATTAATATGAATATACTCAAAAGGAGTTCTTATTATGGCAGACAAAATTTTTGATTACATAATTCACGGTGGTGACTATAACCCTGACCAGTGGTTGCAAACTCCTGAAATTATTGATGAAGATATGCGCCTTATGAATTTAGCTCACGTAAACAGTGCAACTGTCAGCATTTTTTCCTGGAGCATGTTAGAGCCGGAAGAGGGCGTTTATAGCTTCGAGTGGCTTGATGATTTATTAGATAAATTACATAAAAATGGTAAGGATGTTATTTTAGCAACACCATCAGGTGCAAGACCAAACTGGTTAGCACAAAAATACCCTGAGGTGTTACGTGTAGAAGAAAGCGGTATTCGTAACGAATATGGTGTAAGGCATAATCATTGTTTAACTTCACCAATTTACAGAGAAAAGGTAAGAAATATAAATACACTCTTAGCAGAGAGATATAAAAATCACCCTGCAGTTAAAATGTGGCATATTTCAAACGAATATTGCGGTGAATGTCATTGTGATTTGTGCCAGGAAGCATTCAGAGAGTGGCTTAAAAAGGAATATAATAACGATTTAGAAAAATTAAATTTCCAGTGGTGGAATGGCTTCTGGAGTCACCAGATTACAGATTGGTCTCAAATTAATTCACCAAAATTCAGGGGTGAAAATCATGTGCCTGCTATGAAGCTCGCATGGCGCAGATTTGTAACAGATAGCACAATTTCATTTTTTGAGAATGAAATTGCACCTTTGAGAGAGATTACACCCAATATTCCAATAACAACAAACTTTATGAGATTATATGATGGTATAAATTACCAGAAATTTGCTAAAAATCTCGATATTTTATCGTGGGATAACTATCCTGCGTGGGATAGAGGCTTTAACGAAAAAGAAGCGTGCAGTGTTGCATTCGTTCACGATGCATTCAGAACAATGGGCGGAGGTAAGCCATTCTTTATGATGGAAAGCACACCGTCCCTCGTAAACTGGCACCCTGTAAATAAGTTGCCAATGCCAAGACGTCAGGAGCTTTCTTCAATTCAGGCGGTGGCTCATGGAGCTGATAGCGTTCAATATTTTCAATGGCGCAAAAGCCGTGGCGGTCACGAAAAATATCACGGTGCAGTAGTTGACCATTGTGGTCACGAAAACACAAGAGTATTTAAAGAGGTTGCACATTTAGGTGAGGTTTTAGAAAAGCTTTCAGATGTTGTTGGTGGCAGAAGTAACAGCAAAGTAGCAGTTATTGCTGACTGGGAAGAAAGCTGGGCAACACAATATTTCTGTGGCTTCAATAATGAACACAGAGAATATTTTGAAGAGTGCACCAAGTGGTATAAGCCATTTTGGGAAAAGGGCATTTCTGTTGACGTAATTGCAATGGATGATGATTACACAAAATACGATTTAGTAATCGCACCATTCCTTTATATGCTCAAAAATGGCACAATAGAAAGAATTGAAAATTACGTTAAAAATGGCGGTAATTTTGTAACAACTTATCTTTCTTGTATGGTAGATAGCGATGACTTGTGTTTCTTGGGCGGCTTCCCTGCAGAAAATCTTAAAGAGGTTTTTGGAATCTGGGCAGAAGAAACTGACTCTTTACCAGAGGGAATGAAAAATACTGCTTCATATAACGGCAAAAACTATGACGTAGTTCACGTGTGTGATTTATTACATTCACAGGGTGCGAAAGTTTTAGGTAGCTACGAAACAGATTTTTATAAAGGGTACCCAGCAGTAACAGTTAATAACTACGGCAAAGGTAAAGCGTACTACGTTGCATTCAGAAATGACGACGATTTTACAAAGGATTTTTGTGAGGATTTAATTAAAGAATTCTCAATTAAAGGTGATACAGAAATTAAAGCCACTGAGGGCGTAAGCATAAGAAAACGTGGCGAGTTAATTTTTGTAATGAACTTCTCTGATGAAAAGAAAACCGTGACACTCGATAGAGAATATAAAAATGTTGTTACAGGCGAAAATGTTAATGGCGAAGTTGAGCTTGAGGTTTGCGAATATTTGATTTTAGGAATTAGGAATTAGATTTTCTTGGAAGGTAGTTTATGAAAGAGTTTTTATTTGGTTTACTTGTTGTGTTTATTGTTTTTCTTTTAGTTTTAATTTTAAATGTACTAAGGGTTAAATTAACTGCACGAAAATTGACTGAAAGAAAAGAACACAAGACAAAAGAAGAACAAATTGAATATGCAAAAAGACTCGCAGAAATGATAAAGTGCGAAACTGTGTCTAAAGAAGATTCTTTTGATGATACTGAATTCAAAAAGCTTCGTGACGTAATGAAAGAGCTTTTTCCATTAATTCACCAAAAAGCAGAAAAAATGACTTTTTCTGATGATTGCTGGATTTATAAAATCAAGGGTAAAGACGAAAGCAGAAATATAATTTTGATGAGCCATCACGACGTTGTAGCTGTAACTGGCGAGTGGCTTCATCCTGGCTTTTGTGGCGAGATTTTTGACGATTGCCTATGGGGCAGAGGTACAGTTGACACAAAAACACCACTTTTTGCTGAATTTCAGGCACTTGAAGAGTTATTAAAAGAGGGCTTTGTACCTGAGTGTAACGTTTATATCGGTTCTTCTCATAATGAAGAAATCGGCGGCGACGGAATCCCTGAGGCACTTAAATATTTTAAAGAAAATAACATAACCTTTGAAACCGTGCTTGATGAGGGTGGTGCAATAATTTCACCACCATTAGCGGGTATAAAAGCAAATTGTGCTATGATGGCAGTTCACGAAAAGGGCAGATATACACTTAACTGTTATGCAAAGGATTCTTCGGGTCATAAAGGTCTTGCAGCAAACAAAAACACACCAGTTGCAAGAATGTCGGCATTTATTACTGAAGTGAACACTAAAAATCTTTTTATAAAAAGACTTTACCCAGAAGTAAAAGGTATGTTTTCACATCTTTGCCCTTATACACCTTTTGTAATGACAGTTCTTTTTTCAAATCTCTGGTGTTTTGGGTCTCTTTTAAAAACTGTTATGCCAAAATTAAATGCACAGGCGGGTGCAATGGTTGGCACAACTTGTACTTTTAATGAGATTAATACAAATAAAGAAGAAAAATATTGTCACTCAAAGGCGTTCCTTCGTCCTGTTTATGAAAACGATTTAAAAGAAGATTTAAAACAGATTGAAAAAATAGCAAAGAAATATGATATACAGTTAGTACCAGCAGAAAATAACGAATGCTTTAAATCAACCGATGTAAGCAACAAATCAGTTGAATATACAAAAAAGTGTATTAACGAAATATTCCCTGATGTTATTCCTGCACCATATATTTTACCAGCGGGAACAGATGCAAGACATCTATGTAGTATTTCAGAAAGCGTAATTCGTTTTGCACCAATTGAAATGAACGACAAGCAATTCGCTTCAGTTCATAGCGAAAACGAGCATATTTCACTTGAAGCAATAGCAAACAGCGTTGTATTTTATAAGCATTATTTAAAAAATTACAGATAAGAGAGAAATTAACTATGGGTGAAAAAATAAAACAAGCAATAGGAATCGAGGGTACGTTTAAAGAAACTGTTTGGCCTATGATTCAATATTGCTTTGCAAATATATTTATGGGTGGCGGCGGCTACATTATAAGTATGTACTTTACAATATTCTTAACGAACGTTGTTGGTCTTGAACTTCGTCACGCTACCTTTATTATGATGATAGCAACTGTGTGGGATGGTATTAATGACCCTATTATGGGGTTAATTACCGACAGAACACGCTCAAAATATGGCAGACACAGAAGATATTTGCTTTTAAGTATTCCGCCGTTGGTAATATCCTACACAATGCTCTGGAACTCATTTGGTATTGACGGCAAAGAGCATCCGACAGTAGCAGTTTGTTATTACGGTTTTGCTTACATACTTTATAAAACTGCTTACACAATGGTTGACGTTCCGCACACCGCAATGTTACCAACGTTAGCGCCAGAGTATAACAAAAGAACTCAATATACTTCGGTGAGTTATATTTTTAACTCTGTTGGTATGGTGCCATCATATATTATTCTTTTAATATTCTTATCTGTTTTCGATTCATCAGACGTTCTTTCAAAAGAATCAAAATTGCCATTCTTATTAACTGGTATTGTTCTTTCCATTGTCTACGCTTGTTCAATTTTTGCAACGTTTAAAACCTGTAAAGAGCCAAGCTCATTAGATGAAGAATTACCACCACTTGATATTAAATTTGCAATAAATGAATATATTCAGGTGTTCAGAAACAAGTCATTCCGTGATTATTTTGCAATGTCTTTTTTCTGGCAGATGGCTCGCAGCTTTTTCTCAACTACAAGTGTTTATTACATAACTTACCTTGCAAATCTTTATAAATATTACCCAACCTTTAATGCTTTTGCGGGTGTATTTGAAACCTTAGCTTTTCCACTTAATTATGCGCTTACTATTAAAAAAGGTAAAAGCAAATGTGGTGCGGTTGTTACACCATTTATGATTATAGGTCTCTTACTTGCAATATTTGTAAAACCTGTAACACCTGGTGGCAACGTAACACTTACACTTGTACTTATGATTTTAGGTGGTGCAGTGCTTTACCCATTTGGTATGAGTGGATTAGGCTTTGTAAGTAACAACGTTTTACCAGATTTAACTGACGTTGATGAACTCATAACAGGCAGACGCCGTGAGGGTGTTATTGGTACTTTTAACACTATGGTAAAGCAAGTTACCGGTGGCGTTATGACCTTTATGGTAGGTACTCTTTTAAATGCATTCGGACTTGTAACCGGTAACGAAGGTGTTTATATTGAGCAGACAGCAACGGCTTTGTGGGGTATAAGAATTTGTGTAGCAATTCTCCCTGCAATAAGTGCTACAATTGCATATTTCTTATTAAGACGTTTTAAAATGACTAAAGACGACCACACAATGATAAGAGCGGCTATTGCAACAAAACATAAATATGGCACAGTTACTTTAACTGAATATGAAAGAGAGCGTTGTGAGCTTCTTTCGGGCTATAAATTAGAAAAAACCTGGCTTGGCACTTATGAGAATGATGCGGAGATTCATACTCTTGAAAAAGATAGAAACGGAAATTATCTTATTCTCATTGAGCAAGAAAAAGAATTAAAAAAGCAATTAGCGGAGGCAGAATAATGACTGAAAAAACAGATATTACAGTAACTACACCAGCAAGAAAATACAGCAAATTGCAGAGTGTTTTATTTTACTTAATTCAATGGACCTGGGGCCTTCCTGTAAATATTATGGGTGGAATCGCTTATTTAATTTGTACTAAAATTTTAAAACATAAACACAGCAAATTCGGTTTTTCAAATATAGTTTATTTACCGTGGAATGCTGGCGGTCTTTCAATGGGGCTTTTTATATTTGTTCGTGATGAGAAAGAAAAAAGGGAGTGGCTCTATAACGTGAGAATTCACGAGTATGGTCATACCTGGCAATGCCTTATCTTAGGTCCGCTTTACTATATCGTTGTAGCTCTACCATCTGTAATCTGGTGCAACTGTTTCCAGAAATACAGAGAAAAGAATAACGTTTCTTACTATAAACTCTATTGCGAAGCTTGGGCAAATTCGTTTGGTGAAAGATTTAGTGGTTTGAAAAGATTTAATGATAAATAAAAATAAGCCATAACCTTAGTTTATAGGTTATGGCTATATTTTTATATTTTTTCAAATACAGAAATTGTGAAAAAGATGTCTTTTGCAGTTTCAAAATCTTCTTGTGAAATACACTTTAAACTGAAAGAAGAACAAAACTCTTTAAGGTTTTCACTTCCTGAATAAAGCCGGCATTTTTTCATAAGTTCATCTATTTCTTCTTTGGAAAATCCAAAGGGTTCTAAAACAGGGTTCTGTCGCATAAAAGCATTTTTTCGTGATACCGTTACAAATCTGCCACCAGATTTTAAAACTCTGGAGGTTTCTTTTATTGTTTTGTTGTTTTCTCTTGATTCATCAAGCCCACAATTACTACAAACACAATCAAAAGTGTTGTCAGAGAAAGGAAGATACCAGAAGTTAGCAACAATAGGTAAAAGTGTATCTTTGCATTTTAAATACTTCCCAATACCAATTGTGTTACCATTACACTCAAAGCCAATGTCAACGCTGAACATTATAGTGTCTTTGTTTTTTGCACGAGCAACAGCACTCGTACCGCTACCAGCACCAGTCGAAAGTTCTAAAATAGTTTTTGGTGAGTTTTCTATAACTTTATTAGCATATTCTTTATATTGATGCTTTGATTTATCAATGTTTTTTATTCTATACTTACCTGTTCCTTTAGTTGAATATTTTTTAAATTTTTTAATTTGCTCTTTTTTGATGGTGTATTCTGTATTAATATCAGCAATCCAATTTTCAGTATTGCCTTCAGAATATCTTAAAAGAGCATTTCTAATGTCGTCTTTTTCACCAACAAGTTTTTTAATGTGTTCAATATAAATTGGTACAGGCGATTTTTTCCAGTCTACTTTTTTGTACATTTCGGTTATTTCTTCTGGGTGTTCCCAAAGAATTGCTTCAATAAGTTCTCTGTGCCATTCTGATTTTTCTTCGTTTGCAAGTAATACAGGAACATTTTTAACTATATCGTATTTTTCAGTTTTATCATCTGTTATAAATGATTTTTTCTCAATATGTAACGCCTTTTTAGTTATAGGTGAAACCAGATATTTTTGGTAGATTTCTTTATTCATAAATACGCCCCTGACAGTTAAAAGTTTATATTACATAAGTGAGCAATTCAAGTCTTGAAATATGATAATTCCTGTGTTATAATTAGGTCATAGGGAAGAGGTTAAAGCATCTGCCTGTAAAGGCGGATGTGTTTTTTTATTAAGAAAGGGTGTCAACTCATGAAAACTTTTAAAAGAATAATTATTTCATTATTATCATTATTTGCAGGTTTGTTCGTTGTACTTCTTGGCATTTTTATTGTTGCAGTTGTTTCTAACGTAAATATTATTGAAGATAACATTAAATTTCAGGAAGAACATTTAGAATATTTAGAAACAGAATATTATAAAAATTATATACCGAAAAAAGAAAGCGATTTAGCTGACTTTGATTTAGAAAAAGCGATAGAAGATGGTGTAAAGCTTAATGAAATTGCAGTTCTTGGTACTCACAACAGTTACCAGAGACTTGCAACAGCTGAAACTCGTTTTGCAATGAATATAATTGACGCTATCACATTAAAAAAAGCAGGTCTTGATACATTCGATTTCCAAATGGATACGTTAACAGAGCAGCTCGAAATGGGTATAAGAAATGTAGAAATTGATATCGAAACACTCGATAAGGATGATAAAATTGAATTTAAGGTTACTCATAATTCATTTATAGATAATGCTTCAAGTGCTTATGATTTCACCAAGGCGTTACAAGAAATGAAAATGTGGTCTGATAATAACCCAGGGCATATTCCTGTGTATATAATTATCGAGCCAAAAAGCTTTGTTATTGAAATAAACGGAATGAAAAAGTTTTCTCTTGATTATGCAAAGGAATTAGAAAAGGTTATTGTGAATGAATTAGGTGATTCACTTCTGACTCCAAAAGATATGCTCAGAGATTACGCTTCATTTAAAGAAATGAGAGAAAATGACGATTGGATTTCATTAAAAGAAGCGCAAGGTAAAATTCTTGTTTTACTTCACGATTGTGATGTTACTGAAAGCTACATAGCACTTGATGAATCAATTAAAACACAAAAAATGTTCCCGATGTTACGCTATGACGACAGAAATGAAAGCTACACTTCATTTATTTTAGAAAATGACCCGTGGAATGCCGATAGTCGTAAGGCTGAAAGTATAGATGAATGTAAGCTAATAATAAGAACTCGTGCAGATAAATATCCGAATTACAGTGCTGAGAGATATGAGATTACAGAAAACTGTGGTTCGCAGATTATAACAACCGACTTCCCTGAAAAAGCGGATGGAAATGAAGGTAACGTATTTTCATTTAATGGTAAGAAGGTTAAGTTGTTAGGAAATAGGAATTAGGAAGTAGGAAATAGGAATTAGAGCTTCGCAATGAATGAAAGCATCCTATCATTTAGAGTTGGTTTTAGTATCAACTAAAAATGATAGGATGAATTTGTTTTTATAACACCTAATTCCTAATTCCTACTTCCTATTTCCTACTCTCTGAAACTTCTTGACATTCCCTACTATTTATTGTAATCTAAAATCATCCTAGAAAGCTTGGAGGTAATCAAAATGAAAATCACATTTATGGGTGCAGGTAGCAGTGTATTTGCACGTAATGTTTTAGGTGATTGTATGTGCTCAGAGGCTTTACGTGACAGCATTTTTGCTCTTTACGATATTGACGGCGAAAGACTTGAACAAAGCAGAACAATTTTAGAGGCAATCCGCAAAACAAAGGGCGGTTATGGTAAAATTGAGTGCTACTTAGGTGTTGAAAACAGAAAAGATGCTTTAAGAGGCGCTAATTTTGTTATCAATGCTATTCAGGTAGGTCTTTATGACCCTTGCACAATTATAGATTTTGAGGTTCCTAAAAAATATGGTCTTCGTCAGACTATTGGTGATACTTTAGGCATCGGCGGAATTATGAGAGGTCTCAGAACAATTCCAGTTATGGCAGATTTTGCACGTGATATGGAAGAGGTTTGCCCTGATGCGTGGTTTTTAAATTACACTAACCCAATGGCAATTCTTTCTGGCTATATGCAACGCTATACAGGTGTTAAAACTGTTGGCCTTTGCCATAGTGTTCAAACTTGTTCAAGTGATTTGTTTGAGCAACTTGGTATGCAAGATAAATTAGAAGGTAGACGCGAGCTTATTGCAGGCATCAACCACATGGCTTGGCTTCTCGAAATTAAGGATAAAGATAATAATGACTTATATCCAGAAATTAAAAAGAGAATTGACGAAAAGCTTAATGACCCTACATTTGAAAACAAGGTTCGCCTTGAATATATTAAAAATTTCGGCTATTACTGCACAGAATCAAGTGAGCACAATGCTGAATATAATATGTTCTACATAAAAAGCAAATACCCTGAGCTTATTGAAAGATATAACATTCCACTTGATGAATACCCGAGAAGATGTGTTGAGCAGATTGCAAACTGGAAAAAAGATTATCAGGAAATGCTTGAAAAGGGCGTAAGAGAGCACAACCGTTCAAACGAATACGCTTCCCACATTATTGAATCAATTGTTACAAACACACCATACCAGATTGGTGGTAATGTTCTTAATGAGGACAGACTCATTACAAACCTTCCAAAAGAAGCTTGTGTTGAAGTGCCTTGCCTTGTTAATGGAATGGGCGTAACACCTTGCTACGTCGGTGATTTACCTGTTCAGTGTGCTGCTATGAATATGACAAATATCAACGTTCAACTTCTTACAATAGAAGCAGCAAAAACACTCAAAAAAGAGCATATTTATCAGGCAGCAATGCTCGACCCACACACAGGCAGTGAATTAGATATCGACACAATCAAGAAAATGGTTGATGATTTAATTGAAGCACACGGCGACTATTTACCGAAATATAATTGATTTTAGGAATCAGAAAAACAGGAAACGGAGAAATAACTCTGTTTCCTGTTTTGTGTTGTTGCCAAAGGCGTGAAACAACCCCCAGTTCTACTGGGGGAATAAAAAGGCTTCAGCAAAGCCAAAAACGGCGAGCTCAAAGCCGCCGGAAGCTGTTGAAAGAAATTAAACCTCCGAGTACAATAAATGTGGTTTGGCC
>JAZLAG010000010.1:0-12640 GCA_045613085.1 Acutalibacteraceae bacterium | reverse complement strand
GTATTTAAGTGAGCCGTAACGGTCAACAATTCGTGGATGGTCGTGATTTTCAAGATAAAGTGTGTGCCAACCCTTGCCATTCATAGCATCATACCATTTCTGGTAGCACTTCTTCATCTTTTTAAGATTAAACGGAGTTTTCATCCAGTCAGTCATAAAGCAGTCTGCTTCAAGGTGGTCAAAACTGAACATTGTCTTGAGTACCTGACGGTCGCCCTCTGTAACGAATCGAAGAACTTTTTCAGGAGTGATAAGCGGACCTTCACCAACGGTAAAGCAGTCGTATGTTGAAAGAACATCGTCGTGGAATTCTTTAAGATATTTGTAAAGGTTTGGACCACAGTTATAATGCTCCATACCCGCTGCAACAGGAATTGGAATAGCATTAGGAAGACCCTCACGCTTTGAAATATATGTAATAACGTCTTCACGGAAGCCGTCAACACCCATATCAAGCCAGAATTTCATGATATCCTTAACTTCCTGACGAACCTTTGGATTATCCATATTAAGGTCAGGCTGACCTTTTGTGAAGACATGAAGATAATACTCGTCAACTGATGGAACATATTCCCATGCACCACCCTCAAATGTTGACATCCAGTTATTAGGTGGCTTTTTACCGTTTTTGCCCTTACCTTTTCTCCAAATGTAATAATCGTGGTATGGATTGTCAACACTCTTGCAACTTTCTTTAAACCATTTGTGTTCTGTTGAGGTGTGATTTACAACTAAGTCCATAAACACTTTCATACCGCGTTCGTGAGCACCAGCTAAAACTTTTTTAAAAGTATCCATATCGCCGTATTCCGGGTTGATATCCATATAATCAGCGATATCATAGCCATAGTCTGCATTAGGTGAGCAGAAAAGTGGCGAGAACCAGATTGCATCTATACCAATACTTTTAATGTAATCAAGCTTTGAGTAAATACCCTCAAGGTCACCAATACCATCACCATTAGAGTCCTTGAAGCTACGAGGCCAAACTTGATAAACGACCATCTCTTTGTACCATGCTTTTTGCATAACAATACCTCACTTTAAAATATTTGTAACTATACTAACATATTGTAGTATTATTTACAAGTTAGCAGTTAAATTTTAGCATATTGTCGAAATATTTTATTAACAATTTGGTAAAAAAATACTATATACATTTTTGTAAGTTTATAGTATAATTTCAATGTATATGTAAAACTAATATCTTTTGAGGGATTTTTATGAATAAAAAAACTAAAATTATTGCTTCTGTAGCTGCTACATTCGTTTTAATAGCGGCTATTGCTACTGTCAGTCTTTTAAAGACTGATGAGAGCGAAGGCGTTATGACTACTTTACCAACTGTTCAGACAACAACTCTTCCAACCCAACCGATAGAAACAGTTTCAGCATTCGATTGGGATGCATATCTTAATTCGCTTGATTTATCAACCGAACCAGAAAGTTCTACAATTGACCCTACGGCTATTTCTACGACGATGCCTGCACCCACACAGAATGTTATTATTAGCTATGTTTATCCCAGTGACTATGTTCCACAGACTATTCCACAAATTACACAGGCAAATCCAATAATTACAACTACAACGACTGAACCGAACAGAGTTGAAATGGTAGATTATAAATATTCCGTTGATTCCGAAAGTGATAGTATTATTATTACAAAATACATAGGTAGCGATATGACACCAACTATTCCAGAAACTATTAATGGTAAATCTGTTTCAACAATTGGTAGTGCTTGTTTTAAAAATTTAGAAATTACTGGTGTTTATATACCGAAAACTGTTACTAAAATTTCAACTGCTGCTTTTAATAATTGCCAGAAGTTAAAAAATGTGTACTTTTTAGGTACAAATTACATTGAGATAGGCGAGTCAGTTTTTGAAAATTGTATTTCTCTAGAGAATGTGTATTTATCGGCTAATACGACTTCAATTGGTGCTAATGCTTTTGCTAACTGCACTGCACTTAAAAAGATTAAAATTCCAGAGTCGGTAACTGTAATTGGACAAAATGCTTTTGCTGGTTGTAGCAAGGACCTTACAATTGTTTGTAAATCTGGTACTATTGCAGAAACAGTGGCTTTAGGCTATGAGTTTAAAATTGAAATTGAATGATTTTGTTCCACCGCAGTTTTTTGCGGTGGATTTTTTAACCTTTACAACCTTTTTCTTATATAATAAATTAGAGTTGCTTTTTGTAACTTTCACTTTTTGTGATTATTTTTGTAAATTGTGGCAAAAATAGAGATGTACAAACATAACATCGGAGAGTGATAAAGTGACTATTAAAAGAGGAGATATCTATTATGCAGATTTAAGTCCCGTTGTAGGTTCCGAGCAAGGTGGAGTAAGACCTGTACTTATTGTTCAGAATAATGTTGGGAATAAGTATAGTCCCACGGTTATTGCTGCTGCTATTACCAGTCAGAAATTCAAAACGAATTTACCGACACATATAAGTGTAAATGCTAATAGCTGTGGGCTTTCTAAGGATTCAATTGTTTTATTAGAGCAAATAAGAACCTTAGATAAGCAACGCCTTAAAGAACGAATGGGAAACTTACCTGAAAATGATATGGATAGAATTGATAAAGCTCTTTCAGTAAGTTTTGGCTTGTTAGAAAATATTTAAAATTGACAATAGACATCTTTTTGGTGTCTATTGTTTTTTTCTTCTCTTGACAAAATATGAGCATTATTGTAAAATAAAAGCCAATGGTTATTTTAATTATTTTGTCATATTTGGAGGTTTTATTTATGGCAAGAAGATTTTTTACTTCAGAATCAGTAACAGAAGGGCATCCAGACAAGGTTTGTGACTGCGTTTCTGATGCTATCTTAGATGCGATTTTAGCTCAGGATAAACAAGCTCGTGTTGCTTGCGAAACAACCTGTACAACAGGTGTTGTTACAGTTATGGGTGAGATTACAACTACTGCTCAGATTGATTTTCCTGCAGTTATAAGAAAAACTGTTTGTGATATTGGCTTTGATAATCCAAATTGTGGTTTCGATGGTAACACTTGTGCAGTTATGACTACTATCGACAAACAATCAACAGATATTTCAATGGGTGTAGATAAATCTCTTGAATTAAAGGATGGCGAAAACGACCCTTACAACCTTCATGGTGCTGGTGACCAGGGTATGATGTTCGGCTTCGCTTGTAACGATACAGAAGAGCTTATGCCTCTTCCTATCTCTTTAGCTCATAAGTTAGCTCGTCGTCTTACTGAGGTTAGAAAAAATGGTATATTAAACTATCTTCGTCCAGATGGTAAGAGTCAGGTTACTGTTGAATATGATGATAACGACAATCCTGTAAGAGTTGAAGCTGTTGTTGTTTCTTCTCAGCACGACCCAATGGATATCGAAATTCTTCGTAAAGATATTATCGAAAATGTTATAAAACCTATCATTCCAGAAAAATATCTTGATGCAGATACAAAATTCTATGTAAATCCAACTGGTAACTTTGTTATTGGTGGTCCTGTTGGTGATAGCGGTCTTACAGGTAGAAAGATTATTGTAGATACATATGGTGGTTATTCTCGTCACGGTGGTGGTGCTTTCACAGGTAAAGACCCTACAAAAGTTGACAGAAGTGCTGCTTATGCTGCAAGATATGTTGCTAAAAATATTGTTACTGCAGGTCTTGCTGTCAAATGTGAGGTTCAATTAGCTTATGCGATTGGTGTTGCAAAACCTCTTTCTGTTCGTGTTGATACATTTGGCACAGGTAAAATCAGTGATGCAAAGCTTGAAGAAATTGTTAATACTAACTTCGATTTAAGACCAGCTGCGATTATTGAAAAGCTTGACCTTAGAAAGCCACAATACAGAGAACTTGCAGCTTACGGTCATATGGGTAGAATCGACTTAGATGTAGCTTGGGAAAAGACTGATATGGCAGAAACTCTTAAAAAAGCAGCAAATATCTAAAAGTATAAAACCATAAGAGTATTTTTTGGAGAATGTATGAGTAATCAGACAACAAAAAAGAGTATTCACGACGGTCATCGCGAAAGAGTACGCGAAAATGTTTTAAAAAATGGTTTTGAACAACTCGAGGACCACAGACTTCTCGAGTTGTTACTCTTTTATTCAATTCCGCGTGGTGATACTAATGAGCTTGCACATAAGTTGTTAAATGAATTTGGTAGTTTATCGTGTGTGTTAAAAGCTTCGCCTAAGAAGCTTATGAAAGTTTCTGGCATTGGCGAGGGGAGTGCAATTTATCTTTCTGCAATGGGTGAGTTGTGTGTTCGTGCAATGCGAGAAAAGAGTTCAAAAAGAGTAAGCTACAAAAGCGATGAGTCGTTAAAAAGACTTGCTGAATCTTATTATTTTAATGAAACTAAAGAGCGTTTTTTAGTGCTCGGATTTGATTCTGGAATGAAATTAGTGTTAGATGATTTTATTTCAGAAGGAGATTCAATTCGTACGGATTTTGATATTAAACACTTTGTCAGTATAGTAATAGAAAGCGACGCTGATTATATTATGCTCGTTCATAATCATCCTGATGGTGAAGCTTATCCATCAGGTGCAGATTTAGATACAACAGCAGTTATTTCGACAATGCTCAAAAAATTAAGTGTCGGTCTTTTGGACCATATAATTATTGGTTCTGACAGAACACTTTCTGTGAAAAATGAAACTACTTTTTCTAGTTTGTTTACTCAAGAAAAAATGTAACCACTCTTGTGGAAAATATAAAACTAACTAAATCGGCGCATATTGCACTTGGCAATGTGTGCCGTGTGTTTTTTATGTTACAAGAACCATAATAAAGTGTAATTGCATAGAATGTTGTTTCTGTCGAACCCATCATTACTGAGGCACATCTGCCAATAAATGAGTCAGGTCCAAAATCCTTTAAAATGCTTTCAAACATTGATGTGGCACCACTTCCTGAAATGGGTGAAAGAATCGCAAGCGGTATTACCTCTTTTGGTACTCCTAAAAATTGTGAAATAGGTTTAAGAAAATTTGTTATTATATTTAGTCCACCTGAGTTTTTTAACATGCTTACGGCTACGATAAGTGCAATAAGGGCTGGTGTAATTCCCAAAACCGTCTTAAATCCACTCTTAGCACCATCTAAAAAAATATCAAAAACATTTAGTCCTTTGACCGCCCCAAAAATAATAATTATTAAGACTAAAGTTGGTAAGATATAATCAGTGAAGTCTGTCATAATTTAAAAGCCTTTCTTAAAAGAAATGTCATAAAAATGCCAGCTGATAAGCTTAACAGTGTGGTGATTATTGTTGGTACTAATATTTCCATTGGGTTTTTACTACCATATTCGTGACGAAGAAACGCAACTGTTGTTGGTACTAGTTGAAGAGCCGCAGAATTTAAAACGACAAATCTTACCATTTCATCTGTGGCTGTGTCTTTTTTTAATGAGTTTTCCTGCAATCTTTTCATTGCTTCAAGTCCAAGTGGTGTTGCTGCATTTCCTAGTCCTAATAAATTTGCGGTAATATTCATTGAAATAGCATTTTTAGCTTTTTCATCTTTTAATTTTGGAAATAAGATTTTTAAAACAGGTCTTAAAATTTTACAAATAATGTTTGTTAATCCGCTTTTTTCAGCTATTGCCATAAGTCCGTTCCAAAAGCAGATAACACCAGTTAGTTTAATTACTAAAGATATAGCATCTGTACCACCTGAAATAACAGCGGTTGATAAATCCTTCATATTATTGGTTGATATTGCACAAAAAAAAGAAAAAGCAACTATTATAACCCATATATAATTCATCATAGTTATCACTTCCAATAAAATGTATGAATTAATCAGTGTTATCTATGCAAAATTGAAAAAAATCTTGACTAAATTACAATATCTTGTATAATATAATAGGTTAAGTAACAAATAATGGTATAATAGTATTATAATCGTAAATTCCGAAAGGGTAGGTAATAAAATGGCAAAAACAAAAAATGAAGCGCCACAAAGTTACGGTAACGAAAGTATATCAAAATTAAAAGGTGCCGACAGAGTTCGTAAAAGACCTGCGGTTATTTTCGGTTCTGATGGTCTTGAGGGCTGTGAGCATTCTGTGTTTGAAATTATTTCAAACTCAATTGACGAAGCTCGTGAGGGTTATGGTAACAAAATTGTTGTTACAAGATTTCTTGATAAGTCAATAGAAGTTCAGGACTTTGGCCGCGGTATCCCTGTTGATTACAATAAAAAAGAAGATTGCTATAACTGGGAACTCGTTTTCTGCGACCTTTATGCTGGTGGTAAATATAACACCAATGATGGTGGTAGTTATGAGTTTTCATTAGGTCTTAATGGTTTGGGTCTTTGTGCTACTCAATATGCATCTGAATATATGGAAGCTGAAATACATACAGGTGGTTACTGTTATGAGCTTTCATTCAAAAATGGTGAAATTGATGGTGATATGAAGAAAACCCCTTATGATAAAAAGGACACTGGTTCAAGAATTAAATGGCGTCCTGATTTAAAGGTGTTTACCGATATTGATGTTCCGCTTGAATACTTTCAGGATACTTTAAAAAGACAGTCTGTTGTTAATGCAGGCGTTAAATTCATTCTAAAAAATCAACTCACAGAAACGAAGTTTGAAACTTTTGAATTTGTTTACAATAATGGTATTGTTGACTATGTAAATGAGTTTATTGGTGAAGATGGTCTTAGTACAGTTCAGTTCTGGCAAGCAGAGCGAAAGGGTAGAGACCGTGCGGACAAGCCTGATTATAAATTGAAGATGAATATTGCTCTTTGTTTCTCAAATAAAAAGCAATTAAAAGAGTATTATCACAACTCAAGCTGGCTTGAACATGGTGGTGCACCTGAAAAGGCAGTGAAAAGTGCTTTTGTAGCTCAGATTGATGCTTATTTAAAGCAGAATAGTAAGTACACAAAAACCGATGCTAAAATCAGTTTTCAGGATGTTGAAGATTGTCTGGTTCTTGTTATTTCATCATTTTCAACCCAGACATCTTACGAAAATCAGACTAAAAAAGCTATTACTAATAAGTTTATTCAGGATGCAATGACAGAGTTTATCCGTCATCAGCTTGAAATCTACTTTATTGAAAATAAACTTGATGCAGATAAGATTTGTGAACAGGTTCTTATTAATATGCGTTCAAGGATTAAGGCAGAAACGACAAGGTTAAATCTTAAAAAGACTCTTTCAAGCTCAAATGATATGACATCAAGGGTTGAAAAATTTGTTGACTGTCGTAGTAAAGACCCGAACGAAAGGGAAATATTCATAGTGGAGGGTGACTCTGCTCTCGGTGCCTGTAAACAGGCTCGAGACTCATCATTCCAGGCGGTTATTCCTGTTCGTGGTAAAATTCTTAACTGCTTAAAATTTGATTACAACAGAATTTTTAAAAGTGATATTATAACCGACTTAATAAAAGTTTTAGGTTGCGGTGTTGAGGTTTCTTCAAAATCAAATAAAGAGTTATCTTTATTCAGTCTTGAAAATCTTCGCTGGAGTAAGATTATTATCTGTACCGATGCCGATGTTGATGGTTTCCATATAAGAACGCTTATTCTTACAATGATTTATAGACTTATGCCTACACTTTTAAAAGAGGGTAAAGTTTTTATTGCAGAATCACCACTTTACGAAATTACTTCAAAGGGTCAGACCTGGTTTGCTTATACTGAAAAAGAAAAAGCAATGGCTTTAGCTGAAATAGGTGAAGCTAAATACACTATTCAGCGTTCAAAGGGTCTTGGTGAAAACGATGCTGATATGATGTGGCTTACAACTATGAATCCACAAACAAGAAGACTCATTAAGGTTGAGCCAAATGATGTTGAAGATTTGATTGCCCAGAAGTTTGATTTACTTTTAGGCGATAATCTTGCAGAGAGAAAAGAATATATTGCAGAGAATGGTCATTTATACATTGACCTTGCGGATATTTCTTAATAGGAGAAAATTATGGCAAGAAAGAAAAAAGAAACACCTGAAGTAAATAAAACAGAAGAAGTAAAAGCTAATATTATTGGCGCGGGTGAAGTTGTGTGTCAACAGATTACAGATACACTTGAAACTAACTTTATGCCTTATGCTATGAGCGTTATTGTTTCCCGTGCTATTCCTGAAATTGACGGTTTTAAGCCATCACACCGTAAGCTTCTTTATACTATGTATAAAATGGGTCTTATTAATGGTGGTAGAATTAAGTCTGCTAACATCGTGGGTAGAACTATGCAATTAAATCCACATGGTGATGCTGCAATCTACGAAACAATGGTGCGTCTTTCAAGAGGTAATGAAACACTTTTACACCCTTATGTTGATAGTAAGGGTAACTTTGGTAAATCATATTCTAAAAATATGGTTTACGCTGCGGCACGTTATACAGAAGCAAAGCTCGAAAGCATTTGTAATGAACTTTTTAATGATATTGATAAAGATACTGTAGATTTTGTTGATAACTATGACAGTACAATGAAAGAGCCGACGCTTTTACCAGTGTCATTTCCTAGTGTTCTTGTAAATACTAATAGTGGTATTGCTGTTGGTATGGCAAGTAATATCTGCTCTTTTAACCTAAAAGAGCTTTGTGATACAACTATTGGTTTAATTAAAAATCCTGATTTTGATATTTTTGAAACTCTTAAAGCACCTGATTTTATCGGTGGTGCACAGATGATTTACGACAGAAATGCACTTGAAGAGGTGTATAAAACTGGTCGTGGTTCACTTAAATTAAGAGCGAAATACAGTTACGATAAATCTAGTAACTGTATTGATATTACAGAGATTCCAGCAACAACAACTTGTGAAGCTATAATTGAAAAAATTATTGAAAAGGTTAAAGCGGGTTCTTTAAAAGAAATTAGCGATATCCGTGACGAAACAGATAAGTCAGGTCTTAAAATTACAATAGACTTAAAACGCGGTGTAGATGCTGAAAAGCTTATGAAACGACTTTATAAGATGACTCCTCTTGAAGATTCATTCTCAGCAAACTTCAATATTCTTGTTGCTGGTGTACCAAGAGTAATGGGTGTTAAAGAGATTTTGACTGAATGGATTGCATTCCGTACAGAATGTGTAAACAGACGAGTTTTCTTTGATTTATCTAAAGCAAAAGATAAATTACATTTACTCTTAGGTCTTAAAAAGATTCTTCTTGATATTGATAAAGCTATTAAAATTATCAGAAATACCGAGGAAGAAGCAGAGGTTGTTCCAAACTTGATGATTGGCTTCGGTATTGACCAGATACAAGCAGAATATGTGGCAGAAATTAAGCTTCGTCATCTTAATAAGCAATATATTCTTAAAAGACTAGAAGATGTTGACCAGCTCAAAAAAGATATTGAGGATATGGAAGATATTCTTGCAAATAAGTCAAGAGTCAAGAAAATTATTGTTGATGAGCTTACTAAAGTCTCAGAAAAATATGGTAAAGACAGAAGAACTGAAATAATCTACGAAGAAATTGAGGATTATGAAGAGGTAGAAGAAGTTCCAGATTATCCTGTTCATCTCTTCTTTACTCGTGACGGCTACTTTAAGAAAATTACTCCGCTTTCACTCAGAATGGGTGGTGAACAAAAGCTTAAAGAGGGAGACGAGTTAGTTTCTACAGTTGAAACAACCAACAGAGCAGAACTTCTTTTCTTTACAGATAAATGTCAGGTTTATAAATCAAAAGCAAGTGAGTTTGAAGATAGTAAAGCAAGTGTTTTAGGTGATTTTGTTCCATCTAAGCTCCAATTTGAACCTGATGAAAAGCCACTTTGTATGATTGTGACTACCGATTATAGCGGATTTATGATGTTCTTCTTTGAAAATGGTAAAGCCGCTAAAGTAAATATGCAGGGCTACGATACAAAAACTAATCGTAAAAAGCTTATTAAAGCATATTCTGATAAAGCACCGTTAGTATCAGCTTTTTATTTAAAAGAAGATATAGAATATGTATTAACATCAACCGCAGGGCGCGTATTGCTTGTTAATACAGGTGCAATTTCAATTAAAACAACAAAAGACACTGCTGGTGTTAATGTTATGACACTTAAAAAGTATCATAAAGTACAAAGTGTAAGACCTTATGTTGAGGGCGAATTCAGTAAACCTTACAGATACAGGACAAAAACCTTACCGGCTGCGGGTGCAACGCTTAGTGCAGATGATACTGCTGAGCAACTTTCATTGTTAGATTAATTTTGTTTTACAAAAAGCAACAGCCGACTCGTAATGAGTCGGCTGGGCAGATAATTCTGTTGAAGCTTTTCTTGTATACTCTAAAGTAATTTCAAAATTTTTGATATTATCTTAAATACAAGTCTTCAAAACAAACGCAAAAATTTATTAAAAGAGTTATCTGCTGACATTATAATATGCATTTTTTTATTAATAATACATAAAAATAAAAATTTTTAAAAAAAATTCAAAAAAAGACTTGCTTTTTTTGAAAGTCTGTGTTAATATATCAAGGCGCTAAAGAGAGAGCGTAATTTATTTAGGAGGACAAAGCTAATGGCTGATCTTCTTTGGTATCATTACCTTATTGGTGCAGTTCTTGTTCTTGCATCATTAGCTATTGTATTTTTAGTAATGCTTCAACAAAGCCGTCAAGCTGGTCTTTCTGGAGCAATTGCTGGTGGAGCAGATTCTTTCTATGAAAAGAATAAAGGACGCTCAAAAGAAGCAAGACTTGCTTTCTTTACAAAAATATTTGCAGTTGTGTTCTTTGTTGTAACACTTGTTGCAGTTATTCTTTTTGCATTTACAAAATAAACCTCATTAATTTGAGGTTTACATATATGAGTTATTAGCTCAGTAGGCAGAGCACCTGCCTTTTAAGCAGGGTGTCCGGAGTTCGAATCTCCGATAACTCACCAAAAAGAAACGACGATTTTCGTAAGAAAGTTGTCGTTTCTTTTTGTTCTTTTCACTTTTCTCTTATCTTTTTTCTCTATTATCTTAATTGTCGTTTCCAGATAAGAGATAAAAATGAAAAGAGAAGAGATTTAGAAAAGTGAGTTGATTGTTAAAGGCAAATATGTTATCATTTAGCAGAGGTGTATTGTTATGAATAGTCCGTTGCTTGATAAATCTCTTGATTTTGCAACAAAAATTGTTTTGTTTTATGAGGAGTTCTCAAAATCAAAGAAAGATACAACAATCGCCAAACAATTGTTGCGTTCTGCTACAAGTGTAGGTGCGAATATTAATGAAGCAATTTATGGTAACAGTAAAGCTGATTTTATCTCAAAGCTTCATATATCACTAAAAGAAGTGAGTGAGAGTATTTATTGGCTTACTTTACTAAAAAACACTAATTTGGTAATTTATAATTTTGAGGAGTTATTATCGCTTGCTGAAGAAATTAAGAGAATGCTCATCTCATCTATTAAGACTGCGAAAGATAATAACAAATAATCTTATAAAGAAATTTTGAAATAGCTATATGACTTTAATAAAATGGAGCGATATTTATGCTATACCTAAAAGAAGCAAATTTTGAAGATGTCGAAAAAGAATATGAGTTTATAAAAAACACCCCAAAAGATGAAAATGGGTTTACCAATCCTTATTTTAATTGTACAAAAGAAGAGTTTGAAAATGAAATTTTACCTCGAATTATTAATTATTCAAATGGCATTGCTTTACCAGAAGGCTTTGTTCCAGAAACACAATATTTTTTATGGGATGATAATACAATAGTTGGTTGGTTCCGCCTTCGTCATTATCTTAATGATTTTTTAAGAGGTGGTGCAGGGCATATTGGTTACGGAATCGGTGAAGATTATCGTGGTAAAGGTTATGCTAGTGAAGGCTTGAAGTTAACAATTCAAAAAGCCTGGGAAATCATTAAAGAAGATGAAATTTATATGTCTGTTCACAAAGATAATCTTTCTTCACTACAGGTTCAAAAGAAAAATGGCGCTTATATACACCACGAAGATGATAAAGAATTTTATACAAGAATTAAACGATAAAAAGGAACTACAATGATTTTCATTGTAGTTCTGTTTTTATACCTATAATACTAAAAATTAAACCTAATCCAAAACAACTTCTTGCGGCTAAAAGTAATTCTTCTGAAACTCTGTAAAAGAAAATGTAGTTGCTTGTAAAATCTTTTAAAATAAAACAGGCGAGTGAAGCTATAAGACAAGTAAAAATAAATATTAATGAAATTTTTATTACTAATTTTGTGTATTTACCGAGTAGGTTATATTTGTTTTTTATAGCAGAAATTTTATTTAACATATAATCACCACTACAATTTTATAATTTAAAAAGAAAAAATACAATGGTAATTGACACCAATAGAGTGAGCGTATTCGAACCAGATATGGTTTAATACAGTCATTTTTCCCTGTAACGTCGTTAAAACTCTTGAAATACGTGAGTATTCCTGCGAGTTTTGCCTTGTTACAGAAAAAACTGCCAAGTATTAAACTTCGCAGAACCTGAAATGTCCGAGTTTGCGTGCATTTTGGATTTTCTTTGACGAAGGTATACTGGCGTATATCAAGACAAAAAAATACAAAAGGTGCGTGAAATCGGACATTTAAGGCATATTTGGTTCGAATACACTCACTCTAGAGTGGGTAAAGCGTATCCGAATCAGATTTTGGGATAGTCTTTTCCC
>JAZLAG010000009.1:0-12803 GCA_045613085.1 Acutalibacteraceae bacterium | reverse complement strand
ATCATCACAACGGCTACAATGTGAACCTTCTGTAAGACCTGTTTTGGTACATGTTGCTTCTACTGCCTTGTCAATTACAATATCGTGACCTAATTTTGCTATTTCTTTATATGTTGTGTAGTCACATCTTGAGCAAGTATCGTAAGCATACCAGCCAATAGCTTCACAAGTTGCAGATTTTGCAGAATGTGATACTTTATCGTGACCCAATTCTTTAACAGACTCTGTATAAGTGTAGCCACATTCACAAGTAAAGGTTTCCACGCCTTCTTCTGTGCAAGTAGGTGCAGTTGTAATTTTACTTGTAAGATTATGTGTTGTAGATAATGGTTCTTTACAAACGCTACAAATTGTGTGAGCCTTTTCTGTACCACCTTTTACAGGTGTGTGACCTAATTTATCAATATTTGTTACGTTCTGTGTTAAATCACAATATTTACAATGTTGAGATTTGCTACCTTTTTCAGTACAAGTAGGTTCTACATCTACTGTGTAATTTTCATTAAATGTATGAGTAGAAGAACCATAGTGGATTTTTGCATTTGTCACTAATGTATCACCAATAGTTTCTGTACCTTCAAAGAAGATGTATTTTAACTCAGAGCAATCATAAAAAGCATATCCATCAATGCTTGTAACACTCGCCGGAATGACGATTTCTGTAAGTTCTCGGCACTTCGCAAATGCATATTTCTCAATAACTCCTAACTCATCGCCTAATTTAACATTTTTAAGTGAATCACACTTCGCAAATGCACTTTCGGAAATCTTTGCTGTATCTACATCAATAGTTTCAAGATGTTTACAACTATAAAAAGCTGATTTTCCTATTACATCATTAGCGATTGATATTTCTTTAAGTGTATCGCAGATACCAAAAGCCTCTTCACCTATTTCACCACCCGAAATGGTTACTGTTTTAAGTGAGTTGTTCGTGTAAAATGCATAATCCGGTATATCAGTATCTTTACAGGTTACTGTTTCAAGTGAACTCAAGCCAAAAAATGTATTTATACCAATAGTACAATTGTCAAGATTAATCTCTGTAACACTTTTACAACCATCAAAAGCATTATTGCCTATCTCGACATCACTTAAATCTATTTTTACAAGAGCAATACATTTGTAGAAAGCTTGTTCACCAATAGTTTCAACTCCTGAAATATTAAGACTTGAAAGTGCATCACATTCAGCAAAAGCACCTTCACCTATTTCACCATCTGAAATGGTTACTGTTTTAAGTGATTTATTTGTGTGAAACGCATAATTCGGTATATCAGTATTTTTACAGGTTAATGTTTCAAGTGAACTCAAGTCCAAAAATGCACTTATACCAATAGTACAATTGTCAAGATTAATCTCTGTAACACTTTTACAACCATCAAAAGCATTATTGCCTATCTCGACATCACTTAAATCTATTTTTGTAAGAGATTCGCAATTCAGAAAAGCAAAATCACCAATTTTTGTTACTTTATCAGGAATTGTTACCGATGTAAGTGCATAGCAACCATTAAAAGCATTATTGCCAATTGTTGTTACATCTTTTCCAATAACAATCTTTGTTATTTCGGTTTTATAGCTATTCCAAGGCATACCCGAAGAGGTATAATCTGCCATAGCACCGGAGCCTGAAATTGTTATGGTTTTTGTAGCTTCATCATAGAACCACACAACCTTGTCTTTAGTTGTGTCAGCACCACAGTAATTAACACCACAAGCAACACAAACACCGTCTGTTATTGTTTCGTGAGGGCATTTATAACCGCAGTTTTCTCTTTCACAAATACCGTCTTTATTTGACAAGTCATGGTCAAGTGCTTCTTTTTCTTCGTAAGTTGTGTAATCACATACTGTACAGTATTCGTAAGCATCATAACCGATTTCTGTACAAGTGGGGGCTTTTGCATCTACCTGAACAAGTGTATCCTTGTGGTTGAGTGTATCCTTGTCGCCGTACTCAGTGCCACAGAGGTCACAGATGGCCTTCTTCTGGCAGGTAGCCTTGTTCTCGGGATTTTCAGAAACGTGGTTTTCCTTGGCTTCTATGGCAGTTTCGTCGCAGTTGGCGCACTTTACAGCAGTTGTGCAGTCACCATCATCGGCTTCGGCAGGGTGTGCCAGAGTAACGGATTTGAAGGTGTAACCAATAAACTCGTTGGTACTGCCAAAATCAAAGGCTTCACCTGTGGCAGTCCAATACTTTGTACTGCTGTTATAGGCCATTGCCTTCTGTTCACATGAAAGGAACAGGTCAATCTTTTTCATATCGTCTTCGTTATTTTTATGGAAAATTCCATAGAGGTTATGCTCAACAGATGTGACAGCTCCAAGGGTAAGAGTCTTTAACGCGCTCTCACAGCCTTGAAATGCATATGAACCAATTGTTGTTACTTTTGGTGCATAAATAGTTTCCATCTCAAAACATGAGATAAATGCACTATCGCCTATGGAGGTACACTCAGGTAAAGAAACTTCCTTCAAGGCTCCACATGACGCGAATGCCAAAAGTCCGATGGTACGGGCTGAAGGAAGATTTACTTTGATAAGTGAATAGCAAGAAGAAAATGCTTCATATGCAATCGTAATGGCTTTTGGTGCAGAGAAATAGGTCATTTTTTTGCATTCCGCAAATGCACCTTCACCAATTGTTGTGGCATCTGTCAAAGTGACAGATCGCAATACCGCACAGGCTCTATAATTTTCGTTCATTTCTTCATAAGCAGCGAATGTATAGTCAGGAACTGTAGTTGCACCGCTGATAGTCAGGTCAATGCTTCCTTCTTCAATACCGTCAGCAGCGAGGGGTGCTGTAATGGCAGAGAACATATCAGACTCGGCATCCTCGACAAGATTGACGGAGATGGCGGTGTATCCGGCAGCCAGGGCGGCATCAACAGCATCTTTCAGTTCGTCAGCGGTCATGTTGGTGGCATCAATAATATCGGTGCCGGCCTCTTCCTCCACCGCAAGAGCAAAAGGCATTGTTCCTACAATCATTAAGATTGCAAGGATGATTGATATGGTTTTTTTCATAAAAATTTACTCCTTTGTAGTTTAATCTATATTAAAAATCTTATTTTGCTATTTTTTCTAACTGAGACTTGTTTTTTTCATCAACATATATGCAAAACTCGTTTAATATATTTCGTCCTATTTCTCTGTAATCCATACTGAGTACGCTTTGCAGTAACGACTTTCTTATTTTCTCAGGCACGTCATATAGTTTCATAATAACGTCGAGACTACTCTCAATTCGTTTTTCTAAAGATACTTCTTCGGTATCTTCTGTTACGAGCATAGAATACTCAATACCCGAAACAATATTTTCTGCAATTATAAAATCGGTTTCTGACCAACCCTTGCAATACTCTGAAAACACTGTTTTCGTCTTGTGTGTATCACTTTCACGAATAATTTTCAGTGGTAACGAATGAGTGTACGCTGAAAGGTAAAAATCTTTTGCAACAGGGTTTTCATCGCACACCGAAGCAATAGTTGCAAGTTCAAGTAGATACGCTAACAACGAGCTTTTTCCATCGGTTGCGGCTTTCTCCATAGTCTGCCACTGAAACACACAAAGCTCTTTGACAAGCTCTGCTAACAAATGCTCTTTTGTGGGAAAATGAAAGGTTAAATTACCCGTACTTATACCGAGCTTTTGGGCTATAGTAGTAACGTAAGAAGCCGTGTAACCCTTTTCTAAAAATAACTCCATTGAACATTGTAGTATTTCTAATTTTGTGTTAATAATTTTTCTTTTCGCCATTTTATAACTCCTCAAATTTAGCATCATTGCTATTATAGGACTTTTTACAGAATATGTCAATAGCAATGGTGCTAAATTTAGTTGTTAGTTATTAGTTGGTTTGGCTGGTTGGCTAGTTTGGCTAGGGACTAGGGACTAGAGGCTAATGGCTAATGATATCATTTAATAAAACAAATAAAAAGAACTTATTATTTTTGGTTAATCAAAACCCTAAATAATAAGTCCTTTTCTTACAAATTAAAACTTATAAATAAATTTCATTAGTGAACAGAAAGATTCTGTTTCCTGTTTCCTGTTTCCTGTTTCCTGTTTCCTGTTTCCTGTTTCCTGTTTCCTGTTTCCCAATTCCTAGTCCCTAGCCAACTATCAATACTTATCATCATACAAATCGAAGCTTTCAACTACTTCTGTCTCTGATACCTCATAGCCTAATGATTTTGAAGCTGAGGTTTCAACATTTTTAAGCTTGAAAGCAGAAACAATTTGTTTAAGTGTCTGAGCTTGCCCTGAAAGTTCTTCTGAAGCAGAAGCACTTTGCTCACTGGTTGCAGAGTTAGTCTGAACAACAGAAGAAATCTGTTCAACACCACCCTTAAGCTGTGTAACTGCAGTTGCCTGTTCCTCTGAAGCGGTAGCAATTTCGTCAATCTTAGCGGTTACAGAGTTAACCTTTTCAACCACTTCAAGAAGTGCATGTGCAGTTTCATCTGCAATCTTCGTACCGTTTGCAATAGCACTTATTGCATTTTCAATGAGAACTGTAGTACTCTTTGCTGCCTCTGCAGATTTACCGGCGAGGTTACGAACCTCATCAGCAACAACCGCGAAGCCCTTACCA
Organism: Acutalibacteraceae bacterium; assembly: GCA_045613085.1. Classification (GTDB taxonomy): domain Bacteria; phylum Bacillota; class Clostridia; order Oscillospirales; family Acutalibacteraceae; genus DTU089. Next base: position 8,196 of record JAZLAG010000009.1, on the reverse strand, counting down.
GCAGCACCTGCTCTTGCTGCTTCAACTGCGGCATTAAGAGCAAGGATATTTGTCTGGAATGCAATATCATCAATAGTTTTAATAATCTTGCTGATTTCGTTAGATGTATTTGTAATATCGTTCATAGCAAGAACCATTTCTTGCATCTTTGCGTTACTACCATTAATACCGCTTGAAGCTGTATTAGCCTGCTCTGTCGCTTCAACTGCGTTCTTAGCAGTTGCATTAATATGTTCCGAAATTTCCACTATTGTAGCAGAAAGCTGTTCAACACTGCTTGCCTGCTCTGTTGCGCCTTGCGAAAGAGCCTGAGCACCACTTGCTACCTGGTCTGCACCGTTTGCGACCTGATCTGACCCCTGATAAATCTGATACATTGTATCAGTTAAATCCACAACGATTTTGTTAAGTGAATCAAGAAGTGGTCTGAAATCGCCTTTGTAAGCCTCTTCATTCTGTGATTCAATATCAAAATTACCCTGAGCAATTTCACCTAACATATAGCTCTGATCATTTATAATAGTATTAAAATCATCAACTATACCCTGTGTTGCATTCGCTAAAACTCTTGTTTCATCATCATACTTTGTTTTGCTTATAACCTCAGAAGTTAAATCACCCTGACCTAATTTATTAAGTCTTTCGGCACACGCTTTTACCGGATTAGCAATATCCACAGCCAACTTATAGCCCATGAGGTTTGAAGCAATAACCGCAAGAGTAATAAACGTCATAATAAATATAATTATTACGGTTGCTTGTTTTTGCATAGCTTCGTGACCATTATCACCGGCAACAACTTTTAATTCCATAATACCATTTAATGCAGCATCAATCTTGTCATATTCAACATCAAGCTCATCAATAAATCTGCCTTGAAGTTCAGCAATCACTTCCGGTGATGCACCTTTTTCATCACGTTCTGTCATAATATCTGCCGCAATTTCACCATAAGTAGCAAAAGCAGTAACAGCATCTTCATAAAGAGCCATTTCTTCTTCAGATTGTAAAGTTTCTTTTACAAGTGCAAAATTCTCATTAAATGATTCCTGATACATACCGAGTTGTGAACGACAAAAAGCACGACGTTCTTCATCATAATAAGAAACATAGTCGTGAATATATTCATCAACTAAACAGAAATCTTGAATTGCTCTACCGCAATCGCCCTGAGCAAAACCATAGTTTGTAATAAGTTTGCCGTACTCGGTATTACTTTTGCTCATAAAGAATGAAGCCATTATACCACCGATAATACAAAAAATACCAACTACGACAAATGAGACCACTACTCTGCCTTTAATCGAAATAATTTTTTTCGCCATTTTTCTTTTACCCCTATTTTCTCAAATTTCGCTTCTTTGAAAAAATCACACACCGAATCTATATCGGGTTCATATAGACCTACGCTAATTATTATACTATTTTTAGATTTTTTGGTCAATATTTTAGGTTATTTTTCCATTTGTGCAAAAAAACGATTTTTAAATTCTTTTTTAGACATTTTGCTTAAACGTAACATTTTTTATTAAACAACATAGTATATTCTAGATGGTAATCAAACAAAAAAGGAGATTTTTGATGGATAACTTTTCTAACAGAATGAATGCAAATTATTTGCACTGGCAACCATCTTGCCCAAAAACTTCATTACCAGTTGACACCACAGTTACCATGGCTTATGTGCCATATCAACTTGATACAAATGTTTATTGTTCTGAAGTTGCTTTACAAAACGGAACTCTATTCCCTGTTTTAGATAAGCCATTTTTTGGAGGTAGATGTAAATGAATGAGCGCGAAAAATTACTCAGGAAGCTTTCAGCCGCACAATTCGCAATGTGGGAGCTTCATTTGTACCTCGACACACATCCTTGCGACCAGAACGCAGTGGCTCTGTGCAAAAAGCATGAGGCGGAAGCGGATATGTTGCGTAAAGAATATACAGAAAAGTACGGCGCACTTACGGCAGAGTGCTGTAACACTACAGAATGGCTTAGTGACCCTTGGCCATGGGATTTTACAGGAGGCGTGTGCTAATATATGTTCAGTTATGAGAAAAAGCTTCAATATCCGGTAAATATTAAAAACCCGAACCCGGCACTTGCTAAGGTTATTATTAGCCAGTACGGCGGTCCAGATGGTGAATTGGGGGCATCACTCAGATATCTTTCACAAAGATTTTCAATGCCTTACCCGGAACTCAAAGGCCTTCTCACGGATGTAGGTGTTGAGGAGTTGGGGCACCTTGAGATGATTGGTGCAATCGTGTATCAGCTCACACGAAATCTCACTATTGACGAGATTAAAAAGGCGGGCTTTGATGCCTATTTCACAGACCACACAACTGGCGTGTACCCTACCGCTGCAAGTGGTGCGCCATACAGCGCATTCTCAATGCAGGTTAAGGGCGACGTTATTGCAGACCTTCACGAAGACCTTGCCGCAGAGCAAAAAGCAAGAGTCACCTATGACAATCTTTTAAGACTCATAGACGACCCTGACGTTCGTGACCCGATTAAATTCCTTCGTGAACGTGAAGTTGTGCATTATCAGAGGTTTGGCGATACGTGTAGTCAATCTGGAAAAAATAAATCCTTATATATCGGGCAGAATCGGCGTTCTGCCCGACTTTTTTATTAAATATTCCAGATTATCTCAAGTTTGTCTTTTGTCACATAAATTCGCTTTATAATGGCATTTGCAATTTCTCTTTTTCGTTCAAAAGAGAGCTCATTAAACTTCTCGAAATCACATATAACTTTTTCTTGTGTCGATGAATTGTTATTGCTTAATCTCTGGATATCAGCTTCTATTCGTTTCTTTTCAGTTTCCAATTCTTCAACATTTTGATTTATGTATTTCATAACCGTTGCACTTGCATCTTTAACACCTTTGACTATTTCAAGAATCTCTTCGTCAATTTCAGCAATTCTTAATTTCAGTTCTTCAATTCTGTGGTCAGATTGTAAATCAACTTTCTGTTCAATCTCTTTATATGCTGACAACTTTTCTTTCATTTTTTCGTAAATAGCATTTTCGAATTCATCTGAATGAATTGTTCCAGCACCACTACACAATTTGTCATTCATTTTCCGTGAGCATAAGAAGTAACTTACATTCTTTGCTTCATAGGTTTTCTTAACAATTGCATAGCCACAATTACCACATTTAATAAGACCTGCAAGCCAAGTGTTCTTCGCTTTAGGGTTACGCTTGATTTGTTGTTGAGCCAATGCTCTTTCACGACAAGCAATCCACAAATCAGAATCAATGAAACCTTCGTGAGGTGCAATAACCAGAACTGCATTTGACAAATCTGTTTGCTTACTTGTGTCTTTATCTCCTCTGTATAAATAACAACCGTTTGTACCGATAAAATCTTCAGGCGGATTTATAATTTTTGTACCCTTTGATTTATAGAAATTATATATATTCATATCGGCTTTTACATAAATGGGATTCTTGATAAAATCCTGTACTCTTGCACGTGTTACTACCCTTTTTCTTACTGCTGAAGATGGCATATTACGAACTGCTTCTGCAATATCGTAACAAGAGTTATTCACACTTGAATACATTTCATAGACCTTTTTAACTACTTCTACCTCTTCAGGAATCTGTTCATACATTGCAGTTTTAATTCCGTCTATGGTTACATCAACTCTTTTAAATCCCATTGGTACAGGTCCACCCATATAAAAACCTTTTTGTGAACGTGCTATGTAGTTATCACGAACACGTTGCTGAGTAGTTTCTCTCTCAAGCTGAGCAAAGGTAATACAGATATTAAGCATTGCTCTACCCATAGGTGTACTTGTATCAAATCTTTCGGTTGCCGAAGAGAACTCGACTTTTAATTTACTGAAGGTATCCATCATAGTTGAGAAGTCAAGGATACTTCTGCTGATTCTGTCAAGCTTATAAACTATAACTTTTGTGATACCTTTTTTACCCGATTTAATGTCCTTCATCATTTTCTGGAACTCGGGACGGTTGGTATCTTTACCGCTAAAACCTTTATCCTTATATACTACATATTCCTCACCACGTGCTTCATACTCACACATTTCAATCTGAGATTCGATTGAAATACTGTCTTCTTTTTCTACCGATTGTCTGGCATAAATTGCTATCATAGATTAATCACCTTTCTATGACACACTAAGCCAAACACACAATACCTTAATTGGCTTGCAAAGTCCAGACTATTCTTCATTATTTCCGAAAGCCTTTGCTAAAGTATTTTTTATATTCATCTCGGCAAATTCGAAGTCATTTCTGGTGAGGTTTGGGGCATATTCTTCAACTATAATAAAACGATTACCTAACTTTATTTCTGAACTCTTAACAAGTTTCTCGGTAATAATCGGTTTACTCATAGCACCACCCCCTGTTTACATGTATATTATAAGGACAAGGTAAGGTATTCTTTTTTATAAATTGGCGTGGCATAAAACCACGACCGTATCACATTCCTTTCTTAATTTATTTCATCTTACATACCAGACATAACTGGTCCGGTGTATTCTTCGTTTTCATTTTCTTCATTGTTTTCATCTTCATACTGATTGTTGTATGCAGATGTTGATTTATCAATTTTGTTTTCAATTCCATTTGCAATTTTCCTTTCTTTTTCTTTCTTGTATTCGTGTATTGCTAAAGCAGTTCCGATTGCAACGCCAGCAATTACACCCATCGTAACATCAGGTTCTTCATCTTCATCATCTTTGCGTTTGCCACCTATTGAACCAAGAGCTGACAAAGCAGAACAGACAGTACCGACGTTATTGAGGACACGAGCATTCCTATTCCTAACTGAATTTGAACTTTTCGTCTGGTTAACATTCTTGCTGCGTCGTCCGCTTTCATTGTTAACCACTCTATCTTTTCCAATGAAGCGTTCGTAATCTCGTCGATTCTGTTCCCAACCTGTATTTCTTGACGCTTCATTTCTTCCAGTGTACTTTCCGTTTTCTTCAGATAAGTCTCCAGGAATTTTTCCATCCTCATCAATGATTCTTTGCTCATTGTTTCTTGACTCTCCGACCAGACATTCATTATTTCTTCCATTCTTCTTGCTGTCAGAAGTCTGGTGAACAATTCCATTATCTTCGGATAAAGTTCCGTATTCATACTCAGAAGTTCCACCATTGTATCCCAATCCTTTTCCTGAATCGGAACCATCACAGGCATTGAACTCTGACTTAGGTTCTGTATATTCTGCGAATTCTTTTCTACCAGATTCGCTATCATAGTATTTTTTCTTGTTGTAGAGCATTGCTCTGAGTTGTAATTCATATTCCATATTCTCCTTCAAATATTTTTCATCGTGTAATTTTATGTCACGACATTTCTTTCCATCAGGACAAATGAAAGTAATATATTTTCTTTCCTTTGTCCAAGTAACTTTGTAACCTTGTTTATTCATTTCTTTAAAGAAATCATTTTTGCTACCAGATTTTTTCATAGCGTTATCAATTTCAGACATCAATCTGAACTTCCAACTGTCACCTTTTTCAGCTGCACGATACTCTCTTGTTGACAACTTATCACCACTTTTAGTGTAAGGTTCAAGAACAGAAAGTCCGTGACTTTTACAAATATCATCGTTAAGTCCACGCAACTTTTTGACAGTATCTGGTGGTTGACGAAGCTTTTTTCCGTTTTCAAAACTGACAGAATTGATAACGAAATGATTATGCAGATGGTCTGCATCGCTATGAGTTGCAACCAGAACTTCATATCCTGGCCACGCTTTTTCAGCAAACTCAAGACCAATTTTGTGAACGTCTTCAGCAGATATTTTTTCATCTGGCGAGAACGATTGCACATACTGATAGAAATTCATTCCATCAGTTTTCTTGTAACTTTCTTTTGTAAACATAAATTCAGTAAAAGCATTTTCGCCATCACAATTAACTCCGCTTACAAGTCTTCGGTTGCTGTCTTCATCATAAACTTTTTTATCCTGAACACAGTAATTTATGACACCTTTCATTGCACTGATTGTCTGTTTACTTTCTTTAATATATTGAAAAGTTGCCATCAGTTTTTACCAACAAGCAACAACAATTGCTCATAAATTTTTCGTTGCAACGAGATAACTTCATCGAAGTTATATGAACTAACCACGCCAGAATTTATCTTCATAGCAATCTGATTTATGTTATTACCGATTCGTTTTAATTCCAACAACAATGGTTTTGTATCTTCAGTAACAGAGATTTTACTCTTTGAAGAAACTGAAATTATGTACTCGGTAAGATTCAATTTTGCCTTACTCGCTTTCTTTTCAATCATCGTTTTTTCTGACTCAGTAAGTCGAATTGTTAGCGTCTTATCACGCTTTCTCTTTTCACCCATATACATTCTCCTTTCATAGTGGGTTCGGGCTACTGCCCGTGAATTTTGCGACCGGATATCCGGACGCTCTGCTTGCCCCAGCAAAGCTGGGTAACTTGTCGAAACTCCTGAACTGTGCATAGATTTCACGGGATTTTACGACTTTTTCTTGACGCTCTATTCTTTGTTTAAAGCGTGCAAATTTTTTGCACCCCATCTTGTACTTATGAGTGCAATTTTCACCACCTCGTTTTTTGATGTGCATTCCGCGATTAGTTCCTACAAGAGAAAGTTTGTATGACTTCCTCGTGGAATGCGTTTTTGTCTGTCTCACCCAACATCGTTCCTACGCTGCTCCCTGTAGATTTTTATTCACACTACAAGGGCGTACAGCGCGTTTTGTGGGAGTGGTAGGCTTGCCGATCCTCTTTCGAGGGTGCTTTCACACCTTTCTCCTGCGGCACAGAATTTCTTCTGTTGTCATCGCTCAATCCACTCGGTCCCACATATCCTGTTGGCCAGACTTATTCAATTGTATCGACAGGCTTTTCTTTTCCGCCTGTCTGTGATATAATTCTAACTGACAAAACTCGTTCCTTAAATGAACGAGTGAACTTTTTAAAAATTCAAAAGTTTAATTTAAGACAAGGGTGAAAATTTACTTATGAAAAGAGCACCAGGACTTTATGTAACATCACAAAAAGACAATAAAATAAAAAGAACCCTTGTCAGAAACAAGGGCGAAACTGAACTTAATGAAACTACCATTGGTGAAGAATTAGTCTGGTATGCAGAACTTGATTACAGCACTTACATTGATTCTTTATGTAAAATAGAAGAGTTATCTGAAGCTGTAGAATCTGACGACCCTGACCATTTCGGTGAAGTCGATATGGATACATTTGATGCTCTACTGACCGAAGCAAACGAATTAGTTTACGACATAGAAGATAGTTATCCAGTACTCGGTTCATTGTTAAGATTTGCACTTCTTGAGCATACAACAGAAGATGATGGTACACCTATGCATGTGTATCAAACAAAAAAAGCAATTTGCGAACAGATTGCTGAGCCAGTATTTTTCTATATTCAATTACGAGAAATTTTAGAGGACCTTTCTGCTGGTACGCCATTAGATTTTGAAGAACGATATGCAAATCTTACCCAAGGTTCATTTGCACAAAGTTATTCTTTTAATGATAAACTTGAAATGCAATACCGTTTCACTTCAACCAAAAGTTATTTCCAATTTCTTTTGATGAACTTTTTAAATTCCAATCCTAATGTATCTCGTTGTCTTTGTTGCGGACAATTCTTCATTCCAAGAACACGAAAGAAAACTTTGTATTGTGACAGGATTATTTCTGAAGGTAAGACTTGTAAAGAAATAGCCCCAGCTATTAAACACCAAATGGCAGTAGATACAGATTCTGTACTAAGAATATATGAACGTACCAAACAGAAAATGTACAAGAGATACGAGCGTGCTACATGGACTATTGAAGAACTACCTAAAGGAATTTCATTCGATGAATATTTAGATTGGCGAGAAGCTGCATCAGTTGCAAGGGATAAATATATAAAGGGTGAACTGACAGTAGAAGAAGCGTTGAGGATTATTGAAGTTAATGATTGAAATAAAAAAGCACATAGAACGAGATTTTCACCTTGAAAATTGAAAATTTCGGGTCTACGACGGCATATTATAATGTTATAAAAACAACAAAATCGTATCATTTGAAATTGGTGAATATACCAACCAAATGATACGATTTTGTTATATTTTTTAGATTTTACAGAAGAATGCAAAATTCTCTTATAAAAACAAGAAAACATTTAGTAACATTATTGG